>RFGT01000181.1 GCA_003696975.1 Nitrospirota bacterium | reverse complement strand
CATCAAGGGGATGCTCAGGTAGAAACGGGTTGTTCTGAGGCAAAACTCTTCACTGCCATGGCGTGGGCTAGATGAAGGGGCTCTGGGTTCACGCACATGAATATGGCGGAGAGATAAAGGGAGGGATCACGGATGTGAACATGGCGAGGAAGGCACGGGCTCGTCGTATTCTTCGTGCTCTCAAAGCCGCGGGACCGACCGTCCACATTGAACTGGCCTATGCCACACCATTTCAGTTGCTGATAGCGACGATTTTGTCCGCGCAATCTACGGATGCCCGTGTCAACCAGGTCACCCCTGCGTTGTTCGCTCGCTATCCAACCCCCTATGAGCTGGCGCACGCTAATCAGGAAACAGTGGAGTCATTGATCCGTCCTGTCGGCTTGTATCAAGCTAAGGCACGCTATCTCATTACATGCAGCCAACGGCTGCTCGCAGACTTTCATGGAGAAATCCCGCGCACTCGCGAAGCCTTAATGGCGCTGCCAGGCGTGGGGCGAAAGACCGCCAATGTGCTGTTGGGTGCGTGTTTCGGTATTCCCGCGGTAGTGGTGGACACGCATGTCATCCGTGTGGCCAACCGGCTAGCCTTAACGTCGAGTCGCACCCCCATCCAGATTGAACACGACCTCCAGGCAGTGTTGCCGCGGTCGGACTGGACGCAAGGGTCACAGCGGTTGCTCTTACATGGCCGTTATGTCTGTCGTGCCGGTCATCCCGCGTGTGCGCGTTGCGTGATCTGGGAGGACTGTAATTGGAAAGGGAAGTGGGGTGGTATCTCATGTTGAAGAGCATGACGGGATTTGGCAGGCGCCAGGGAGTATGGCGTGGTCACACGGTGACGGTGGAAGTTCGATCGGTGAACCATCGCTTTTGCGAAATTGCCATGAAGCTGCCCAAGGGGTTTGGATTTCTCGAAGAGGACATGAGGACTCTGGTGCGTCAGCGGTGCACTCGCGGTCGAATCGAACTGTCGGTCACGCTGGCCAACAATGGTCTTGGAACCACAAAGATTGTGCAGATCAACCATGAGCTGGCTGCTCATTATTTTCAAGCACTCCAGGCACTCAGGCGCGAGTTTCGATTGAGCGGGGGAATCGATCTTCCCGTCTTAGCTGGATTCCGTGACATTTTCTCTGTGGTTGAGAAGCCCTTGGACATGCAGCGCCTGGGCCGGGTAATTCTGCGATTAGGTGGAGGCGCGGTTCGGGAACTTGAGCTAATGCGTCAGCGCGAAGGAAGGATGCTGCTCCAGGAAATTCGGAAGCGGTTATTGCTTGTTAGGCGTCTGGTGCGGGCCATTCAACGCCGGACTCCCGTCGTGGCACGTGAAGCGTATGTGCGCATGAAACAGCGGATCCAACAGCTTTTGGAAGGATCACCGTTTCCAGCACAAGATCGGTTATCGCAAGAAGCGGCCATCTTGGCCGAGCGATGTGATGTCACCGAGGAGCTGACCCGGTTGCGAAGCCATCTTGTGCAATTTACTGCCTTACTTCATCGCGCCGAGCCCGTTGGCCGTTCCCTTGATTTCTTGCTGCAGGAGATGAGCCGGGAAGTTAATACCATTGGGGCAAAAGCCAATGATGCCACTATTGCCCTCCATGTGGTTGAACTCAAGGGTGAATTGGAAAAGATCCGAGAACAGGTGCAGAATATCGAATAAATTCCCAACATGACTAGGCAGAAAGGATCAATCATGACGTTACGCAGAAGAAAGACGGGCCTTATTGTGGTGGTCTCAGGACCATCAGGGGTCGGAAAGAGCACATTGTGCCGTGCCATGCTCTCGGATCTGGAGGGTCTTACCCTCTCAGTGTCCTGTACGACTCGAAAGCCGAGGCCTGGAGAACGAGATGGCGTGGATTACTACTTTCTCGATGAAGCTCAGTTTCGGGATATGATTGCCCGTGATGAATTTATTGAATGGGCCCAAGTCTATGATCACTTGTATGGAACTCCCTGGAAGGCCGTCATTCAAGCTCATGAGGCGGAAACAGATGTTCTGCTGGACATTGATGCTCAGGGAGCCAGGCAAATCATGGCCCGGGTCAAGGAGGCTGTCTTTGTATTCGTCACGCCTCCATCGCTGGAGGCTCTTCGGACTCGGCTGGTGGCGCGGGCCAGCGATCCTCCAGAAGAGATCGAACGGCGATTGCAACATGCGAGCGAAGAAATTGCCAATTTTCACACATATCATTATCTCGTTCGGAATGAAGATCTCGTTCAAGCAACAAAGGAATTAGAAGCTATTATTATAGCTGAACGCTTGAAAACATCACGGTTGGATAAAAGATGGCTGGTGGAACAGGGCTTGTTGGTTAAGACCACCGTTTCCTGTCCATCACGCTCAGGATTGTGACCTTCACTAACCAGACTAACTAGAGAGGGAGTTGGACCTATGGCGGATATGTTATCCCTGCTTCCTGATGACCAATTGGATCACTTTGATTCGCGATATCGGCTTGTCCTTGTGGCGGCACAACGTGCCAAGCAGTTGATGCAGGGAGCGAAGCCCCCTGAGTCAAGCAAGTATACCAAAATGACCTCCATTGCGCTGGAAGAAGCTCTGCATGGGAAAGTCCCCTATCTGAAGGGCCAGGAGGCCCGGCAGGCTCTGAAAGAGGCCAGACGGCGAGCCGAACACGAATTTGATCGGGTCATGCTGGCTGAGGCTGACGAGGACGCCAAGGAAATCCAGCAGCAATTAAGCGTATACATCGACGATTCTCCCAAAGAGGAAAGCGCCGAAGGTAGCGAGGAGTCTGAGGAGTAAGGAGAAAGAAAAAGGCGTGCCCCCGACAAATCCTTTGCATGAGACGCATATTCTCTTGGGTGTGGCGGGAAGCATTGCCGCCTATAAGGCCCTGATATTGCTCCGTGCACTCGTACGTGAGGGCGCGCGGGTGTCCGTGGTGATGACGGAGTCGGCGACCAAATTTGTTGCTCCCCGTAGCTTTGAGGTCCTTTCGCGTCAGCCGGTTGCGAGCACCTTGTTCGATGAGACTGATCCCATGCCGCATCTCACCCTTGCAGAATGGGCAGATGTGATCCTGATTGCTCCGGCTACAGCCAATACGCTTGTCAAATGCGCTGTGGGGTTTGCCGACGATTTGCTCAGCACTGTGGTGCTGGCGGCGCAATGTCCTATTATATTGGCTCCTGCTATGGATGGAGGGATGTGGGAACACCCGGCAGTGGTGGCTCATGTCCGGACATTGAGAGAGCGTGGAGTGATCGTTCTCGATCCGGAGGAAGGGGAATTGGCATCAGGGCAGATTGGGCGCGGGCGATTTCCTGCGGAATCCACGATTCTTGAAGCGGTGAAAGCTCAGGTATGCCGTGTGCAGGATTTGTGTGGCCAGCGCGTGGTGATTTCCGCGGGACCTACTCGAGAGCCCCTTGATGCTGTTCGCTTTCTGACCAATGCCTCCTCCGGGAAAATGGGGTATGCTCTCGCTAAGGCCGCGGTTGCTCGTGGGGCGGAGGTGGTGTTGGTAAGTGGACCGACCGCACTTTCCCCGCCCGCTGGTGTTGACTATATCCCGGTTGTGACGGCGCAAGAGATGTATCAGGCCATCATGAGCCGATTTCCCTGGGCGACGGTGGTGATCATGGCCGCAGCCGTCAGTGATTTCCGGCCCCGTGAATCTGCCGCGGGCAAGCTCAACAAACAAGAGTGGTATGGCAAAACCATCGAGCTTGAACCCACGATAGACATTCTTGCTACGTTATCGCGTAAGCGAACGCATCAGATTGTGGTTGGATTTGCGGCGGAGACCCATGACCTGCTGACGCATGGTCGAGAGAAGCTTCGCCGCAAGGACGTGGATCTGATGATCGTGAACGATGTGGGCTCCTCCCACTCTGCCTTTGGAAGCGATGACAATCAGGTCATAATCCTCTCTCGCCATGGAGAGGTGACTCACACCGAGCGTATGCCCAAGATACGGTTGGCACAGCACGTGTGGGACCATATCTTGCGGCTCATCCAAGCGCGGCCTTCCACTCCTGCCCTGTCTTGTCCCGAGAGCAATCCGAGAACGTGATCTCATGGGATTACGTGAAAGACCCTCCGGTTCACGAGTCTCGGGAGGTGGGTAGAGAGACAGACCGCCCTACGCCTGACACATTTTACAGTTCCCAGCTCCGAGAGAAGATGTGGCGGAGAGGGTGGGATTCGAACCCACGGTCCCTTGCGGGACAACGGTTTTCGAGACCGTCCGATTCGGCCACTCTCGCACCTCTCCAGTCCTTACTTTTCAAAGAGGTATGATGGCCATCCGTTTGTAAGCCGCCTAGCTTTCGGAATAGAATTGGGGTAATTTGTGAATCGCCGTCTGTATCTGGGCGGTGCTGAGAAGCGCATATCGTTGGCCTATCTGAATAGTTTCCATCCTCGTTCCGAGAGTGGCTGCCAGTTTTTCGGCTTCCTAGTTTCTAAGGCTCAGTGCTATTGCTCATCTTGCCATTTCTTCAACAGAGCTATACAAATAGCTCCATAGCTACATTTTAGAGAGCCATTCTCTTCTGTTCAACCTCTAGTCTATAACTATTTCACTTCAACAGTTCCTCTTCTTCCTAGGCGGTATACCAGGGAGGGGTATACTGCTCTCCCTTAAGACAACGGGCTTCGAAACTGGGTACAGGGTGGCAGATCAATCGTGGAAGGACCAGCTATGAAGCAACGGAAATGGAATGCGAAAATAAAAGCCGCCATTGTGTTACAGGGCCTCAAAGGCAAGGCCGTGGCCGAGTTGGGTCCGGAACATCAATCAGCCAAGCCCCGTACTATCAATGGCGGGACCAGTTTCTGCCTCATGCGGGGCAGGCCGTTGAAGTTCATCAGCACAGCCAACGGGAGACCCGCCTACAGCAAGAGAATGCCCGCCTGAAACACCTGGTTGGCGAACTCACCTTGGAGCTCAAACAAAGCGACGCGGTGTGGGAATGAAACGGCAGACGTCAGTGGCTGTGGCCGAGCGGAATGTGGCCATCTGAGAGCGGATCGAAGCCGTGCAAGCGGAGCCTCCCGTTTGGGATTACCGGCGAGTTGGGGCGCATCTCCGGGTTTCCCAGGGCATGGAGGGCAACTGAAACCGGGTCTTACGCTTGATG
>RFGT01000180.1 GCA_003696975.1 Nitrospirota bacterium | reverse complement strand
CCCGATCCAAGCCAAAACCAACCCATTTCCGTGCAGTTTCATTGTGTTCTCCGAAGTTCAAACGCGGGCAACGGCCTCCACTGCGCCGTGTTATGGAGGCTAATCTTAGGAATTAGTGGAATATGGGTCAATACGCAACCTTGCGTACGTTCGGCGCAGGCCGGGCCGGGTTTCGGGGTTTTTCCTATGCTTTCGCACCTCCGCATTTCCACATTCCTCAAGTTGTTTTGGCCCTGAGTGCCACTACTCGTCAACGCCGGCGGAAATCCGAAAGAAACCTCTGGGGGCCAAGTCCAGCAGGTCCAGGTTCAGCAGCCGGTTGGGGCCTGAGCATACATGGCGGTAATTGTTCCATTCGCCAGCCGACAAATCGCTGGCTCGCTGGATAAACACTCGTCTCCCAGCCGGGGCGTCGAATCTCAGAGTCACCGCACGGCTATTGTTCTGTGATAGGTGGAGCACTGGCCTCGAGTCCGGACTGCTTGGGTCGGTCGCGAAGTAGAACTCGCTGACGTTGCTTGCTCCATCTCCATCGCTGTCGGTCTGAGAATCGTCCTGACCAACAATCAAGGGCGCGGTCTCGGCATCGTCATACAGCCCGTCCGAGTCAGAATCCTGCATCGTGCTCGCGTAGAAATGCAGTTCAGAGAACAGCACTCCGTTGATGTAGAATCTGCTCCGCCATTTTCCAGGTTGGTTGCCAGGGAGATACCATCCCGCATGATACCAACCGTAACGGATCAGCGTATCGGGAGTGGCGGAGAACTCGGCATACTTTGCTCCGGCAGGACTGTAAAACTCCCATTTCAGCACGTCGGAGTGGTCAACGGCAAAGAGTTGGACCCAGTGGACACACAAGGCGTTCAGCGGAAAGAAGAGACCTTTGCGCGGATGTTCCTTGAATTCAGCCGTGCTCGAGAAGTGGTCGGTGATCCCGGCATCCAACATCCGTGGCGTCTCACCGGCGTACGGAATAGGCACTTGCCATAACGCATCGTAAAACGGATCAACCACACCCCCGTTGCGTCGAACTTCGAAGTGCAGGTGAGCGTCCGTGGAGTTCCCCGAACTGCCGGCTTGGGCAATCTTCTGGCCGGCGCGAACCGCGTCTCCAACTTTCACGGAGAGGGAACTCCGTTTGAGATGCAGGTAGCGTGTTTCCCATCCATCTCCATGGTTGATCGTCACCTGATTTGCCGGACGGCTATTGAAACTCGTATTTCGGTCATACTCGCCGTCATGCACCATCGAAACCACCCCGTCGGCAGCCGCCAAGATGTTCACTCCCGTGTCCATGGCAAGAAAGTGAGGCAGCGTGAAATCGACGCCGGCATGGCCGTCATATGTATACTCTCCTCCGCGATAATCGAGAATGCCTGGACCGGACATTCGGTCCACGTAATTGACGATTGTCCAATCCCGGAACGGCTCGCCCTCAATTGGGGTGACGAAGGCTGGCTGTGCGTCCAGTGTCTCACCCGCCATGATGAGAAAGACAAGAAACGGTCTCATGCAACTTGATCTGATGGTGTTGTGGGCCAACGTTCGCGCTCAGCCTTGCTGGGATGACCGACGCGAAGGCACGGAGAATACCGTTCCGCACCCTTGAGGAACTGGTGATGCCATAACGAAGATCGAAGTCCCCGGTCGCCTCGAACGTCTGTGTGCCGAAAAATCTTCTCAGTTCGCCTCCGTCGGTGTCGTAGCGGGTACGGCCTAGCCCCCAACCCAGTTCCGTGCAGTTTCATTGTTTTCTCCGAGGTTCAAACGCGGGCCGCAGCCTCCTTCGCGCTGTGTTATTGTGGCTAATCGTAGGCATTAGCCGCTCATGAGGCAATACGTAACCTTGCGTACGTCGAGAGCAAGCCGGGCGGGATTTGCGGGTTTTCCTATGATTTTTGTGCTTGATGCAAGGGATCAGCGATGCTAACGTCAAACGCGTTCTGTGGGTCCCGGGAGCAGAAAGAGCCCCTGGAAACAGAAGGTGCGCGCATGGAACGTTTGGGACATACCGATCTGATGGCTGTCCTGGAGGCGGCACGCGAAATCCACGCGCACACCGACCTGGCCACCTTGCCCCATCTGATGGTCGTTCTGCAGGCCCGATTGGTGCCCTGCGATCTCTCCACCTACCAGGAGATTGACACCGCCAACGGCATCATGCGGGTCGCGCATGATGCCCCGCGGGGTGATGCCAAGCGCATATTCCCCTGTCTTGTGGCCCGGCCTGGGCAATGCCCGAACGACTCGGACCGCCCGGAGGGCGCAGATGCTTGTGCGGTCAAGGTCATGGAGTTGTGTTCAGGGCGAGACATCGAGCGCTTCGGCGCGTGCAACGAGTGTTGCCGGCGCTTGGGCAGGCGGTTCCATCTGGCGGTGGACTTTTTTCCACCCGGGCCGGTGCGAGTGGTAGCAGCGCTCCAGCGGTTTCAACGCGACTTCTCCGCGCGCAACCGGCAGATGCTGCGGCTGATCAGCCCGCATTTCGCCCAAGCACTTCAGACCGCCAGGGCCTTCGCCGGACTCCGGGACCAACTGGAGACAGTGTCGTTCGCTTTGACCCAGAGCGCCCAAGGGGTGGTGGCCCTTAATGCCGGAGGCGAGGTGTTGTGGATGACCGATGGCTGCGAGAATTGGCTGCGGACCTATTTCGCGGGCGGTTCGCGGGGTCGTCAGGGCGGGTTACCCGCCTTGGTCCAGGACTGGCTGGCCGAGTCGGCCCAGGCGGCCAAGGACGAAGACCGAGCGGGAACGCCACAACACCCGCTGGTCCTCGAGGGGCCGAACGGGTGGTTGACGATTCGTTCCAGTCGCAAGCCGGACGGGCAGGTGCAGTTGCTCCTTTCGGAGGAACGGAAGGACCCCGCGGAGCTCGGGGAAGCGTTCGGCCTGACCCGCCGGGAGAGCGAAGTGGCCCGGTGGGTGGCGCACGGGAAGTCCAATCCCGAGATCGCCATCATCCTGGACATCAGCCCCCGTACGGTGCACAAGCACGTGGAGCATATCCTCGCCAAGCTGGGCGTCGAGAATCGAGCGGGGATCATCCTTGAGCTGGCGCACCACGCTGAGCCGTAGTGATTCAATTCTTACAGAAGGAAACGGAGACAACAAAGAGAGGCAGGCTATTGGGAGGATATTTTCCCTCAGGCTGACCATTGCCCACATGGTGACTTGTTTTAACCGCGTAAGGCGGAAACCCGCTTCCTTGTTTTGGCCTTCGTTGCCTTGGTTTCCTTCTGTGGAGTTTGAACAGGTAAGGCTGAGTCGCGGCGATTCTGTAGGAACCGCGGATTACAGGATTTCGCGGATGGCATTGGGG
>RFGT01000179.1 GCA_003696975.1 Nitrospirota bacterium | reverse complement strand
GTCCCTGAGGCGCAGGCGCAATCGGTGCAAACGCCAGCCCCTCTCCCAGATGTGGCTCAGCCGGCGACTCCGGCACCAGCTCAGAAGGCTTCAATGGCGTGACAGGACCACGACCTTCTTCAAACGGAGGAGCGTGCTCCGGCTGTCCCTCAGGAGCAGGCGTAATCGGTGCAAACGCCAGCCCCTCTCCCAGATGCGGCTCAGCCGGCGGCTCCGGCACCAGCCCCGCAGGCTTCTGCTCAGGAGCGGGAGGCAACGAGCCAAAGGGTGGCGGAGTAAAGGGGGCGGGTTTTTTGGGCTGTTCTCTTGGTGGTGTTTCCGGTTCAGCCTTTGCACGTTTCTCCGGTTGTGGCAAGCGAATCGTGGGTTCAGCAGGCTCTAGAGGAGGAACCTCGACTCGTGCAGGGGGCTTTTGTTTGCCGACTAATGATTCTTCTTGGATATGTTCTTTCGGGGATTTTGCTTGTTTTGATTGTGGAGAGGGGAGGACTTCCTGTTTCTTGGCGACTTGTGAAGGCGTGGTTTCTCCGCTCAGCACAGCGGCATGTTTGCGCATGCCACAACCGGTGCTCGCGAGAAGAATGAGCGTTCCTACTCCGACCCACGTCATGATGTGTCTCACAGGTTGCATACTTCACTCCTTTCTCACTCTGTGCTCTTGCAGTCCACAACAGCAGCTTTACGTTCGTGGTCTTTACAACAACTTGGGGGATGTTCGGGGTGCTCTCCTGAATCCCAGGGTCTGCTCGCCGAGAGTTTCTCGGACAGACAGAAGATTGGATATAGATGTTCTCGACCGGTTTACTGTAATGCTTAACGGGAGTTCATAATGGAACAATCATACAGAATTGTCAATCAGAATCAAACAGCTCTCGCTTTCTGGCTCCAACACAAGTCTTGGGCTTGGGTTCGCCGCTTGACGCCATAATCTCCGGATCAGTATGATGCAATTACCTGCCTTTATTACACTTTTCGCAAAGCAAGGTCTGTCACCCGCTTCAAAGCAGCTCTAAAAAACAGAACGCTTCTCGTTGATATGATTACTGTCCAACATGTCACCAAACGATATGGGGCGGTGATAGCCATTGACCAAGTCTCCTTTCATGTGAATCGCGGGGAAATTGTGGCTTTTCTGGGCCCAAATGGTGCAGGCAAAACCACCTTGATGCGGATCATCACCTGCTACATGCCAGCGACAGAAGGAACAGTGAAGGTTGATGGCTTCGATTGTTTCGATCATTCCTTGGAAGTCAAAAAGCGGATTGGTTATCTTCCAGAAACTCCTCCGCTGTATCATGAATTGACGGTCACAGAGTACCTGACGTTTGTGGGGAGGTTAAAAGGGCTAATCGGCCCGCACCTCTCCTTGCGGTTAGCCACCGTCATCGATCAACTCGGCTTGGGAGATGTACAGAGCCGCCTGATCGGCCATCTATCTCGTGGATTTCGCCAGCGGGTCGGATTGGCTCAGGCCATTATCCACGATCCTGCAGTCTTGATCCTTGATGAACCCACCGTAGGTTTGGATCCCAAGCAAATCCTGGAAATGCGAGAATTCATCCGTCAGTTAGCCGGATCCCACACCATCATTCTCAGCACCCACATCCTCTCTGAGGCCACAGCCGTATGTCAGCGGGTGATCATCCTGCATCAAGGACGCATTGTCGCCATTGACACTCCTCAACAACTTGCTGCCCGACTTCGCCAATCGGAGAAATTTAGATTGACGGTCCAGACAGCTCCACCTGACTGGATGGAGCGACTTCGCGCCTTTCCCGGCGTCATGAATGTCTTTATCGGTCCCACCCCTAATACGACCATTGTGGAATGCGAACTGCATCGAGATATTCGCCAAGACCTTGCACGTTTTGTAGTCGAGCAAGGGGTGGGATTATTGGAATTGAGCCCAATGACCATGTCCTTGGAGGAAGTATTCCTGACGTTGACCCGGCAGACCTCGCCCGAACAGGACGCGAGAGGTTTGCCCTCATCGCCGACTTCCTCAACCCATACTTCATCTGATTTGTCACCATGAGTCCATTTCATATCCTTCTTGCCAAAGAACTTCGCTGTTTTCTGGTCTCTCCGGTGTTCTACGTCATTGGAGCCGTGTTCTTATTCATTGCCGGATTCCTCGCCCATCTGATGGTCGTCAATGCAGGCCAACAGGCCATACGCATGATGCAACTCCAAAACACCTTTGTCCAGGTCAACCTAAATGATTTGGTCTTCCGCCCTGTGTTTAACAGCTTGGGCGTCGTTCTCATGTTTCTCCTACCTATCCTGACCATGCGGCTCCTGGCGGAAGAACGGAAACTCCACACGATGGAGTTGTTGCTGACCTCCCCTATCGGGATGAATGAAATTATCTCAGCCAAATTCATGAGTGTCTTGCTCATCTACTGCGGGTTGCTTGCCCTCACCGCGCTCACCCCGGTGCTTCTCTCGCTTTACACGGAGTTTCACTGGCATCCGCTGGTTACAGGATATCTCGCGCTCCTTCTCCAAGGAGGGCTGTTTCTAGCACTCGGCGTATTAGGCTCTGCACTTACGGAAAATCAAATCATCGCGGCATTCATTAGTTTTGGCCTCATCGTGGTCCTATGGATGCTGGGAGGCTTCGGAACACTCCTGGGCGAGACCTCATTAGGAACCACGCTCTCCTATCTCTCGTTCTCCGAACATTACGATCGTTTGATCCGCGGGCTCCTCGACATCAAGGACGTGGTCTATTATCTCTCGGGTATAGTCCTGTCCTTGTTCATCGCGCACCGCATTGCCGACTCGCACCGATGGTAACGCATCGATTCCTTCCCGCATTCGGAATCCTTGGGGCTGTTCTTGGGCTGACCGGCATTATCCTCGCCCAATGGACGACCACCGTCAACAATTGGATTATTATCCTGTGCGAGACCCTAGCCCTTGTTTGCTTAGGCATCTACTTCGCCGGCACCTGGGAACAACTCAAAGTTTTCTCCGCCCGACGTTCTACACGGCTGGGACTCAACAGCATCCTGGCGGTCCTCTTACTTAGTGGAATTGTGGTCATCATCAATTTTCTGGCCATCCGGCATGGCGGCCGATGGGATTTTTCGGAAACACGGCGATTTACGTTGAGCCCACAAACTCATCACGTACTCCACGATTTGCATCAACCCGTCACAGTCACGGTCTTCTCGCATGAGCGCAGCCCGGGATATCCCGCCTATCGGGATCTGCTTGAAAGCTATGCTCACGCCAATTCAGCTCTGTCCGTCCGCTTTGTCGATCCCGAGCAACAGCCGCAGCTCGCCAAACAATTGAAGATCACCAAGATGGATACGGCGGTTTTCCAAAGCGGAGATCACACGATTTACGTCACCAATCCCACGGAAGCCGAATTGACCAGTGCATTGATCCGCGTGACACGTACTCAGCAAAAGACCATCGTTTTCGTGGAAGGACATGGAGAACGGGACATCCATAATCTGGAACGAAGTGGCTATTCCTATGCGGAAGAACTGCTCACCAAACAGGGTTATACCGTGAGTCAAGTGTCAGTGGACGAGATCCGCACACTTTCCACTTCTCCGACCGTAGTCGTTATCGCTGGGCCGCAGCGTCCTTATACCTCAACTGAACAACGGTACTTGGCGAAGTACCTCAAACAAGGAGGACGCCTACTCCTCTTACTGGATCCTGAAACCACCACAGGCCTCGAAACATGGGTATCTCAGTGGGGAGTGACACTGACTGCCGGTATTGTCGTCGATCCACTCGACCGCATTGCCCAGGGCAGTCCCACCGCGCTGCTCATCCGGCGCTTTACAGGCCATGATATTACCCTTGATTTCACGAATCCGGTTTTGCTTCCGGTTTCACGCATTCTCTTGCCACACGAAGAAGGCGACAGCGGCTGGCAATTCGACCCCCTGGTTCACACATCGAAGCAGAGTTGGCTGGAAACCAATTTTGACGACCCGAATCCCGTCTTCAATGAAGGAGACGATCGAAAAGGGCCTTTTATCCTGGCTGCCGCTTTGACTCCCAAGCGGTCCATTCGGCATGAATCGCTCCTGTCGAACCCCAAACTGGTCCTTGTCGGGAACTCCGCGTTCGCCAGCAACGCCTATCTGAAGCTGTTTCCCGGCAACGTGGACTTTTTCTTGAAGACAGTGGCGTGGCTGGCGGACGAGACGGCCCTGATCTCCATTGCACCAAAGGAATCTGCTGAATATCCCTTTATTCCCAACCCAACCCAAGAGCACTTGCTGTTGGCCATTCAAGTATTCTCACTCCCCTTGCTTTTCCTCCTATTGGGGATCACGATATGGAGACGGCGACGTCACACTTGAGAAAAAACCCGGTCATGAGG
>RFGT01000178.1 GCA_003696975.1 Nitrospirota bacterium | reverse complement strand
GACTAAAAACTGAGCTCCTGCCTGAGCCAATTCTCGGACTAAATTCGGGAAGATCACCTCGAAACAGATGGCGACCCCAAAGGGATTTGATGACGTGGCTGAGTGAGTTGGAAGTTGTAAAATGGTCGCCCCAGTTCCTGGTTCGAAATCTCCGATTCCCACCACTAATTTTTCAAGAAAGAAAAGAAAGGTCTTGAGGGGAATGTATTCACCGAACGGCACGAGGTGTTGCTTGTCATAGCGCCCGATGGTCTCTCCGGAGGGACTGACGAGGTAAGCGCTGTTGAAGAGATAGGGACGCCCGTCCTGGTGCCGTCGCAGCGTGGGACTGCCCAACAATAAGGGCGTGCCAGCTTCCCGCACCAGCTCGATGATCAGTGCCCGATAGGCAGGAGTCTGCTCGAACAGAAAGGGTGTGGCGGCCTCCGGCCAGATAATTAGGTCGGTACCAGCAACCTGTCTCGTGAGAGAGGTATAGCGAGCCATGGTTTCGGTCTGGAAGGCGGGATCCCATTTGTGTGCTTGGTCGATGTTGGCTTGAACCAGCCCGATGTGAAGGTGGTCGCTCTGCTGGTTAAGTGCCTCCTCCTGGTGGAGACGCCAGTAGCCATACCACCAGATTGCGGTGACCCATACGAGGCAAACGACCACACTCGTTTTCGGGAACGAGTGAAGAAACGAATGGTTGGCCGTTTGGCGAGTCCATACCCAGCGAAGAATCTGGAAAAGCGTGACATTGACCAAAACAATCAGGGCTGAGATTCCATACACGCCCGTGATGTCAGCGACTTGAATCACAGGAAGGGTGAGAAATTGTGAATAGCCCAGTAGCGCCCAGGGAAATCCGCTCAGCGCA
Source organism: Nitrospirota bacterium (assembly GCA_003696975.1). GTDB lineage: Bacteria > Nitrospirota > Nitrospiria > Nitrospirales > UBA8639 > J031. The sequence continues at coordinate 3,488 of RFGT01000178.1, read as the reverse complement.
TGAGTTCGAAGAAATTCCAGGGCGCTCCATGCGCATGGAGCGCCCACGGCCACCGTGGTAGCCGACCATCGTCGTTCGAGCCAGGCCACACACAGCGTATATAGGCCTATATACACTCCAAGATACACGGCCAGCAGCGCCATGAGCCCAACACTGATGGCCAGGGGGATCTGGCCGTAGCGGTGCATGGCGAGGACGACCCAATATACCGTGCCGACAAATCCGAAACACCCGGCCAACCATCCCCGTAAAAACGCCTGTCTTGGTGTGGTATGTGACACTGCGCTGTGAAGCGGGATCAGCGCCACCCAGGCGAGTATTCCCAAAGGATACCGAGTCGGGATATTCGAGAGAGCGAGGCTATAGCCTAATCCGGTGAGCAAGCAAAGAAGCGCGATGCGAGCACGGGACATCAGAAACGAGAGGAAGGAAAGAAGACCGGAATCACGGGAGAGTTGCCCCCACCGATCTGTCCGCTTTTTGGCGATTGGGATGAGGGTTGAGGACACCATCACATGTAAGACTCATGGAGACTCCTGCCGACTTCCAGCTCTGAGGACGAGGGCTCATGAACATCCTAGCGGATCAGATTCTCTGGCCTGATAACGCTCGTCAAGCGCATAATGTCGCTCAAGTTCAATGATCTGATGAAAATCTTGAAAGGCGATCAACTGATCCACGGCATCTCGAGTTGTGCCCGTTTCACGAAGGTGAACGAACATGGCGTGCATCGCCTTCGCTGCGGCATAGAGGGCGGTCAGCGGACAGACAATGAGTTGGAATCCCAACTCTGCCAATTCGGCTTTGGTCAAAAGTGGGGTCACTCCTCCCTCAAGCATGTTGGCGACCAGAGGCGGTGGAAGCGCCTTGGCAATAGCGGCAAGTTCATCCCGACTGCGTGGCGCTTCGACAAACAAAGCGTCGGCTCCGGCCTCTTTGTAGCGCATACAGCGAGCAATGGCGTCATCCAATCCATTGACTTGTCGAGCATCCGTCCGCGCCACGAGAAAAAAATCGCGATCGCCTCGAGCATCCACGGCGGCCTTGATTTTTTGGACGTGTTCTTCCACGGGGATGACTCGCTTCCCACGCATGTGCCCGCACCGCTTGGGCCATACTTGATCCTCCAGAAACATTCCCGCCGCACCGGCGTCGATCAACTCTTGGACCGTGCGAATGACATTCAGTGCATTGCCGTACCCCGTGTCGGCATCGATGAGAACAGGGATGTCCACGGCATGGCACACGCGTTTGGCGGTGGCCACCATTTCCGTCTGGGTCAGGTAGCCAAAATCCGGGAGGCCGAGCTGTGTGGCAGCGACACTGTAGCCGGAGACGAAGGTCAAGGGAAATCCGGCCTGGGCCACAAGCTTTGCCCCAAGGGCGTCGTACACTCCGGGAAACATCAATGTGGGTTCACGGTCCAACAGGGTATGAATACGGGTGCGATAAGCCATTTGGTGTCCTGCTCCTTGTTGTACACGCTACTGTCTTGGCAGGGATATCGCAGTATAGAGCCAGCCGGGAGACGGGTCAATTGTCAGGCTCGTGCGGGGACCGTGCTGACTCGAAGACGTCTCATTTGCAATGAACTGCGGATGGGGTTCAGTCATGATCTCAGAAGATGACGCGCGAAAAATTGAAGCACCTTCTGCTCATACTCCCGTTCAGCCAAGGCATGGGCCTGTCCATGATCAGCGCGTGAAACGATCCAGAGTTCTAGAAAGCGAGGGTCGGCGTTGGCGGCGATCTGATAGGCGTGAGTAACCGGGAGTTGAGAATCAGCTTCCCCATGAATGAGAAGAACCGGGGTGGAGAGCGCTCGCACGGCTGCGGCAGGGGCTGCCTCTTCAAGGTCAACCCCGAGAAAGAGCCAGGCATAGAACGCGGTGAGCTTGACGATGGGCCAACCCAGAGGTCCCGGCAGAAAGAAGAATTGATGGCGCAGCACCTGAGTGAGCGATGCGTATGGGCTGTCTGCTACAATCGCCTTGATGGCGGGATTCTGCGCCAACAGAATAATGGCTGCGCTCATGGAAAATCCCATCGCGCCAATGCGCTCTGGGTCCACCTCTTCTCGCTGTTGCAAATAGGCCACGGCGGCTGCGACATCCAGGGTTTCTTTAAGCCCTACTGTGGTATAGGCGCCGTCACTTTCCCCAAAGTAGCGGAAATCTATAAGCAAGAGGTGAAAGTCTCGATGGAGAAACACGACATGCGGGAGGATGTTGGCCTTGTCGAATGGATAGCCATGGCCGATCAGGATGGCTGGCCGTTTCGGGATGCCAGAAGAGTTCGAATGCGAAGTGTTGCCTGCAGGGATAAACCATCCGCGGATGAGGAGCCCATCGTCGGTCTTGAAAGCCACTGGTTCATACGATAGCCCATATCGACTGGGATCGCTGCTTGTCTGAAAGGTAATGGGCCTGATGCCCAGAAGAAAATTGAACAGTGAAAGAAGCACAAGGACTCCCGCGAGGATTCCCATGACCTTGAGCATGGCTGTGCACCCCTCGGGCCCGTGAAGACACGAACTCCCTCCTTCCGGCCAGTGTGGTATGCGGTGGATTTTCCAGGCGACGAGAGGAATCAATCTTGCGCGACGATATGCGTGTCGGTTTCCTCTACCCCGGGAATTCGATGAATTTTGGTCATGATCATCTCCGCCAGCGCCTGATCACTCTCCGCGTTGACCAAGCCAAAAATGTCGGGCTGCCCGAAACACGCATGCGCCTGCTCCACTTCGGGAATGGTGCGAAGTGTGTTGAGGACCTCCCGTGATTTGCCGGTTTTGACCTTTAACAGAATGTAGGCCTTGGTGGGCATGGATGACCTCCCTCACAGGCTTTACGGGAAAATAGATGATGCCATCATGATTGGTACCCGGTCGATACATTGAACAAATTTCTTACCACATTTTCCGGAGGACATCCACGAAAAATCGTGGAGATCCAAGACCGCTCATGCTATGAGCCTTTCATGAAAAACTGTAGAGGATTGCATTGGTGTGGTGCAATCAGTAGGATGGCCCCTAACACCGGGCGTGCAAATCTCATGGGTTGTGTCGCTTCGCTCATTCCCAGAGCGATGGAAATCATCGCGGGTCTTGGCTGTGAAAACCGATTAGTCGGGCGGTCGCACGAATGCGATTCCCCTGCGTCGGTCAAGGGACTTCCTGTGTGTACCGAGCCAAACTTTGAACCGCGAAGGTCGAATGTTCAAAGCCGTGCAGACCAACCACGTCTATCTTGCCGATGGCCATCAGTCTTTCAATCGACCTGGCCCACGGCTCGTGGAGTCTCTGGAGATTCTCGCAGAAATCCTGCATCCGGAGACCTCTTCAAGTTCGGTCATGAAGGGACCTGGTGGCAACGCTTATGAAGCGTAGTGGTCCTTTTTCCCGTTGAGGGCTTCTCGCGGCCTTACCCCTTTATGGGGCAACAAAAAAGACGGTAGAGATTATGGCGTGATCTCATGCCGCCACCCAG
>RFGT01000177.1 GCA_003696975.1 Nitrospirota bacterium | reverse complement strand
GGCTTAGGGCCCCATAGCGGGCATGAGTAACTTCCCGTAACATGTCGAGGCCCCCTTGCAGGAGTTCGCGCTCCAATGAGGGTTGTTGGAGGGTCATGGCCAGCAGCTTCTGATAGGCCTCATGGGTTTTGGTCAATTGTTGCATGGTCTCCCCTCTTTGCTAGGAGTCATCACTAAGATAGATTCTGGCGCAGGCACGGCGGCGTTGAGGCCGCATACAGCGTGCTGCATAAGCCCGGGGAAACGAGGTCAATCGCTGTGGGCTCTGGAGGCGAAACTGGTATTCATTGGCGGCAAGGCTGACTTGCAATGACCGTCGCAGGTGCATGACTCAAGGTGGGAAAGAGAGATAACGAGGAGATGTCCCCTACCGATGGTGAGTTGTCCACATCGCAATCAGGCTCAGACTCCTAAAACCAGTCATGATGGAGGCAGTGTGTTGTACGCGGACTTGCGTAGCGTGGTATTACTTACCACACCAGGTGGTTTCTACCTATAAAGAAAACCTCCTTCTTGTCTAGCGGGAAAATCCTGACAAGCGGTCACTATGCGAGGTCAATATGCAAGGATACAAGCAATCACAAGAGCTCAGTTTCGATGGCGTAGCGCACCAATTCCGCGCGGGTGCGGAGCCCGAGTTTCTTCATCACACGGGCGCGATAGGTCTCTACGCTCTTGACGCTGATCTGAATCGTCTGAGCGATCTCCAGGTTGGTGTGGCCCCGCACGACCAGGCGGAAGATTTCTTGTTCCCGCACGCTCAGCACCTGCGGAACAAGAGGGGGTAGCAGCCGAGGAGTGTCAGACTGGGCCAGCTCAGGGAGGTGAACATCAACGAACAATCGTCCCTTGTGGACGGCATGAATAGCGGTTATCAGCTCGATATCCGCCACTTGCTTGCACACGTAACCGGATGCACCCTTTTCCAGGAGCGTCTTCACGTATTGCTCCTCTTCATACATGGTCAGAATCAGAATCTTCGTGGCGGGAGACACGCGGCGCAGTTCAGCAAGTGTCTCAATTACGGACTTTCCTGGCATGCTAATGTCGAGAAGGATGACCTGCGGGCTCAGATTCTTGACTTTTCTAATGGCCTCCGTCCCGTTGCTGGCTTCTCCCACGACGAGAAGATCGGGCTGAGTTTCGAAGAGCTGCTGTAACTCTCGCCGAAGTGGAAGGTGATCGTCAGCAATGAAGACCGTGATCGCCATATTCTCTTTTCTTACCTTTTGGCCATTTATTCTTGCCTAGATTTGCCAGCGGGTTCACAGGGATCTACTCAACCACATGGTGTATGGACAAAGCAACCCCCTGATGGGCTGAAGAAGGCTCTCTGACGTGACTTCAGCTTCTGGACACATATCCGATAAAAAAGACATAACATGGATCATCGAGAATGGGCCGTGTGAATGCCCCAATTCGCCCATATCAGAGGCCTAGATCGAGGGGAGGCTTTCTCAAAGGGCGAGGCCCATGGGCTTTTGTGACATGCCTATACTGTTAAGTTCGTTCACCGCGAGAGAAGGGCGAGCGTATGGCCAATGACGAGCATCTGAGCTTGTTGCGCCAGGGAATTTCCGCGTGGAATGCTTGGCGAGAAGCCAACCCCACCGTCAGTCCGGATTTGCGCCAAGCCTCGCTGGCCGGGTTCAATCTCCACGACGCCAATCTTACAGGTGCAAATCTTCAAGAAGCCGATCTTACCGGCGTTCAGGCGTCCCGGGTGCACCTCTTCAGTGCAAACCTGCACAAAGCCCGGCTCCAGGATGCAAACCTGCAGGATGCCGACTTGATCGGCGCGAATCTCCAGCTCGCCAATCTTCAGCATGCAAACCTCCAAGGTGCGCTACTTCTGCTGGCGAACCTGGAAGGTGCCAATCTGCAGGCAGCGGATTTGCGCCGGGCTGATCTGCGTGAAGCCAATTTCGCGCGCGCCAACTTAGATGGGGCGCTCATGCAGGATGCAGATCTTCGCGGGGCCATTGCCTTGGGCGAGCCATCTTCCGTGGAATCCCGCTCGTGACCCTCGCGAGTCCGCAGCCACCGTGTTGTCTGTGCCAATAATCCAAACCCCAAAGGGCATTCCCTGGCCGGGGTTCCTGTCTCTTGCACTTTCGTTCGAGCCTGCCCACAATGGTGTGCGACCGGAAAGCGAGAATTCATGCCGAGGGCGGATCGAATCCGACGATTCGCCAGATAACCGGCGTGACACGATGTGAGCGACTATGAGATGAGCCATGGAAAAATAAGAATATGGCGGTCCTGGTTCTCTTCTCTCTCTGTCCCCATCATTCTGGGGATCAGTACGGGAATAGCGGGCTTGCTCCTCACAGGCGCCCAACCGCTTCCTACTCCAGTGCCGGATAGGCAGGAAGCCGATTTCGTGGTTACCTGCCGAACCGCCGAGCACTGTTTCAAGACGGCCTCTTCCCTAGCGGCGGAACAGCCTGAGCAAATCCCGCAACTTCTCGCCGCGTTCGAACATATCCGAACGGCCTATCCTGGCACCATCTGGAGTCGCCGCGCGGGGATTCGCCTGGGGTTGTTACTTATGGAGCGGGATCCGGAGCAGGCCTTGTC
>RFGT01000176.1 GCA_003696975.1 Nitrospirota bacterium | reverse complement strand
TTCAAAACTCGAACCACCCTCCAAAAGACGGCGTATGGGTCGTATAAGGAAAAAAAAAAAAAAAAGGAGGAATGCGATGGACCGGAACCACACCCAACCCCAACAGGCAGGGGCCAAGAAAGTGTACACGACGCCCTCGCTGGTGGTGTATGGCAGGTTGCAGGAGGTTACGGGCGTTCCAATGGGAGGAAGTGCCGTGATTTCTTAACATAACCCAACTTCTCATGAGCTTCCGTGTATTCGTATTGTGCCTATGGATTAGGCATTCATTCCGTTCTCCCTCTGCCTGAGCTGATCTCTCCGCTCGGCAGAGTGGAGCCGGAGGTCATCGTTCAGACGGGCACCGTCGAAGAGGCAAAGGGTATGCCCGATGACTGCATCGAATGGGGATGGGCAACGCCGGATGATATCTATCTTTACTGGCGAGACGTTTGTGCGTTACGGGTCACAGGGGGAAAAACCCTCATTGTTCATGCTCTACCAGGGTCCCAGGACGCTCAAATTCGTTTTTTGATTCTTAACCGAGGCTTGCCGGCTATCTTACATCAAAAGGGATTTCTCGTGCTTCATGGAAGTGTTGTCGCCATCAATCAAAAGGCTGTGGTATTTCTTGGTGAATCCCAGCAAGGGAAATCCACTCTCGCGGCTTTTCTTCATCAACGAGGCCATTGGCTCATGGCCGACGACCTCGCGGCTATGCGAACTGAACTTGCGCCGCCGTTGGTCTACCCTGGCTTTCCTGAAATGCGGTTATGGCCGGATACACTCAAGAGCTTGGGAGAAATGCCGGAAGAATGGGCCTCTGTGCCCCATCGCCTTGACAAACGGACCCGAACCCTCTCTACCGGATTTTCCACTTCTATCTTGCCACTCCAAAAAATTTTTGTATTGGCTGAGGGCCAAGCCCCGCAAATTTCGGTTCTGTCTCCCCGAGAAGCCTTTCTATCTCTTATGCAACATTCTGTGGCTGCAGGCTTGCTGGGACCCTCGAACACCTCTGCAACCCATCTCCACCAATGCGCTAACCTGATTCGGAATGTTCCCATTTGCCGGTTTGAACGCCCCCGGTCCCTAGAGGCGCTTCCGGATTTTGCCCGGTTAGTGGAGTTGGACCTGGCTGGGGTTTCACGATAAGAAGGATTTTTCGGTTCAGGGGATCCCTGGGTTCAGGGTTTAGAGTGAGAAAACGATGAAAAATGGAAGGTCCAGGCGTTGTTTCATCGCGTGGTGAACGAGGCTCGCCAGCGAGGTCTGATGATCAGTGAGCTCCACATCCGCGATAACACCGCTGTGGCTGCCCGCATTGATCTGTTTCGGCTCAACGAGGAGCATCAACACAGCGGTGATGATCAGACCTCTGGGGGGAGTGGCACTCTCCAGATCCAGACGCGTGGTTCGGCTGGAAGACCCACAACAAGGCTTCTACGGCGACACGCGGCATCTGGGGAAGACACGGCGAGCGAACTGATCACCGGCGTTCATGTCATGCTGGCCAATGAACACGATAACCATCAGTGGCTACGGCTGGTGTGTGGCCAGCCCCGCAAGGTGGTTGCTGACACTGGATCTTGTCCAACATGACCATTCAAGCCGTGATGACGGCCTTCGTTGTCAACTGTACACGCTCCAAGGTTCATGCAGGGAGCAGGACGGAACAGTAGTTGACTGCAAGCCTGGATTAAGCGGACCTCATCTGTCTCACTCTCTTATCGTAATCCGACTGCGACCCTATCCAGAACCAAATTATTTCACTATCCCCGTTGAATGCCTAACGCACGATAATCTCTTGAGATCCGCACGGCATAAATTGGTCGTTTTGAATGCACTCTTTTGAAACGTAATCCAGGGTGGTAGGGGTCTTTTTTGAACTGGGCGTAAGCTTCTCTTACCTGTTTTTGGACATCCCTAGGTAGTTCTGCTAGGAGTTTACGGAAATGTTCTGTAGTGTGCGATATCACAGCGTGTCAACATTCAGTGGGCTGTCGTGCCGGCTGTATGTTCTGCAAGCGCCTCCTCCGCCAGTTTATCTAATACATCTTCAGATTCAGCAAACGCTTGTTCCCATTTTTTTTCAGAGATAATTTCATCAATTAACCAGTGTGCCAACGCATTTTGCTCCACTTCCGATAACTTTGACGCCTCTTCAAAGGCTTTCTCAAGTAGTTTCGTCATAACGAGCCTCCCGTGGTTTTATACGCCCAACCCGAGATTTGTTATCTTTCTTCTCCATTTGACTTTATCTGACCCGAATTTATCCAATACTTCAAACGCAGGTCAAGAAAATGCCGCAAGGAGGGTGGCAAATCGCACACGATTGTATTTGACTTCACGTGTTATGCCCTCAGCCTTTCAATCCCCTTGCACGAAGCGTGCTGATCAAGGACAAGAATGTGCCTGGTGATGTCTGGTAAGGAGTCGTTTTCTCAGTTCGCCCCGCGTGCCTGTTGCTCCGGTGGATGAGGAAGCCGTTGAAAAAAGTACGTGCGTTTGAATGAAATCCAGGCATATTGACTGTTGACCACCTGGCCGATATGCTGTCTGAAAATGGAGATGATCCCATGAATACCACAATTCGGTTTACCTACCAAGATTATCTCCAACTCCCTGAAGATCGCCAGTATGAGATTGTGGATGGAGATCTCTACATGGTTCCTGCACCTACGCCCTATCATCAGCAAGTATCACGCAATCTCGAATTTCCTCTTCACCAATACGTCAAAGCTCATGACCTTGGGGAGGTGTTTTATGCCCCGTGTGATGTCCTGTTGTCGGAGACCGATGTCGTGCAACCTGACCTTTTGTTTATTGCGAAGGCCCGCCTTTCAATCATTACGGACACTCATATCCAAGGCGCTCCTGATCTTGTGATCGAAATCCTATCTCCGGCATCGGAGCCACGCGACCGAGGAGCCAAACAAAAGCTCTATGCCCGGGCGGGTGTTTCGGAGTACTGGATTGTCGACCCGATGAGCAAAACGGTTGAAGTCTTCCGGCTCAGCGAAACTGGCTATCACCGGATAAACCACTTCACCCATTCGGATACCCTTCACTCTCCAACGTTTCCAGATCTTGCCATTCCCCTATCTGACATTTTCTGATCTCGTGGGCTTGTTGTTTGGAGCCGCAGGTTAGCTGTTTTACGA
>RFGT01000175.1 GCA_003696975.1 Nitrospirota bacterium | reverse complement strand
GGAATATAAGGAAAGGTGACTGAGCCATGAGCCACCGCAGAATCCACAGGGGTCAAGGCCGGGTAGTTGAAAACCACGATCGCCGCTTGACCCTTGTGGTGGCGAAGGCTGACATCGACCCCGCCGACGGTGGTAATCGTACGGCCATCCCACGCCAAGACAAGTTGAGAAGCCAACCGCTCCTGAATGTGTTTGGCCTCTTCAGGGGAGATAGCCCATGAATGAAGAGGACGCTGCGCCATATCACCTGCCGGGGGTGCTGGACGTTGAAGGTTTTCGGGTGCGCGGGTTCCCCGCAGGTTGTGTAGGGTCCAGAGAAATCAGTTGTTCCAAGTAGGCCTTGACCACGACCGCGTTGTTATGCTGAGTGTCGCGGGATGCATAGAGCAGCGTAAGGGGGCCATGTTGCGCCCAAGTGCGGAGGCGAGCGAGCGATTCCGATGCTTGCTGCAGTTCGGCGTGATAACGCCGTTGAAACTCTTCCCATTGCTCAGGATGGCGATGAAACCACGTCCGCAGGGACGTGGATGGGGCAATATCTTTGAGCCAGTGGTGGATATGCGCTGTGTGTTTGGACAGGCCCCGCGGCCAGAGACGGTCTACGAGGATACGCATGCCATCCTCCGGGGCCGGCGGCTCATAGACGCGCTTGACAAAAATAGGGTGGAAACCGGTTATGCGACGAGGGGCCACGACAATCAGATGTGACGAACATCACTCATCAGCGGGCACCGTGTTCCACGGACGCGGGCAGCCTTTGGCCTGAAAATAATCACCGCCTTTGTCGCGTTCATCGTCCGTGCCCCAATGAATGGGTTTGTCCAGCTTTTTCAGTAGCGGGATGTGTTTGGCGCAATGAATATACGCCTCCTCGACTTCCACGACAATCCATCGCTCAGGATGTTGCCCACCGGGGGTTCGAATAGCCGCTTCAATCTCTGGAGGAATATCCGGTCGGGCAAGGAGGTGGTCATTTTCCACGACTTGTGCTCGTCCGTTCACATGCAGGCCTACCGTGCTCTGAAAAAAATCGAGAAAGAGCATCCCGATATGAGGATTTTCGAGAATATTCCCTACGCTGGCCAACACGCCGTTCCCCCGATACTCGGGATAACAAAGGACTTTTTCACTCAGCACAGAGACGAACCCTGGTGGCCCAGCGCGAAAGGAACAATCGCATTCCCCGCGAGCATCGGCTGTGGCAATCAGGACCATTTCTTGTCGGCGAATGAACGCCTGCATACGCGGAGTAAGGTAGTCCAGCATTTGGTTCTGGTAAAACGACAGAGCCCGACGCTGGGTGCCAAACCGCGCTTGCGCTTGGTGTTCGCCGCTTGATCCCGGTAAATTAGCCACAGGCTTGGATGGTGGAATCAACATCCTCACTCCTTGGCGGGCGACCAATTCATCTTTCCCTCGTTTCTCATCTCCGAGGTTCTTTCATTTTGCGCCCCTACTTATGTCTTCGGCAACTCCCTGCGGAGTTGTTTATGTTGTTGTTTATGTTTGAGTTGCTCGACATGAGTGATCAAGGTATCCACCGTGTTTTTGAGTAGGTCGAGTTCTTCAATGGTGAGGTCATTGAGTTGCTCGAGATTATATTCAATGGTGTCGATAATTTTTTTGACGGGACGCTGCATGGGACGCATAAAATAAGTGGTGATGGTGGCGACAATGGTTCCGAAGAAAAGAATCGATCCGACAAGAATCCAAAGACTTCCCAACATGAGACCCATTGCCGAGCGAGGGGGTTCGGCGATCCCAGCCGTGGAACAAGCCGCAATTCCCCAATAAAGCGCCTGTCCTAATGAGGTAATGGGTGTTCCCGCTATACCACGTTCAGCAAGATACAGTCCCCACGAGAAGATGAACCATAACCCTACCAAAATGGCAATCAACTGCAGAAATGGGGTGTGCGTGGAAACGTCGTGAAGAAACCGACGAAACCGGCTGCCGTGTCTGCGCGGATTCTTCATGGCCACTCCTACAGGCGAAGGCGGTTCATCGTGCAGGCGCGAGGCCCGATCCGGCTTGGCCACGGTCAAGCGATCGAAGCAGGAAGTCGGTCGCTTCCGGCCGATCAGCCATGGGCTTAGAGAAACATCCATATGGGTTCCCGCTTGCTGACCTGAGGCTCATCGTGCTGATTTTTCTCGGCATTCTGTACATCCGGAACCTGATTGTGCAACGTATTCTGCTCTTATTGACACATACTGTATCATCGAGTAGGCTGACCTGACGAGAGCGGTCCAATGGGTGTCTACGACCAAATCAAAACCGCGTTTCAGGATATTGTTGCGCCGGAGATCAAAGCGCTGCAAGGGGAAATAAGAGCCCTCGGAGGCGAGATTCATCGCCTGGATCAAAAGGTCGATGGGACTAAAGGGGAGTTACTTGCTCAGATCCACTGCTTGGATCAAAAGATTGAGGGGACCAATCAGAAGCTTGAGAGCAACAAGGGGGAGCTAATTGCCGAAATCCATCGCCTCGACCACACACTCGAAGGGACCAATCAAAAACTTGAGAGTGTCCGTAACGAACTCATTGCCGAAATCCGCCGCGTGGACACCCGTATTGACGGGGTTGATCGGTGGATGGACAACCTCGACCATACCATTCGGTCCGTCATGGATATTCGCGAACGCTTGATTGCGCTGGAAGCCAAATTCCGCGCTTGACATCACCTCCTTCTGCTCTTGCGTCCGCCGTTTGTCCACCTGCTCGTCCGCAGAACCACCGATCACTCATACCCCCCTGCTTGCCACTTCTCTGGCTGAATGTTAGATTACCCTCGCCGTGCCGGAGTGGCGGAACAGGCAGACGCCAGGGACTTAAAATCCCTTGGGCCGCAAGGCCCGTACCGGTTCGAGTCCGGTCTCCGGCACCAGTTCCTTCAAGGCTGCCAGCCAGCGTTCACTCATCATTTTGTTGAACTCGTCTCCGTGAAGCATCCACGCGACACGCGCCGGTGAAGGGGCTTCTTTTTTCATTGATCTGATCAAACAGACGTTGCACAATGAAGCCCCTCGCGAGTGAAAAGACAAGGGTAGGAGATGGCGAGCTTCCTGGAACCTCGCGCGTCAGCCCGAGAAACTAAGGTGGCCAATGCTTAAGGCCTTTAGCCTAAGCCGGTATACGTTTTTGCTTGAGGCCGACGCTCCGATTCAGTTGCATCCGGACAATCCTGGCAATACCTTGCGCGGGGCGTTTGGGTTGACGTTCAAGCGCCTGGTCTGCCCTTCGCCTCGTGAGTGTCAGCTCTCATGTATCCGCAAGCACATCTGTCCCTATGGTCAGGTGTTTGAGCCAAGCCCTCCGCCGAATGCCGAGCGCTTGCGACTGAATGCTGATATTCCTCGACCGTTCGTCTATCGGCCTGTGACAAGTCGAGCCGATCCGCGCTGGCACGAACCTTTTCTCTTTGAGTTGATCCTGATCGGCACCGTGCAAGCGATGTTTCCCTACTTTCTCGTCACCTTCCGTGAGCTCGGAACCGTTGGGTTGGGGCGAACCCGTGGCACCTTTCGCATTCATGAAGTCCGGCATCATCATGAAGTGGAAAACACGACGTGCCTTGTCTATTCAGGTCGGACCCACTGTGTCCGGCCTGATCAGACAGCTCTCACGGTTGCCGATTGTATGCAGCTTGCCAAACGATACCGGATGAATCCCCCTTCCCAGCTCACCATTCAATTTCTCACTCCCACGCATCTCAAGGCCAATGGACAGCTTGTGACCAAGCCGGAATTCCACCATCTCATCAAGCGGCTTCGTGATCGGATCAATGCCCTGGCCTATTTTTATAGCGGTGAGACGCTCGCGATCGACCACCATGCCTTTGGAACACGGGCCGAGGCCATCCGTACCGTGAGAAGCACACTCCACTGGGTGAGCCAGTCCCGCCGTTCGTGGAAAACCCAACGTCACCACGACATGGGCGGCTTCGTGGGGGAAGTCACCTATGAGGGCGACTTCACCGAATTTTTACCCCTGTTGATCCTTGGCCAATACACCCACGTGGGCAAATACGCTGTGTGGGGAAATGGATGGTATACGCT
>RFGT01000174.1 GCA_003696975.1 Nitrospirota bacterium | reverse complement strand
TAGAAGGATCAATGATCATGTAAATGTGGACGGCGGATATCAATTCCAAACGATCAATACTAAGGAGCCGGGGTTCGTCGACGACTTTAGTCATATTCTTCTTTTGCAGATTTATCTGAATTGGTAGCGGGGAATAGACATGCAAAAGACCTCGAGAGCGTTCATGGCTGGTCCCTGCTACCTAAGAGCGGCATTGATGCCTTACAGAACTTATGGATCATGTTCGATTACGCTCACGATGAACGTCCTCTCTGATTCACCAAAGGGTTCTCTCCGTTAATGGGTATACATGAATGAATGCCCTTTTCTGGAACAGTGGTCATCATGGGGAATGTAGCAAATTGCCCTTGCGCAGGTACAACGGCAGCCTACAGTTTCGGTGGGAAAGCGAGCAATCCAAATCTACATAACGGTTTCCTGAGTTGAAACCTCCTAAGGCATGTAATTTGCTCGCAGGTTTTTAGGAGAACTGTTTGTCCGAACGAGAAGGAAATAGCGAGAGTAAAACCCGAGTCCAGGAAAAAGTATCTCACCCCGGTCTGGTCTCACCCCATTGGCCGACCGAGGCGCGTGGGGGTGAATCTGGCCGCGGGGGGAATTTAGAACCAATCTCGCAATCGGCTTGGGTTGGGAATTTGTCATGCCCGCGAAAGCGGGCATCCAGAGCGCCTTGAAAACATTAGGCGTTCGGAGAGGCGGGAACGACAACAAGAGAAGAGGGAATTTTGTGTAGGTTGAGTAAAGTGGAGAGCAAAGCATGCCGTCGTCGAAAAAAATTCTGGTGGCCGTTGATAATTTCGACAATTCACGGAAGGCCCTGACCTATGTTGCGGAAATGGTCAGAGGACGAGATGATGCCCAAGTGCGGGTGTTTCATATCATTGTGCCTATTCCTCCTGAATTGCGCGAACACGGAGGATCTGAAGATCCCGCTAAGGAAGCGCAACTAAGTCGAGAACTCCAAGCGGCGCAATCCCGTTGGATCGAAGCACAACAACAGGCCTTTGCTCCCACACTGCAAGCCATCACGGCTTATTTAGTTAATCATGGAGTGCCCCCGCAGTCCATTAGCAGTGAATCATGTGCATGCGTGCAGGAAGCCAACCTCGACATTTGTTTATTGGAGGCGGCAGCGGCTTGGGATGCCGGTACCCTCGTGGTTGGATGGGATACCTTCTCCTCTTTCGAGGAGGCAATGAAACGGCACCTAGCGGAAAAATTAATCCGCAAAGGGCAAGGGCTCACCTTTTGGATTGTGAAATGACCCTCAACGTGAACACTGTGTTGTGTCGAATGGATTCATCACAAAAGCAGGGCACAATGGAACAAATGACGAAAAAAACCATCGCCAAAGTTCTCACAACTTGTGGAGGAAGCGCGGACTCGTATTCCAGAATGCACTATTGAGGAGGTGAAGGCGAAGCTGGACAGGGGAGAGAAGTTTTATCTGCTCGATGTCTGGGAAGACTCAGAATGGGTCAAATTGCGAATTCCGGGTGCCCGCCATCTTGGGGGTGGTGTGATAGCCCGAGACATTGAAGCCGAGATTCCCAATCCTAACGCGGAGATCATTCTCTACTGTGTCGGAGGGTATCGATCGCTGTTGTCAGCGGACCTCATACGCCGACTGGGATACACCAATGTGAAGTCCATGGCCGGAGGCATCCGAGCCTGGCGCGAGGCAGGCTATCCCATTGATGACAAGGAACTGCCGTTACCTCAACCCTGTTATCCCTGAAAAAAAGAGTTTTTTCGATGTCATGAAGTTCTGTAACTTCGGTAGCAGAATTTCCCTAAAGGAATCGTTACTCTGTAAGCGAATGAAATGAGGTGGTAGGACGGAACAGTTTTTCCTGGACTTGACCCAGGGGGGGATTATTCTAGGGCTTGGTTGATTGAAGAATTTAATCTTGTATCGAATGTTTTCATCACAAAAGGAGGTGTGTCATGGTCAATCCAAAAGATTTTCTCGAGGCGGGATTACAGTTGCATGGGCATAAATGTCCGGCGATGCCCATGGGGTTACGAGCAGGGGCAGCAGCGATGAACGCGCTGAAGGTCGAACGCGCGAAAGATGGCCAGTTGATGGCCCTGGTCGAATTGGGAGAACATCACTGTGCCACGTGTTTTGCAGATGGCATACAAATGATCACGGGCTGTACGTTCGGGAAAGGCAACATCAAGAAATTGCACTATGGCAAGTTTGGTCTGACGCTCATCGATCGTCAAACGAAGCGAGCGGTTCGGGTCGTCCCGAAGGCCGAAGCCATGCAGGCAACAAGACCACGGCGTTTTTTACTGAATATCGCGAAAGGGTGTGCCGGCTTCACAGGTGCCGCCCGAGGTCGTACAGCCCCTCGTCGATAAGGTGATCAGTGCACCCGAGGATCAACTCCTCAATATTGGCGAGGTGTATCAACATCCGTTTGAAGAGCCGCCCCATTCCTTCGCGTCCTTCGTCTGTGAATTATGCGGAGACATGACTGTTGAACCCTACGGCCGCATTCTGGGGGAGAAAAAGGTGTGCATTCCCTGCCGCGAGGCAGCGGTGAAAAAGGGATAAGCGGTGGTCCCGCATCTCATCCTCCTCTTTGTCTGTATGTTTGCCGTTGCCACCGGCTTTTCCATGCTCGGACAGGGCGGGGGTGTGTTGTATACCCCCATTCAAGTCTTTTTCGGCATCAAGTTCCATGAGGCCGCGACGACGAGTTTGTTTCTGATCATGATGACGTCGTTGTCGGCGACGTTGGTCTTTCGCAAGGCCAGCAAGGTGGATTGGCCGCTAGCGATCTTGCTGGAAACGGTCACGACGTTGGGCGGGTTGGTCGGTGGTTTAGCGTCTGGGGGCTTTTCAGGCGCGGCGCTTTCTATCCTGTTTGCGGGCGTCGTGGCGTTTGCGGCCATTTTTATGATCCGGGAATTTCATATGGAGCATGTGTGTCCGCCTCTTCGCGAAGGATGGATCTATTGGCGGCGCAAATTCGGTGAACAAGAGTATTGCGTGAATCTCCTGCTTGCGCTCCCGGTCTCATTTATCGCCGGGTTGGCCAGCGGGCTCGTTGGCGTGGGTGGGGGTATCTTAAAGGTGCCGTTGATGGTCTTGCTGCTGGGCATTCCCATGGACATTGCGGTAGGATCGAGCGCCTTCATGGTGGGGCTGACCGCGGCAGGCGGGTTTGCCGGGCACGTGATCAGCGGACATTGGGACTGGAAAACGTCGTTCGTGCTTGCGGTTGCCGTCTTTATCGGGGGGCAAATCGGGGCCCGCCAGGCCCTCGGAATTGACAAGAAGAAAATGAAAAAGGCGTTTGGATGGTTCCTGATGGGAATTGCGATACTCATGGTGGGCAAGGCCATGTGGTGAGCGTAGTCAGTTACTGGGTGATCGTCATCACAATCGGAGTAGGAGTGTTCATCCCCAAGTCAGCACTTGCCTCGCATGTGGCCCACGACGGTCTTCCACAACGACCGGGATCTAAGGGCGCTCAGCATCTCACATGGTTCGATTGGCGTTCCTATATGCAAGTGCGATTTACCCACACGGAAGTGCCGGATGATCGTTTGGGGATACGCCGCTTGAAAGTCATGCTCGGCGGGCATCTTGATCCAAGACTCCATTATTTCGTGCAAGGACTGTATAAAACAGGCAATGACAGTCCAACCGATGACCGTCCGTCGATTCAAGAAGCCTGGCTTGCCTATATGTGGCATTCCGCTTTGCGTCTCACGGTGGGCCAGTTTAAACCACCGTTCGGCATGGAACGGTTTACATCGGATATTTGGATTGCTTCCATCGATCGTGCCCAAGCCACGGACCATTTGGTTCCGAACGGTAAGCTTGGAGATTCTTTTACGCGAGATCGCGGCATTCAACTCGATGGCTGGGCTCAACAAGGCAGACTCTACTATGCCGTTGGATTGTTCGAGGGAGAAGGTGCTAATACAAAGATTCGAAAGTTTCAACCGCTACTCGCCGCACGAGTGGCCTATCGGCTCCTGGACCGAAAACCATTTGCAGGCCAGGCGCTCAATGTTCACATTGGCGGAGCTTTCGCCATGCGGTGGGCGGATGGGCTGGATCTCAGCCACTGCTGTCCGGGGAACCCGCAACGCCGGGCCCTGTTATCGTTTGACGGGCAAGACATTCGCTGGAATATGGAATTCGCCGCAGATTGGGGTCGAACTTCGTTTAGAAGTGAATATTTTTATGCGCGGTTCGATTTTCGGAATGAAGCGGCCCCGGATTTTTCGGCTGATGGTTGGTATGTGCAAGTGGCTCACTATATTTTTGGAGAAAGGATGCAACTGGTCGCCAAATGGGAAGGGTTCAATCCTAATCGTTCGGTCTCGGATAAAAATGACATTGTGTGGACTACATTGGGGATGACATACTTTTTCAATGGCCACCGGGCAAAAGTAATGGCCAATTACGTGTTTAAGCAGGAAGAAGCCAACTCCGTTCATAATGACGCGTTGCTCATTCAGGCCCAGTATTTTTTCAAATAACATGTGTTTCAGTAAATGAATGTGCCGTAAAGAGACGCCCGAGTTCCTACAGCCGCTTATATCTTATGAGTCGTCGTGAGTGGGGAAGGGAACCCTATTTGCAGCTAGGAGGTTGATGATGCCACTTGAGACCGCCGCCACTATGGATATCGAGAGCGCCAGGGCCCTTCCTCCAGATGAAGTCTTGACACGCTTGGGCGCGACGGAGTCCGGCTTGTCGGACGAGGAAGCCGCGCGACGGCTGGCCATGTACGGGCCTAATGCGCTGGAAGAACATCGAGTCAGTCCATTCGTCAAATTTCTGGGATATTTCTGGGGGCCGATTCCCTGGATGATCGAGATTGCCGCGATTCTCTCCGCGATTGTTCAGCACTGGGCCGACTTCGGCATCATCGTGGTGTTGTTGATGGTCAACGCGGTCATCGGCTTCTGGGAAGAATATAAAGCGGATAATGCCATTCAGCTCTTGAAACAAAAGCTCGCGCTTATGGCACAAGTGTGTCGGAATGGTCGATGGGTGACCATTTCTGCCGCGCAATTAGTGCCCGGTGATCTGGTTCGTCTCCGCCTCGGGGATATTGTTCCGGCAGACATCAAATTGATAGGCGGCGACTATCTGGAAGTGGATCAATCCACGTTGACGGGAGAATCCTTACCGGTTGAGCGTCACGTGAACGATATCGTGTATTCCGGCTCGGTGGCGGTCAAAGGCGAGATGAACGGTGTGGTCGTCGCCACCGGCATGCACACCTATTTCGGAAAAACTGCTCGCCTTGTCCAGGAAACGGAAGTCCGAAGCCATTACCAGGAAGCTGTGCTGAAGATTGGGCATTTCCTGATCGTTTCAACACTGGTGCTAGTCGGGTTAATTATCTTGGTGGCCATGTTCCGCGGTGACCCTATGCTGGAAACCGTTCAGTTCGCCTTAATCCTTACGGTAGCGGCCATTCCTGTCGCGCTTCCGGCTGTCCTGTCGGTCACAATGGCCGTTGGAGCGGTGCGATTAGCCCGGCAGCAGGCGATCGTCAGCCGTCTTGTCTCCATCGAAGAAATGGCGGGTATGGATGTACTGTGTTCAGATAAAACCGGAACGCTGACCCAAAACCGCTTGGTCTTGGGGGATCCGGTCCTGTTCGATGCTGTGTCGGAATCAGACCTCATCCGATATGCGGCCCTGGCGTCACGCTCACAGGATCGTGACCCGATTGACCAAGCGATTTTTGAAAAAGTGGCGCCTGGAAGCCTCGACGGCTGCGCCATAGAAAAGTTCATTCCCTTTGATCCCGTCATCAAGCGGAGCGAAGCGACGGTGGCCTGCGGTCAGGATCACTTTAAAGTGACGAAGGGAGCGCCTCAGGTCATCCTGGGACTTAGCGCCAACCGTGAGCAACTTCGTGCTCAGGTCAGTCAACGGGTAGATGAACTGGCCACTCGTGGGTATCGGACTTTGGGCGTGGCTAAAACCGACGAATCTGGCCAATGGCGTTTCCTGGGATTGTTACCTTTCTTAGACCCTCCCCGTGAAGACTCCGCGGCGACGATTGAGGCGGCCAAGCAACTAGGTTTATCCATCAAAATGGTCACCGGCGATCATCTTGCCATCGCCAAGGAAATTGCGAGACGGCTTCATCTTGGCCCAAACATCCGTACGGCTGAAGAAGTGTTTCAAAAAGAAAAACTGATTGACGGAAAAGAAATCGAGGCTACGGATGGCTTTGCCCAGGTTTTCCCCGAGCACAAGTATCATATTGTCGAATCTCTCCAGAAACTTGGGCATTTTGTAGGGATGACCGGGGATGGCGTCAACGATGCACCGGCATTGAAAAAAGCCGATGTGGGCATTGCCGTGTCTGGCGCTACGGATGCGGCTCGCAGTGCCGCAGATCTGATACTGACGGCCCCCGGCCTTTCTGTCATTATCGAAGCCATCAAAGAAAGCCGGATGATTTTCGAGCGAATGAACTCGTATGCCATCTATCGCATTGCGGAAACAATCCGTGTGCTGTTGTTTATGACCCTCGCTATCATGGTGTTCAATTTCTATCCCGTGACGGCAATTATGATCATCATGATTGCCCTGTTGAATGATGGTCCCATCATGACGATTGCCTATGACCGTGCCAGGCTCGTTCAACAGCCTCTTGCGTGGGACATGCCGAAGGTGCTGACCATTTCCAGCACGCTGGGAATACTGGGGGTCTTCTCGTCCTTTATCTTGTTTTGGATTGGTGAAGAGGTGCTTCACTTGGATCGGCCAACCATTCAGACCCTGATTTTTTTGAAGTTGACCGTGGCTGGACACCTCACAATTTTCTTGTGTCGCACGGGCGAAGCTCCTTTTTGGAGGTCTCCAGGTCCCTCAGGAGCCTTGTTATGGACGGCGATAGGGACCAAAATAGCCGGTACGCTGGTGGCCGTTTATGGTTTCTACATGGCTCCCATCGGATGGGATTTGGCCGCATGGACATGGGTTTATGCCCTTGCCTGGTTCGTGTTCAATGACTTCGTCAAGGTCAAAGTTTATCATTTGATCGCCCATCGGGCTCACCGAGAACGGCGACACTTGGAACGGATTGCCATGCCACTGCACCCGTAACGTTGCTCAAGCGGATTGGAAACGAAATCATAATCATCATAAAGGGGAACGATGATGAATGCATTACCACCACAAATCTCCTATATTCGATGGTTTGGTGAGCTCGGGCTCGACGATGTTCCGCTCGTGGGGGGAAAGAACGCTTCGTTGGGAGAGATGTATCGGGAACTCGCGCCCAAAGGCGTCAAGGTGCCCAATGGATTTGCCATTACCGCCGAAGCCTATCGCTATTTCGTCAGAGAAGCCGGGCTGGACGAGAAGATCAAAGATATACTGAAAGATTTGAATACGCGCGATTTGGCGAATCTTCGTCAGCGAGGTCGGCAGGTCCGTCAGGCAATCCTGGCAGCTCCATTGCCGATTGACCTCGAACAGGCCATTATCGAAGCCTATGATCGGTTGAGCGGATCTCGTTCTGAGCCGGTCGATGTGGCGGTCCGCAGCAGTGCGACTGCAGAAGATTTGCCGGATGCGAGCTTTGCCGGCCAACAGGAAACCTACTTGAATGTTCAAGGACACCTCGCGTTGCTCGAGACCTGTAAACGGTGCTTTGCCTCTCTCTTCACGGATCGGGCTATTTCCTATCGGGCGGATAAAGGATTCGATCATTTCAAAGTGGCCCTCTCGATCGGCGTGCAACAAATGGTTCGGTCGGACCTGGCGGCTTCCGGCGTCATGTTTTCGATTGACACGGAAACCGGATTCCAGGGAGCTGTGTTGATCAATGCAGCTTATGGACTCGGCGAGAATGTGGTCCAGGGCTCCGTGAATCCCGACGAGTTTTACGTGTTCAAACCCACTCTGCTCAAAGGGTTTCGTCCCATTTTGCAAAAAATTCTCGGCAGCAAGGAATTCAAACTCGTGTACGATATCGGCGGTGGAAAGATGGTGAAGAACGTTCCGGTTCCTCCTGACGACCGCCTTCGTTTTGCCATTTCCGACGATGAAATTCTCACCTTGGCCAAGTGGGCCTGTATTATCGAAGAGCATTACACCAATAAGAAGGGCCGCCCCTCTCCTATGGACATGGAATGGGCCAAGGATGGGTTGACCGGTGAATTGTTTATCGTGCAAGCACGACCGGAAACCGTCCAATCGCAAAAGTCCCAGGACGTCTTGGAAAGTTATCGACTCGTACAAAGAGGGAAGGTGTTAGTCTCCGGGCGCAGCGTGGGAGAAAAGATCAGCCAAGGCCCTGTGCGCATTATCAAGAGTGTGCAGCATATGAATGAATTTCAGGAAGGTGAGGTCTTAGTGACCGACAAGACCGATCCCGATTGGGAACCCATTATGAAGAAGGCCGCAGCCATCGTGACCAATCGGGGCGGACGAACCTGTCATGCGGCCATTGTCAGCCGGGAACTTGGCTTGCCCGCCGTGGTGGGAACCGGTCGAGGAACGGAAGTGCTTCGGAATGGGCAAGAGGTCACGGTGTCGTGCGCCGAAGGCGACACCGGATACGTCTACGAGGGAAGACTTCCTTTTGAGGTGGAACGAATCGATCTGAAAGGAATGGCCCGCCCAAAGACCAAGATCATGATGAACGTGGGAAATCCGGAAGAAGCCTTCAGACTCTCGTTCTTTCCCAATGATGGAGTCGGCCTCGCTCGGGAAGAGTTTATCATTAATACCTATATCAA
This sequence comes from Nitrospirota bacterium, assembly GCA_003696975.1. Classification (GTDB taxonomy): domain Bacteria; phylum Nitrospirota; class Nitrospiria; order Nitrospirales; family UBA8639; genus J031. The sequence goes on along the minus strand of RFGT01000174.1, from coordinate 923 downwards.
GGTCCATCCGTTGGCCCTGATCGACTATGATCATTTGGATGACCCCGACGCCAAAATTGCCATCGATCGGCTGACGGTAGGGTATGCCGATAAGCCGCGATTCTTCATCGACAAATTGGCTCAAGGGGTAGCGATGATCGCAGCAGCGTTTTATCCCAAGGATGTGATTGTCCGTCTGAGCGATTTCAAATCCAATGAATATGCTAATCTCATTGGTGGGCGCCACTATGAGCCGGTAGAAGAAAATCCCATGTTGGGGTTTCGCGGGGCGTCACGCTACTACGATCCTCGCTACCAGAAAGGGTTTGCTCTGGAATGTCAGGCCATGAAAATGGTGCGCGAGGAGATGGGACTGACGAATGTCAAACTCATGATCCCGTTTTGCCGGACCGTCGCGGAAGGGCAAAAGGTTCAAGCTGAGATGGCTAAACACGGGCTCATACGGGGAGAGAACGGTTTAGAGGTGTATGTGATGTGTGAAATTCCGAGCAATGTCATCCTGGCTGATCAATTCGCCGAGATCTTCGACGGCTTTTCCATCGGGTCGAATGATCTCACCCAACTGACGCTGGGTGTGGATCGGGATTCGGAAATCGTCGCGCATATTTTCGATGAACGCAACGAGGCCGTGAAAAGCTTTATTGCCAATGTGATCCAGTCTGCGAAAGCCAAGGGGAAGAAGATTGGGATCTGCGGGCAGGCTCCAAGTGATTACCCCGAATTTGCCCAATTCCTCGTTCAGCAGGGAATCGATAGCATTTCGCTGAACCCTGACGCTGTTTTGAAAACCACGGTAAAGGTTTTGGAGATGGAAAAGTCGTTAGGGCGATAAGCCTTGGTTGTGTATTCGACACTCGCTTCAACCTGTCGCCCAACGTTGACTCAAATTTTAAGAGGTCCAATTTATTGAACACATGATTGGG
>RFGT01000173.1 GCA_003696975.1 Nitrospirota bacterium | reverse complement strand
TTGGCAGGATGTTGTATTTTCCGATAAGGCGGATATCACCCAGGCCGGTATCAGTAAAGCGGAGGATGGTGCTGTCTGGTGTCCCTTGTTCGACTTCATGGCGGTGATCACGGATAACTGTGGGAATGGTGATTTGGAGAGCAAACCGGTCGGTGAGACCAATGTTCAAATCCATTGTGACAACTTGAGAAAACGTTAAAATTTCCCGGTGGTCATTCAAGACAAGTTCCCGGTCGTCCACTTCTACGGCTGGAATAATGCCCGTAGTTCCGTCTAGTAGGTTATCTTGGTCGATATAGTTGTAAATCATGTTCAGGGTGAGTATCCCCTTTTGCGGCACACCCGCTTGTGATCCGATGACCAAAAAGCAGGTCACCGCTCCGCAGGAAGCTTGTGCCTGGTGGGAAACAGTCAGGATCCAAACTACTGCGCCCACGAGACTGAACACTCCTTTGTGCCACAATGTTTTCTTAAATCGCAGTGATGCTTGCATAGCAAACCTCTCTTTCTTCCTCAGAATCAGAAGATGATGGATGCCCAATGAAAATAGATGTCGTGCCGTGTCTCCACGTCACGAGTGTCAGCCGCACCCTCTCCTCTTGCCTGCCGGCTCGTAGTGTTGAGGAGTGGGATCGGCCTTTTGTCCTTGAGGGTTCAGGAAGATATCAGTGGGGGACCTCGAATGGTCGAAAGTTGGGGAAGCGAGAGAAGAACAACTGTGAAAGAAGGTACGGTGAGATAGCCCAGCGCATGTGCGGTGATCTGCAGGAAAACAAGTGGGGCTGATTCCATCTGGCCTGCCGTACAGACCCAAAAGCACAGGGGGGAGCTATGCGTGGCTGCCGTGTGGTGGGCATGGTGTAGAGCATGGGTGACGACTTGAGGCAACGCCATGCCATGCAGGGCGGCAAGGCTTGTGAGGAGTAAAACAACGACGATCTGCGAGGCTCGCGTTTGTAATTTCACGCACGTCATCGAGCGGTTGTTTGTTGAGGAGCGCTAATAGCCTTCACCACGTTGTAGATTTTTTCCTCAGTCAGCAGTCCACCTTTGATATATTCGCGGATCACTCCCTGCCGATCGACAAATACAGTGACGGGCAACCCGTAGACTCCAAACAGATTGGCTACGGTGTTGTTGGGATCCAACAACACGGGGAAGGTATAGCCGTATTCCGCGATATGGGCCCGGACTTTTTCAACATCTTCGAGCTCGTTGATGGCCAGTACCACAAGTCCGCGATCTTTCAGCCGCTCGTAAGCTGCCTGCATGGCCGGCATTTCCTTGGTGCAGGGTTTGCACCAGGTTGCCCAAAAGTTGATCAGCACAATCTGCCCGCGGTATTGGCTCAATTGATGCCTTTCACCGGATAAATCCGTGAGTTGGAAGTCCGGAGCGGGAGTTCCGACAATGGGCACTCGTGCGCCCATCCCGAGTGTGAAGACGAGGAGCCAGAGGAAAGACAGTATACACAGCATATGTGTAATACCGGCTAGTAGGCGGGATTGTGGGTTCATCATCAGTCGGCCCTCCGCGGTTTTGTGGCAATGGCCATATGGGTAATCCCCAGAGTTCGCACAGCGTCCATCACCGTGATCACCCGGCCATGTGATACGGCTTCGTCCGCGTTGATGAGCACCGATGGTGTTCGGTCTGCTTGAAGAAGTGCGTGCAAGCGCGGACCTAGTTCGTCCAAGGAGATAGGCTCCTTGTTGAAGAAAAGGAGTCCCTCTTTCGTGAGAGATAGTGTCACCTGCTCGGGAATTTTCTCAGTCCCCGATTGGGCTTCTGGGAGGTTGACCGGCATCCCTCGCTGGAGCGTCATAGACAATGTGGCGATCATGAAAAACACTAGCAGAAAAAACATGGTGTCGATCATGGGAATGATCTCGATGCGAGCCTTCTTCTGGAGACGAGGTGAGAATCTCATAGTCATTCCTGTTTCAGGTGTGCTGCAAGTGCGGCTTCCGCTCGCGTGGCGTATTCTTCAAGCAGGGTTGTCTCCCGTTCGACTTTCGACATGAAATAGTTATAGGGAATCAAGGTCATGACGGCGATGAAGATTCCCGCAGCCGTGCAAATGAGCGCTTCCGCCACACCACCCGTGACTGCGTGGGGCTGGCCAATACCGGATTCGGCCATGATGCCGAAGGAATTGATCATCCCGATAATGGTCCCCAGCAGGCCCAAGAGAGGCGCTAAGGTAATGATCGTATCCAGCACGGATAATCCCTTCCGCATAACCGAGAGTTCAGCTAATCCCTGAGCTTCCATGGCTTTAGCAGGATGATGCTGTCGAGCTAGCACGCCTGCCGCCAATACCCGAAGAAGTGGGGTAGATTCCCGTTCTTGGAGCAAAAGCGCATCAGTAAATTTTCCTTGTTGAATGAGGTGGAGCATGTGGTCCGCGTTACCCGTTCGGTGCCGAATAAAGAACCATGCACGTTCTAAGATGACCGCTAGGGCAACGACAGAGCAGATAACGAGGGGAATCATCATCCATCCGCCTCGTGTGAAAAGCTCGATCATAGGCCTCCTCTCATGACAGTCCAGATGGTTGAGTGGTGAGGTCGAAGCGGATGGGAATATCCACGACGCTGCGAACAGGAATATTCCCATCTTTGGCCGGAGTGAATCGCCACGCCCGAACAGCATCCACGGCTGCTTGGTCAAGTACAGGATATCCGCTGCTCTGCTGAATGCGGATGGTTCCAGGCGTGCCGTCGGGTCGGACGACTACGCGCAGTTTCACAGTCCCTTCCCAGCCTGATTCACGGGCAATATGCGGATAGATTGGCGGAATCGTACGGGCGAGCCCCACCTTGGATGTTGACGTGCCACCGGGCCCGGGCGGTCTGGCCAGGAGGAGGGACTGCCGGGAAGAAGAGGCTATAGGAGTACGATGGGAAGAAGGGGATCGAGCAACGCGATCCTGTTCTCCCGCACGAATCTCCGGTATGGTGGGGCTCAATGCCGGCAATGGAGCCAAGGGAGTGCGGGCCACCCTCTTCGATCGGTACTGAGAGCGGGAAGGAGTACGGGCGACTTGCAGGAGGCGGCGCGCCAGAAGAGCCTCTGAAGCTCGGCGGTCGCGTAAGATGCGACGCGGAGTTGGTACTGGTTGCTTGGGCGGGGATAACGAGGGAATCTCTGGGGTGACCTCCGCCGGCGTTAGAGGAACAGGGGCTAAGACCGCTGGCGGGGTAGGTGGTGTCCGAGCCGCAGCGTCCGAATTGGATGGGTTCCTGAATAGCATGGCTGGAGCAGATTCTTGTGCGGGAATGCCCATAGGGGAGGTAGAGGGAGAGGAGGTGGAAGGGTGCACGAGGGTCACATGGACCAAGGGTATGCGGAGAGGAAGACTGTCCTGGCGAGAGAAGATGAGGCTAAAAATTCCCACGATCACGACATGCACGCCAAGCGAAAGTGTACCCCACCAGAGTGCCGGATGCTTATTGGGTGAAAAAACTGTCATCAAGCGAGCAGTCATCTATTGCCTGTTTTCTTGAGCAGATTGGTAATCCGTTGATCTTGCCCGCCCAGCTCCACATATTTGCGATAATGGGCGAGGGCTTTATCTGTGTCCTTGCGATAGAATTCATAAAACACACCAAGGTTGTAATGACCTTGGACCAAATTGGGATTAAGCGAGAGAGCTGTCTGGTATTCCTGTTCGGCGTTATCTAGACGGTCGAGTTGGGCGTACAGTACCCCCAAATTCAGATGGGCTTCTGCATGTCGGGGATCGAGCTGGACCACATGTTGAAACGCTTGAATCGCCTCGTCAGTCCGGCCTTTCGCCTGATAGAGGAAACCCAAGGCGTAATGCGCATCGAGCAAATCCGGCTTGTGTGCAACAGCTTGCCGGTACGCTGAGATGGCTGCATCTATGTGATTAGCTCTTTCTTCCAGACGTGCGAGGTGCAACCAAGCCTCGGCATGGCGTGGATCCAGTTGTGTCAGGCGTGCGAGGTGCTTGCGAGCATCTTGAAATTGCCCTTGCTGTTCTTCCAGCGTGGCGAGATTGAATAACGCTTCTGATCGGTTGGGATTTAATGCCAGGGTGCGTTGGTAGGCGTCAATTGCCTTGTGTGGCTGGTTGGTTTGATCATAAAGCAGCGCAAGGCTGAACTGCGCGTCTTCGTAGCTCGGATACATGGAGAGAACGGTGGTTAGGGCTTGCTCAGCTTCATGCATCTGCCCGGCATGTTGGGCGACGATGCCCAGATCGAGGTACGCACGTGCAAAATGGGGATGGAGGTCGATCGCGCGTTTGAGATGTTGCAAGGCTTGGTCGGGTTGGTGCAGGCCATTGAAATACACCACTCCAAGGAGGTGATGTGCTTCTGCGAATTGAGGAAACAGCTTGAGCGCTTCTTCCAAGGCCGTTTGTGCACGGGTATATTCCTGTTGTTGGATGAACTGGACAGCTTGGTTATACAGCGCCTGGGCAGGGTCGGCATGGCTGTGGAGTGGAATCAGGGGTAATCCTAGTAGGAGTCCTGCTATGAGCCATTGAGTGATGTGAAACCGTCGAGTGCTCTTACCTTGATCGGTTATCTTGGGTTGATTCCACACGGGCGATCCCTCCAGAAGAAATTTACTTGCGTAGATCAAATCGAATAGGGAGATCAACTGTTGCTGGAACTGGGAACTCCCCGTTTTTCGCCGGCTCGAATTGCCAGTGTTTGACCGTTTGTTGCGCACTTTGATCGAGAATAGGAATGCCTGAACTCTTGCGAATAGTGATAGACTCGACGTATCCCTGAGCCGAGATGTGGAGTCTGAGAATCACGAGACCTTCCCATCCCTCTTCTCTTGCCACGAGAGGATATGGAGGACGTTCAGCTTTGGTGGGCCGAACAGGTTTGAGGATGCCGAGCCGGTCAGCAATAGGATCCCGCATCACGGGCCACGAATTTGAAGGGGCTCTGGGCTGGCGGACAAAGGGTGGTGGAAGAGAATCGAGATTCGGCAATGGCCAAACATGTACGACATCCGGCATCGGAGTGTCAATGTGCCGGCTTTCTTCATGGATCACTGTGGCTGGAACCTCTATCACATCCAGGGTTTCAATAGATTCGTCTGACATATCTGCCGGCTCGTCGGCAAGCACCATCCGCCCGGTCATACTCAACGGAATGACTATGAGAGAGATGAGGAGCCTTGCGAGAAACAGTTGAGGTCGCACATCTGGTGCAAACATCAGTAATGATTCCCTCTCATGCGTCCGAGTGGTATCGCATGGACACCTGCTCGCCTGTGGAACAACTGGCTGACCCGGACCTGGGCGATACAACGAATTCGCGGAATTTGTACGATTGGGTTATTGCGTTGCAAGAATTCAGGCAAAGCAAGAATTCAGGCAAACAAAGCGAACACGACCGATGGGGGCGAGCGAGAAGAGGATATAAGAAGAAGTGAAAGGGGATGCCACACGAAAGGCTGCTCATTGAGTGGTTGGATGTCTTGCGTAGGCCGATTCACGACAATGGATATACCTTCGAAGACTTCGGCGGAAATGCACATCCAATGGCACAACGCAGTAGCATGAGTCGAGGCATGATGCTGCCTGTGGTGCAAACTGTGCGCGGGAAGAAGTGGAAAGATCAAGCCATTAAGGAGCAGGAGCAAAAGAGCCATGCCTCCTGCTATGATAGCCCAATGTCTTCCCTTGCGGTCGCTCATGACGGCCATTGATGTCATGTAATATAAGCACAATGCCGGATGGTACTCTACCATGCTGAGAACTCGATTTTCAAATTGAGAACTCGATTTTCAAATCAAGTTTTCTTGGTTGATTCAAAATTTCTTTCAGGTATACTGTTTGATAAAGAAGACAATCTCGTTGTAGGCAGAGGGTTCCCATTCTTTCTTGTGTACTTAAAAGCGTGCTTCCCCAAGAGGGGAAAATGACCGTTGTTCTGGTGATATCCTGATGCTGATCCGCCTCTTGAATCTTCTCTTTGGCAGCAAAAATGAGCGTGAACTCAAGGCGTTGGCTCCAATCGTCGCACAGATCAATGCCTTGGAACCCACTCTTCAACCCCTTTCCGATGAAGCCCTTGCGGATAAGACGGAACTGTTCAAAAAACGCTTGGCTAGTGGTGAAACTCTCGATGACATCCTTCCCGAAGCCTTTGCGGTATGCCGGGAGGTGTCACGGCGCAAGTTGGGCCTTCGCCATTTCGATGTGCAGTTACTAGGCGGGATCGTTCTCCATAAGGGAAAGATCGCCGAAATGAAGACCGGTGAGGGGAAAACCCTGGTGGCCACCCTGCCGATCTATCTCAATGCACTTACGGGGAGAGGGGTTCACCTGGTCACGGTGAACGACTACTTGGCCAAACGTGACGCGCAATGGATGGGGCCGGTCTATCATGCCTTGGGCTGTAGTGTCGGGGTTATCCAGCATGAGGCTTCGTTTCTGTACGATCCCTCCTATGACGCTCCGGATAAACGGTTGCAGTATTTGCGGCCCTGTACGCGTGCCGAAGCCTACCAGGCCGATATCACGTATGGCACAAACAATGAATTCGGATTTGACTATCTCCGAGATAACCTGGTGATCACAGACCTCAGTCAACGAGTCCAGCGAGAATTGCACTATGCAATCGTGGATGAAGTGGATAGCATCCTGATCGATGAAGCTCGGACCCCCCTCATTATTTCTGGTCCTGCGGAAGAGAGCACGGAACTCTATTACCGGATCAATAGCATTATCCCCAAGTTAAGACCGGAACGAGATTACGTCATTGAAGAGAAGACCAAAACGGTCACCTTAACCGAAGAAGGGAACGCGCACGTCGAGCAACTTCTGGGAGTAGATAACCTCTACGATTTGCGCAATCTTAATCTCGTCCATCATGTAATCAAGGCCTTGCAAGCCCATACCCTCTACAAGCGCGACGTGGATTACGTGGTCAAGGACGGCGAGGTGCAGATCGTCGACGAATTCACGGGCCGGCTTATGCCCGGGCGTCGCTGGAGTGATGGTCTGCACCAAGCGATAGAAGCCAAAGAGGGCGTGAAGATCGCCAATGAAAATCAGACGCTCGCCTCGATCACCTTCCAAAACTATTTCCGGATGTACAAAAAGCTCGCTGGGATGACTGGGACGGCTGACACGGAGGCGGCAGAGTTCGCCAAAATTTACAACCTTGATGTCAATGTCATCCCCACCAATCGGCCAATGATCCGGAAGGACTATCCCGACGTGGTGTATCGGACGGAACGCGAGAAGTTCAATGCCATCGTGGAGGAAATTAAAGCCTATCACGATCGGGGCCAACCTGTGCTCGTTGGGACCATTTCCATCGAGAAGTCCGAGCGACTCTCCGCCATGTTGAAACAGCGCGGCATCAAACATCATGTGCTGAACGCAAAATTTCACGAGAAGGAAGCGGAAATCATTGCCCAGGCTGGACAGAAGGGTGCGGTGACCATTGCCACCAACATGGCGGGACGGGGAACAGATATTCTTCTGGGAGGCAATCCGGAGGCACTGTATAAGCAACAGGTCGTCTATCGCGGTGACGGGAACCTCAGTGAGGAACAGAAGCAAGCGATCTACGCCAAAATTAAGGCCCAATGCGAAGCAGAAAAACAAGAAGTGATCGCCTTGGGTGGATTGCATATTGTGGGGACCGAACGGCATGAAAGCCGTCGCATTGATAACCAACTGCGAGGCCGAGCTGGCCGTCAAGGTGACCCGGGATCTTCTCGTTTCTTTCTATCCCTCCAAGATGATCTGATGCGGATCTTCGCCTCCGAGCGAGTTTCTAATTTGATGCTCAAGCTAGGGATGGAAGAGGGCGTGCCCATTGAACACAGGATGGTGACCAAGGCCATCGAGAATGCTCAGAAGAAGGTGGAGGCCCATAATTTTGAGATTCGGAAGCAGTTGCTGGAATACGACGACGTCATGAACAAACAGCGTGAGGTCATTTACCAGCACCGGGCCAATGTGCTGGCCAGTGAGGACCTTTCCGAGGAGTTCCGGGACATGATGGCCGAGGTTGTTGAGTCGCTGGTCAACACCTACTGTCCCGAAGATCAATATGCGGAAGCTTGGGATCTCGCTGGATTGCGGGAGGCCTTACAAGGGCAGTTCGGAGTGGATGTGATCACATCTGAGGAAATGGCGGAAATGGGCCGCGAGGGGCTCATTGCGGAGATCCGCGAACGCGTTCACCGAATCTATGAGGAGAAGGAGCAGGAGCGCGATCAAATTCTTGGTTCAGACATCAGGCGGCAACTTGAAAGAATGTTGCTCCTTCAAGTGATCGATCACCACTGGAAAGATCATTTGTTGGCCATGGATCAACTCCGCGATGGGATTGGCCTCCGTGGCTATGGGCAAAAAGATCCTCTGGCGGAGTACAAGCGGGAAGGGTTCGATATGTTTGCCGCGATGATGGATCGTATTAAATCTGATGCGCTCGAACGGCTCTTTAAGGTGCAGGTGGTACGCGGCGAACGGCCGGAGCCGGTTCGTACGGCCTCTCGACCGTCACGGATACTCTTGAACCGCGGCGGTGATACGCCCGCTCGGCCTGTTCACCGGGCACATGAAAAAGTGGGGCGTAATGATCCCTGCCCCTGTGGAAGCGGCAAGAAATACAAAAAATGTCACGGGGCATAGGGGCATTTTGCCAGTAACACGCTAACCCTTCTTCCACGAGTAGATACCCTTCAGAAACGAAGCAGGAGCTTTCATTGTCCCAAGACACTCGCTTCTAGTCTAGGTTGCGGTTGGCAGAAGTTTGAATTTCCCTTGCAAGGTAGCACGAGAATTTCCTCACGTTTCCTGTCGCCTGTCACAAAAAGGGATGTGGAGAGACTGTTCCCTAGAGAAACGTGCGGCGGGGTTGAGTCCCTTTTCGATCGGTTCTGCGCAGGAACGCTCCAACCGAATAGCCAAGGAGGTAGGAATATGACACAGTCTCCCACATCATCGCCTGAGATGACCTCAATACTGGAGCCTATTCGCCGCCAACTGGGGTTCATACCGAATCTGTTGGACGAATTGAAGAAGAATCCGGCTGTCCTTCGCACGTACCTTCAAGGGCAACAAGCCCTAGCCTCTGGAATGCTATCACCCCGAGAACAACAGGCCGTCCAACTGCGAGTGTCCGTGATGAACCAATGTACATATTGTCAGGCAGCCCATCGCTGGTTGGGAAAGCAAGTTGGTCTTACCGGAGAGGAGATCCAAACGATTGAACGCGGGGAAGTGCCTCCCAAAGATACCGACCTTGCGGGCGTGATTCATGCGACATCGCTCTTGTTCGAGAGGAAAGGATGGCTTAATCCGGAGACCTTACAGATGCTGGAGCGCCAAGGGGTTTCTCGGGAAAAACTGTATGAAATTATCGCCTATATTGGACTGAAAACCATCTCTAATTACATCAATCATGTGGCACATACGCCGATTGATTCCCAGTTTACGTCAAGCGGTTCTCAAGTTTGAGGCTTTCGCGGAAGTCGATCGAGCACACAAGCCTCATACAACCAACACCTTTAGATATTCAGGAGTCTAAGAAATGGTCTTTGAGGCCTACAACCATGTGACCATCCCGGCATTCATATATGGGACAGCGTGGAAGCGTGAAGCCACAGCTCGGCTCGTACAAACGGCGGTGTCGCTTGGCTTTCGAGCCATCGATACCGCTAATCAACTCCTGCATTATCATGAAGCGTTGGTCGGGGAAGCCTTAGGATCTCTGGAGAAAGAAGGATTTCCTCGCGAGATGCTGTTCGTGCAGACTAAGTTCACCCCGGTGTTTGGGCAAGATGATCGGATCCCCTATGATCCTCGAGCCGATCTTTCTACACAGGTTGCCCAGTCCTTTGCCCGGTCTCTTGTTCACCTCCGAACCGATTACGTTGACTCATACCTCTTGCATGGACCCTATGCCCGTGAAGGATTGAGCCAGTCGGACTGGGAAGTCTGGCGAGCCCTGGAAGCAATTTACCGAGAGGGACGCGCCAGGATGATTGGCGTGAGCAATGTTACGGCGGGACAACTCCGGGAACTTTGCGAACAAGCGACGATTCGACCGATGGTCGTGCAAAACCGCTGTTATGCAGCCCGCGGCTGGGATCAAGCTGTTCGAGAGATCTGCCGGCAGTATGGGGTAATCTATCAAGGATTTTCGCTGCTGACGGCGAACAGGGAAGTGCTCCACGATGAAACTGTGCAAGCTCTGGCACGGCGTCTTCAAGCGACCCCTCAGCAGATCGTTTTTCGGTTAGCACTCCAACTCGAAATCTTGCCTTTGACAGGAACGACGAGCGAACGACACATGCAAGAAGACTTAGCGGTCCTTAACCACTTCGAGCTAAGTTCAGACGAAGTCAAACGGCTGGAAACACGTTTCACGTTGTGAGTGTCCGTGGTGTGGTAAGGAAATAAAGAAGGTGTCTAGCTTCTGGACGAGAAAAAACGAAGAAAAAAGTCCATAGCCGTGGAGGACTGTCAAGAGACACGACAACTGAGCCCGCATACGGTGTCGCTGTGTCCGCTAGAGGACACCGACACCCAACGTCCGGACATTCTCTTGTTTGGCGCGTCATCGTTACTGGGGTTTACCCTGGCTCGGTTGTATGCGAATCGGGTGATTCCTTTTGTTTCCCCGGGAAATGGTACCCCTGCGGTCTCGCAGTGGCCCGCGCTCCAGTTACATGATTCTCACTGGATCAAAGATATCTTCCGTCGGATTTCCCCCAGGCTCGTGGTGTATTGTCATGCCGTGTGCGATGTGCCCAAATGTCAGGCTGCGCCCGAGTGGGCTTATGAGATCAATGTGCGGCAACTTATGCGAGTCCTCGCCCTGCTGCCTGAGCAGACGCGCTGCGTCTATGTTTCCTCGGATCATGTGTTTGGCGGGGATGGAGTGTATACTGAAGCTTCATCACCCTGCCCGATCAGCGTCTATGGAATCACCCGCGCGCGAGCCGAAGAGTTGGTCTTGCGCCGCCCCGGGTCACTTGTGATTCGCGTGGGACTGGGAATCGGTTCGTCGCCCGATGGGCGGAAAGGCCACCTCAACTGGATCCGCTATCGGATGGCCAAAGGGCTTCCCATCACCATTATCCACGATGAATTTCGCTCGGCGGTCTGGACATCTGACTTGGCCACTCGTGTCATGCAGTTGGCGCTGAGCAGAGAAGAAGGTCTCTGCCACATCCCGGCAACTCGTGCCGTGTCCAGGGTCGAATTAGCCACCCATCTGTTTCGACTGCTTGGCCTGCCTCCCACCTTTCGCCTCGCAAGCCGGCGCCAACAACCAGTTCCCCACTTGGGGCGAGTCGAGTTAGCCAGCCTCTCTTCCTCTCCGTTGGCTGCTCCGTTGCCGAGCGCGCTGGATACAGGGTTTGACACGACTGAGATAGAAGCAATGCCGGGTCTCGAGTGACCTTCGTCTCAATCCTGTCGAGTTGGCGTGTGCCGCCGTTCCACATAGCGCCGAATGGCTGGTGGGGTGCGCACATCCACACGAGTGCCGAAGATGGTAAGTGTGGCGCGCAGATTCTCGTGCCATTGCATGCACGAGAGGCACTGCTTGAGATGAACGGAGATTTCCTCTGGGATGGCCGCGAAATCGACGGTACCGGTTTTTCGCAAGATATGGCGCGTCTGGCGGCATGTCGCAAACTTGTGGGCTTTTCGAGTTGGGGGCATTGCTGGTCCTCCTGATCACACGGTGGTTGTGAGGGAAGCTCCCGAGACAGTTGTGGCTGACTCCACGGCTTTTTCCACGGTTTGCTGGAGGAATTCTCGGGCATACTCGAGAGCTCGGGTCACCTCTTCCTCGGGTTGTCCCATGATGTGGGCAACCTCGGGGATCGTGAAATTTTCGACGTAATGCAAGATGAAGGCATCTCGCCAGGCTTTGGGAAGTTTGGCAAGGGTTTGGTTGATATAGCGCTGGAGGTCGCGATTCTCTGAAATGTCTTCCGGTGAAATGGCCCTGGGATTGGGCACGATGTCTTCTAGCCGAAGATCTTCATCGGGTTGATAGAACTCGTAGATTTCTTCTCCGAGCGAGCGAATCTCCTCCTCGGGAGGAATCTCGGGAATATCTTCTTCCAATGGAACAAACAGTGCGCGTTCTTGACGAAGACGTTGGACCTCCCCAGCGATTTCTTCGCGTGCCACCTTCAGGAGCCATGCGCGTAGCTCAACGTGTGTCGGTCGTTGCGAAAATTCCCGGACGGCTCGGAGCATAATTCGGTCGAGCATCTCGTGGATGGGAAGGTCACTCTCCCGAGAAAGATCTCCCGTGGCCCAATAGTAAGCCAACTCACGACGCACGAAGTTGTACAAGGTATCCAGGTTGGACATAACCACATCCCATGCCAACTGAACATCGCCTTCCACCAGTGTTTCTACGGGTTCTTTTTGCGTGCGGCGTAGGGTTTCTCGTCTGGCTGGACGTTTCCAGAAATGTTCACGGCGGAGGAAATCCTTGTGTTTTTTGAGCTGGCGTTCGAGCTCAAGAAAGGCTTCTCGAATGACCGCCTTTCCGTCCGGCCCTTCTTCCTTTGCAACGAGCGTGCGACCAGGGACATTGAGAATCAAATTAGCTCGGTATCGAACTTTGCTGTGATGGCGCTCGACCGTGCC
>RFGT01000172.1 GCA_003696975.1 Nitrospirota bacterium | reverse complement strand
TTGCTGTAGAGTGTCGGGATGTGGTGGCTCGTACCAGGAGTTACCTCGCTCTCGCTCCTCGTCGGCGGGTTCCTCTGCCTGAGTGTGCCGTGCCGACATCGGTTTGGTGGACCTTGTGGGAGCAGGGTGGTCGACAGCCGCCGTCACTTCAACCACGGGTTGGCTGAGCAGACCGAACAAGCGGTTGCCCTTCGTCACTCGCCGAGTAGAAATGATAACTGCCTCGGAGCCGAACTCCGCTTTGACGGCGGCGAGTGCATCTTGCAAGGTCAGCGCTTCGAATCGCTTAAGCTTCATCGGGGACCCTCACCACTTCGATGGCTTGAATTTTGGCGTTGGTGTCAATTTCATTAGGTGACAACACGGCAATACTCTGGATGCTCGGAGCCAGGAGACGATACATCTGCGGCCGAATCAGATGGGAACAGAGCAGCACCGGTTGATATCCCCTGGTAACCACCCGTTCAACAGCTTGACGGACCGCCGTCAAAAATGCGTTCACGAGCGAGGGCGGCATCGGATGAAGCTCCCCTGTGGATGACGGTCGCATCGCCTCGACAAACCGGCGATCGAGCGCCGGATCCAAACTGATGACGGGGACCCAGCCCTCCGGGGTGGCATACTGACTGGTAATACTCCGTCCCAAACTCTGCCTCACATATTCGGTCAATGCATCCGGATCCTTGGTGTGCGGGGCATAGTCTGCAATAGTCTCCAGAATGGTCCGCAGATCTCGAATCGACACCCGTTCACGCAGAAGATTCCGCAAGATTCGCACCACCGCGCCCAAGGTAAGCTGACCGGGAATTAAGTCATCGACTACCTTGGGATGGGTTTTGGCAATATGGTCAAGCAAACTCTGTACCTCTTGTCGCCCCAGTAATTCATGTCCATTGGCTCGAATGACTTCCGTCAAATGGGTAGCAATGACCGAGCCACAATCCACCACAGTGTAACCCTCAACCTGAGCCTTCTCTTTGTCCTGGGGGGCAATCCACAACGCGGGCAACCCGAAACATGGATCCTGCGTAGGCTTCCCCTCGAGATCCCCTTTGGCCTGACCTGGATTAATCGCCAGCAAATGTCGCGGAAGCACTTCCCCTTTGGCCACCGTTACCCCCTTGAGCAAAATGTGATAGGCATTTGGCCGCAACTGGAGGTTGTCGCGAATGTGCACGGGCGGCACAACCAGTCCCAACTCTTGCCCCGTTTGCCGGCGGATGCCTCGAATACGCTCCAGGAGCTCGCCGCCCTGCGCTGTGTCCACCAAGGGTACAAGCCCATAACCCACATGCAGTTCCAGCAAATCCGGCGGTGTGATCACCTCAAGCGCATCAGTCCTCGGGGTCTCTTCTTTCTTAGCCGACTCTCCCTGCTGTACCGCCTGTTGGGCCTGCTGTCGCCGAGCGCGAAGCAGATAAGCCACACTTGCCGCCAGCCCCCCGAGCAGGAGAAAGGCAAAATGGGGAAGGCCCGGGGTTAATCCAAAGAGGAAAAGAATGCCGGCTACGATGCCCACCAAGTTGGGATCGACGAAGATTTGCTCGGTCATATCCCGGCCCAGATTGCTGGCTGATGCGACTCGCGTAATGATGATTCCGGAGGCGGTCGAAATGATCAGTGCGGGAATCTGCGCCACCAGCGCATCTCCAACCGTGAGCAAGGTGTACGTTCGCCCGGCTTCTGCCAGAGACATCCCATGTTGCAACACCCCAATGGCCAACCCACCCACGATATTGATCACAATAATGATCAGCGCGGCTATGGCATCCCCTCGCACGAATTTGCTCGCCCCGTCCATGGATCCGTAAAAGTCAGCCTCCTGAGCAATTTCTTCGCGCCGCCGGCGGGCTGTGGCTTCATCGATGAGCCCGGCGTTCAAGTCGGCATCGATGCTCATCTGTTTCCCGGGCATAGCGTCCAACGTAAACCGCGCAGCGACTTCGGCGATCCGACCTGCACCCTTGGTAATCACCACGAAGTTAATAATGACCAGAATGGCAAACACCACAAGCCCGACCGCGAAATTCCCTCCCACGACGAAAGACCCGAACGCTCGGATAACTTCACCGGCGGCGCTAATCCCCTCGTTCCCATGCAAGAGGATGACCCGGGTGGAGGCAATGTTGAGGGCCAGGCGAAACAAGGTGGCCAAGAGCAACACGGCCGGGAAGACCGAAAACTCAATGGGCCGTTTGGTATGCATGGTCACAAGCAAAATCAAAATGGAGATCGTGATACTGAAAGAGAGAAACAGATCGAGGAGAAGGGGGGGGAGCGGTAGCAACATCAGCATCAAAAGACCCACAACCCCTATAGGGAGCAGCAGGTCTCCATAATGCCGAGATTGCCCTTCTAGCGCAGCGACATTAGTATGGGTGGCCATCGGTCTTATCCACCGGTTCCATCACGTTCTTGTTTCAAGCGATAGACATAGGCCAAGACCTCGGCTACGGCCTTGTAGAGGTCCGTAGGAATTTCTTTTCCCACATCTACGAGTTTGAAAAGGCTGCGCGCCAAGCTTTTGTTCTCCAAAATGGGAACACTCGCGCTTCGGGCGATTTCTTTGATGCGTTCTGCCAGGAAGCCCGCTCCCTTAGCTACCACCGTTGGGGCGTCGGCCTTCTCTGGCTCATATTTGAGCGCCACGGCGATGTGCGTCGGGTTCGTGATCACCACGTCAGCCTTGGGAACCGCTTGCATCATGCGTTGCCGAGCACGTTCTCGCTGCAAGCTCAACCGCCGCGATCGGATGAGGGGGTTTCCTTCCACGTCTTTCAACTCTTCCTTCAGTTCCTGACGAGTCATCCGGAGGTCGCGCAGAAACTGCCAGCGTTGATAGCCGAAATCAGCCAGGGCCAAGACCAAAAACGTGAGCCCCACCCAGAGAACCAGCCAGAAGGTCACTTCGCCCACCGTCTGCAAGGCATCGGTGAATTGCATTGCCGACAATTGGACAATAACGGGAAGCCATTTCTGGCCGATGAGATAGGCCACTACCGCCGCCAATCCCAGTTTCAACAGCGATTTCACAAGCTCAATAACCCCGCGCAGCGAGACGATTCGCTTGAGTCCTTGTATGGGATTGAGCTTTGATACCTTCGGCTGGAGTCCTTCCTTGACCCACAAGAATCCCGTCTGGATCACAATCCCCAACGCACCCAAAAGCGCCAGTGCCAGCGCAAAAGGCAGGAGCGGAAGCAAGCCCTGTTCCACGATGTTTCGCATCAAGCCATAGGTGGTCTCCGGCGTGAGCGCCATGGTTCCGGCCAATTCCCACCACTGCTGGCTGGAACGCTGGAGGTTCTTCCAGGCCTGCGGCATCCAAAGCACGATCATGGCCATGGCACCAAACAACACCAATACCGGCGGCAGTTCCTTGGTAGATGGAACTTGGCCTCTCTCTCGGGCCTGTTCAAGTCGCCTTGCACTCGGGCGCTCCGAGCGCTCCATGCCATCTTGGTTCTCAGCCACGGCCCATCTCCTCTACCAGCCCCACCAACACCTCTTCCAATCCCAACACCGTCTGCTGAAACAGAAGCGCAAACAAGGGGAGGCCGAACCCGATCACCGTCAATCCAATCCCGATCGTCAGGGGAAATCCCGTGAAGAGGACGTTCATCTGAGGCATGACGCGGCCCAGGATGCCCAGCAAGACATACACGAGAAACGTGACCACGACGACGGGAATGGCCAGTTTCATGCCCAATACAAACATTTCCTGAAGTACGGCCACCGTGTCGGTCAGCAATGGAGGATGAAAGGTCCCGCCAAACGGCGGAATTAACCGAAAACTGGCTCCCAGCGCCAGCAACACGAGATGGTGCCCATCCACAACGAAGTACAACAGGGAAGCCAAAATCACCAAAAAACTTCCCAAGACCGGCGTTTCTACTTGTGAGACCGGATCCAACTGTACGGCAACCCCGAATCCCAGTTGTAAGCCCATGATACTTCCCGCCAGCTCCACCGCGGCGAGGAGCAGCCTCGTGGCCAGCCCCAACACCAGTCCGATCAACAATTCGGCGCTCAGGCCCACGGTCAGCGAAGCCGGCTGGAACCATCGTGGTTCCACAGGAACCGCCACGATGGGTGCGAAAACGAGTGCGAGGGCCACGGCGATCATGACTCGGATGCGAACCGGGACGGTCTGCGTGCCGATGATGGGCAGCGCCAGTAAAATCCCCGCAGTGCGGACCAGGACGAACACAAACGACCATAGTTCCGAGAGCGCCAGTTCGAATCGAAGCACAACTGCCCTACTTAATATAAAGAGGGATATTGGTCAGCAGCGTGGTCGTGAAGGTAAGAAAGACCTTCAAAAGCCATGGAAATCCCACCAGGATGACCAGAAATACGGTGACGATCTTGGGGACGAAGGTCAGCGTCGCCTCATTGATTTGAGTCATGGCCTGAAAAGCACTCACTAACAGCCCCACCAACAAGCTCAAACCCAACATTGGACCGGCGACCAACAGCGTGGTCTCAATGGCGGCACGCCCAATGTCCAACACGAGATCAGGACTCATCGTGCATAGCCTCCTGAAATTCGAGACGCCGTCACGCGCGCATTCCCATGCGAACGTCTTTTTCCACTTGAACCTTCAATTGAAACTCCGCATGAGTGACCCCACGACGAGAAACCACCCATCGGCCAACACGAACAACACCAGTTTAAAGGGCAACGAAATCATGACCGGAGGGAGCAACATCATACCCATGGACATCAAAATGCTGGCTACAATCATGTCGATCACCAGGAACGGGATGTAGATCAAAAACCCGATTTGGAAAGCGGTGCGGAGCTCGCTGATAATGAACGCGGGAATGAGGACTCGCATCGGCACATATTCCGGCCCTTCCGGAACCGTCACGTCCGCCATGGAGAGAAATAAGTCGAGGTCCTTTTCCCGAACCTGTTTGAGCATGAACGTCCGAATGGGCTTGGCGGCTTCTTCCAGCGCGACTTCTTGGGTGATCTGATCCTGCAGATATGGATCAAGCGCTCGGGTTTTGACCTGATCCCAGACCGGTGCCATGATGAACAAAGTCAAAAACAAGGCCAGTCCGATGACGACTTGGTTGGGAGGTGAATGCAACGTGCCAATGGCTTGCCGCAACAAGGCCAATACAATGACCACGCGCGTGAACGAGGTCATCATCATGATAAAGGCCGGAGCCAGCGTGAGCGCGGTGAGGAGGAAGAGGATGCGGAGGCCAATGGACCAGGACTCTCGCCCCTCCGGACCGGTTACATCCACACTGAACGCGGGCTCCTCGGTCCCTTGCGCAAACCCCAGACTCGCGCAACAAATCATGAGCGTGACTCCCGCCGCCAGAATGGCCAGCCATCTCATGCTCGTCTGTCCAGCATCTTTTCCCATTCTCTCCGGATATCCTGCTCAGGATTTCATTGTCTCTTGTGCATTCGGCGATTTCGCAGGCATGGTCTGTGCGTCAAGTGTTTTCTTCATGACTCCGCAAACAGACTTCCACCCCGGCCATATCCACAGGGGACCGGCAATCGATTGAAGCTGCCTGACTCGGTCGGGATCTTCCACTCGAGTCAGCACGGTCAATGTCTGAGAGGTGGCACCCACGACCAAGATTTCTCCCGCAACATCCAGCACGATGATCGACTTGCCCGAGCCCAACCGAAGTCCGCCCAATACCGAAAGGCTTGAGGCCCCCAGCTCGGACCGCGCCACACGAGACCATCGCTTGAGCACCAGCAATGCTCCACCCAAGAGCCCCACGACCGTGATCAAGGCTCCGGCCATCTTCAGGGCTTCCGTGGCAAAATCCATCGACCTCTAGGCTCCTTGCGGCGACCACTGCTCACGTCTTGGCAATCCAAGGCCTTCTACCTACCGTAATTTCTGCACTCGCTCGGTGGGGCTCACGACATCCGTCAAACGCACGCCAAACTTTTCGTTGACCATGACGACTTCTCCCCGGGCTACCAGTTTGTCGTTGACCAGCACCTCCAGCGGTTCCCCGGCCAATTTGTCCAATTCCACGACCGATCCCGGCCCGAGTTGCAGCAATTCCTTCACCAACATGCGCGATGTCCCCAGTTGTGCCGACAGCACCAGCGGGATATCCAAAATCCGCTCCATTTTTTCGATTTCGGGATTCGTGGACTTGGACGACTTCGTAGCCTTGACGGCCCGGCCTCCGGACTTGACCAATTTTCCCGAGGGTTCATCAGAACCCGCTTCAACCTCTGTCGATTCCGTTTCATTCACCGCTTCTTGGGCTTCCGACTCCTGGCGTTCAGTCTCTTCGCTCATGGTTCCTCCTTTCTCGTTGCTCGAGTTCTCTATGAAGTCGTTCTCGCTTCGCGATCATCTGCGATATACTCCTTGAATCCGGGCCTTTCCTCGTCTCCTCACCCGGTAGGCGACCGCCTGTCACGTTTCGGGAGGCAGCAAAATCTGCTCGATGCGAAAGTGTTGAACGCCGTTGAGTTTCACGCCGAATCCGGTGAACTTGGGCGTGCCCTCCACGGTGGCCAGTAACGGCTGGGTTACGGCTTGATCCAACACCACCACATCGCCCACGCGAAAATTCAAGAGGTCCTCTACAGAAATCATGGCGGAGCCCAGATGCACCGTCAGGGTCACCGTGGCCTCTTGCATTCTGGCACAGAAGCGCGTGATCCAACTCTGATCGACTTCATATAAGTCGCTCTGGAAACTGGTCTGCAGTTTCTCACGCAGCGGCTCTAGCATGGCGTAGGGCAGACAGAGATGGACATCTCCTACGGTATCGGCGAGCTCCACACCCACGGTCACCACAATGACGATTTCCGAAGGGATCACGATTGCCGCCAGTTGCGGGTTCATCTCTGCGCGCACCGCTTTGATCGACACTCGATGGACCGGCTCCCAGGCTTTCTCCAGATTCTTCAGGGCAAGCCCCATCACACGATGCATCACCCGTTGCTCAATTAACGTAAAATCCTGTCCTTCCGGCTTGACGTAGGTCTGGCCCGACCCGCCGAAAAAATGATCGACCAGCAAATAGACGGTCGTGGCGTCCGTGGCGAGCAAGGCAAAACCGCGAAGCGGTTCCATAGCGATAATCATTAGATAGGCGGGTAAGGGAAGGCGTTTAATAAAGTCGCCAAACTTCATGACGGCCTGATTGGTCACCGTCACCTCAACGGGCTTTCGAAGCGCATCGCCCAACGCCATGCGAAATAACCGTGCGAACTGCTGGTGAATAATATCCAGCGTGGGCATGCGCCCGCGGACAATCCATTCCTGATTGCCAAGGTCATACGGGACCGGTCCCTCAGGGGTCTCCTCGACTTGAGGAGTCGTGTCGATCTCTCCCCCGGTTACCCCGCGCAAGAGCGCATCGACTTCATCTTGAGAAAGAATTTTGTCCATAAGTCTCTATGAACCCCCAAACACAAACGCCGACCGGGCCGCTACTGGATAATGAATTCCGTGAAAAACACACGCCGGACTTTCCCTTTTTTCATAATCTTGTTGATCCGGCCTCCGATCTCCTCACGCACCAGCATTTTCCCGTCGATGGTGCGAAGCGACCGTGACTCTTTGCTTGTCAAAAGGACCAGCAAAGCGTCTCGGATCGCCGGCAACTTATCCTTGAAGTCGGTTTCCTCCTCCGGACGGTCGAGCTGTAGCTTGATGGATACCTTGAGATAGCGAAGCTGATCCCGGTCGGCCAGGTTGAGCACAAACGGCTCTAAGTCTACAACCGGGCCAATTTCTTCGGTGTTCGCTGGTGTCTCTTCTGCCACATCCGCATGGGATTTCTCACTGGAGGCCTTCTCTTCATGGTCGCCTCCTACCATCAAGAATGCCCCAATCCCTCCACCCACAAGGAGCAGAGCCAACAGCCCAATCAAGATGATCTTTTTATTGATTCCGCCCTTGACGACATCCTCTGTTCTTTCTTGTTCCTCTGCCATGGTCTTCTCCCCTCACATCATGATGTTCTCCGCTGCTGTGACGCCATACTGCCTCAAGATGCAGCAACCTCCATGCCACGCCTCACGAGCAGCTGCGCGAACCACATGTGAGCAAGACCGTGAAGAACCGCTACAATTCTTGGCATGCTCAAAGGGCGGGCATGGATTTCATCCCGAGCCCGTCAAACTTCGCGGCACTACGTGGGCATCCTTGACAGCATGCCGCTATAAAAAAGGGCTGTCCGGCTAAACCCGGCCAGCCCTTTGAGATGCCTCGTACGTCAGGGTTCTTTATCGGGAGAGATTCACCAACTCTCCCAGCAGATCATTGGTCGTGGTAATGATTCGAGAGTTCGCCTGAAACGTTCGCTGCATGGTGATCATCTTGACTAATTCGTCGCCCAAATCGACGTTGGACGATTCCAGGGTATTGGCCACAACCTTGCCAAATGCTCCGGAATCCGGCTTGCCCGTCGTGGGAGTCCCGGAATCGCTTGTTTCAATGAAGAGGTTCCGACCCACGGCATCTAACCCGTCAGGATTCGTAAACCGAACCAGCGCCACTTGTCCCAGATTCCGGGTCGTACCGTTGGAGAATCGTCCCACGATGATTCCATCACTACCGATCGTGGTCCCGGTTAAAGTACCGTTGGCCTTTCCATCCTGTGAGAGCGTGAGAACAGTGGAGGAGGATCCAAATTGGGTGAAGCCGTCCAGCCCCGTACCCCCGTCGGTGGTCACACTTGTTCCAAAATCAAAGGTGATCGTCTGGTTGGCGCTTGCCCCTCCGGTAAAATCAATGCCTCCGGCTGACGCCGATGAGGCGTCATAATAGGCCACTGAGGTTTCCGTATCTAACGCTCCCGAGGACGTGAAGGTGAGAGATCCCGTATATATTAAGGCATTGGTTCCAGAGACCGCAGAGGCATCCACTGTCACTTCACTGGACGATGCCACCACGTTGTACCGCCACGTATTGTCCCCGGTCTTCGTAAAATAAATGGTCAGGTCATGGGCCGTCCCCAGAGAGTCATAGACCGTGACACCCGTGCTGAATTGGGAGGTGCCTGATGGGTTGGAAATAGCGAAGGTCGCTGACGATACGGTGGCATCGAGATTACCGCTAAGGGTGACCTTGCTGGTGGCCGACGCGGCCTCTTGCGTAGTCGTCAACACAAGATCGCCCGTCGTCCCTAAAATCGTCCCACTTGAGTTGGCCTGAAATCCTTGGAGAAAGAGTCCGCTTGGGTTGACAAGCTTTCCATCCTTGTCCACGCTGAATTGCCCGTCACGGGAATAAAAGCTATTGCCTGCTGCATCCTTGAGCTGGAAAAAGCCATCGCCATCGATGGCCATATCCAACGCATTCGATGTTGAGGCGAGCGATCCTTGCGTGAAAACCGTATCCACTCCCAGCACGCTGACACCCCGACCTTCCGTCACCGCAGTTGACGTTCCTCCTCCACCGATCGTAGCGCCAAACAAATCCCCAAACGAGATTCGCCTCGCTTTGTAGCCTACGGTTTCGGCGTTGGCAATATTGTTTCCGATCTCTGCCAGAGCGCGTCCCGCTGCGCTCAATCCACTGATAGCTGTAAAAAATGCTGATTGTAGTCCCATAGTTCTCCCTCACTCCTTAACAATTTCATCCCGTTCGTTCATCCCGTTCGCTTAGGTGTTCCTGCCCTCAGCTCCGGATTGCTTTTCCACCGTTCATCACTCGCGCGGTCCAAGTATCGAGACCACATCAGACGCCAAAAGCGAGCGGCCACTGGCGAGGAGCAATTCAGCCTGGTCAGCTTCCCAGGACACGCTCACGACTTTCTCTCGCAAGAAAGTTGTCGTCGCCACTGCCAATCCATCAGGACCAACGGCCTGAACTTCAAAGCGATAAGTTCCCAAAGGGACGGGGCTGCCCTGGTCGTCCAATCCATCCCAGTCCACGACATGACGGCCAGCAGCTTGAGGCCCAAATTGAAGAGTACGGACTTCGTTCCCCAGAGCATCGGAGATGACTACTGCCACGGTCGAGGCTTCACTTTGAAGATCATATGTCAGAGAGGTGGAGGTGGCGTCGGTTACCTGGATTGTATCGCCTACCGCTGTCACGTCATGACCAATGAAATTGATCAGATCAACTCGTTCTCGCTGTTTGCCCTGATCGATGAGCTCCTGAATCAAGGTAGCGGTTTTGGTCGTTTGCTCCAGTGCCGTAAACTGGGCGAGCTGGGCGACGAACTCCTCGCTCGTGGCCGGATTCAACGGATTTTGATTCTGCAGTTGCGTAATAAAAAGACGGAGAAAGGTATCGCGGTTCAATTCATTGGATTTACTCTCGGGCTCCGGCCTCTCGGTGACGGCCCGCAAAGCATCAAGAACCGTATTCACTTCCATGACGTGACTCCTTTAGCCAGTTGTTCGGATCATTCTCATCGACTGAGACATGCTCCTGATTCACGCGACGTAATGAAATCCAGTTTCGCGCAGGAGTTCAGGCCTTGAGATCAGCTCGGATACGTCCGCGGGATGAACTGAGTCATCGTGACTTTGTGTGTGATCGGATCTATGAGACCGATCGGCCGCATCCCTTTCCCAAGACCCCAAAGACGAGAACTGTTCATGGGATGCCCCTTGCTGATCCGCGACATGGGCACCCAACTGCTTCAACTCCAAGCCAACCGAGGACAGTTGGGCATCCAGGACCGGTTCATGTTGGAGAGCCAAATTCCTGAGCGCTACGTGTTCCATAATCAAGTGGGTGGAAACTTGTCGCTGCTGGACCATGACTTCGATTTGCACGCGAGACGCATCGGGCAAGATGACATCCATATGAAGGCGTTGAGGGGCCTGAGGAGACATCATTATTCCGCCTCGATCCCCAACCCCATTGAGAGCGGGTCCCGTTTCCCCTGATCCCGCAATCGACGGCGAAAATGCCCCGCCCTCCGTGGACCCGCCAGACATGACTAGGCCGGGGATGAAGTGGGATTTTCCCTGGTAAAACGGTGGTTGCTGGTCCGGAGATGACTGATCATGGCTTGCGGCAAACTGGTCGAGCAGAAGCCCCCCGATAGAGTCGCTGGATGTGCTTGGAGGTTCAGAACTTGAACCCAAGGTACCCTGCCAGACCCTCATCCCATCCAGTGAGGACACGTTAAAATTAGGGAGACCTGCCATTGCGTTCCGGGCAGGCACCACTCCAGCTTCTCTTTCATCCTCGGAGAGGGACAGAGAAACAGGATTTGCAATCAATTGTGAGGAGATGGACGGGAGAGAACCTCTCGCAATCGGCATGGGGAGAGGAATTCTTTGAGTAAGTGGCAAATCGGGTGGCGATGCACGCAAGAGTATCCGAGCCGCCTCAACATTGGAAAGGGGACCGCTTTCTTTGTCATCGACCGGTGTAATCGGTTGAAGAGAGAGAGCGTGATGAGAGGAGTCACGGGCGCCTCGATTTGTTGCCGGCATATCAAGCTTGGCTGTGAGTGCAAGATGATCGCTCTCTGCAAGCAACGGTAATCCGTTGTCTTTCCCTGAGGGAAGTGCCGAAACGGAGGGTGCCAACCGGTCTTGGACAGAAGATCCCTGCATATCTGACATATTTGCCGACAAGGTAGTTGAGCCTTCTCCTGCCGCCTCAGGTCCTGACCCCTCGAGAGATCCTTGTCCTGACAGGGCATCATCTCCTCGTTGAAGACCTTGTTCCCCTTTCCCGTCTCCTCCAACCGCCTCAGACTCTGCAGGTGGTTCCCGGTATTCACTGGCCTCTCCCTTCGGACCAGAGCTTTGACGAGCACCGGTCTCAGCCAAGATCGCAGCAAATTGGGGAATAGGCTGTCCCGCCCCCGTAGATGGACCCTCTTTCCCCGTAGGCTCTTGTTTATCCAACACGGCCAACACGGATGGATGTGTTGACAGGTTCGGAGAGTCAAGAAGTGCTGACGTAATCATTGGATTGTTTCCTGTGTTGCGTTCCACGGTATGGCGGTCACGTTCCCGCAACCGCCCGCATGTCGTTTTCAGGGTTTCTTCTTCACATAATGGCGCAGTCCCTCAGACAGCCTGGCAGCTTTTGCTGGTTCCACCCCGGCTAAGATATTCGCTGCTTGTTTTTCCTTCAGGCCCACCAGAATATCCAAGGCGAGCGATTCTTTCATTTTGCCAATCCGGAGCGCGGCTTCCTCGGGATCCATCGCCCCGTACACTTTGATGAGATGCGCCAGTGAAGCGGCAGTGGGATCCTCTTTTGCCCGCTTGGCCTTAGCGGCCTCGCGTGCTGCGGCTGTCTCCTTGGCCAATTGGGCTTGCCGTTCGGCCAACGCCTTCAGATCCTTTTCCAGCGCTTGCAGGCGCTCCCTTTTTTCACGCAGGCGTGCCTCTCGTTCCTCCAGTTCGCGAAGGCGTGCCTTGAGTTGCTTGATAAGAGAATGACTTTCCTCGACGTCCTTGTCTTGCTCTTCCCGATTGCCTTCCAGTATCAATGGGCCAGTCTCGGAACCTGAAGTTTCCTTTGCACCATCCCCCTTCACACGGGGTTCTGCAGACGAGGGGACGGATGCTTGGGTCGATGAGGCTGTTGAGGCACGTTCGAGATGGGGAACCGGCAACCACCATAACGCCAGTATCCCGACAACAGTACAGACCGGCCATATCCGAACAGCCGCCATCCTCCTTTTCATGGCTGCCGTGTTTGCCTCAGGACCTCTGCTGGATATGATACCGCCGTGCCGCTGCTTCATCATGTTGTCGGTTTTCCTGTTGGATCATCTGTTTTTTCCGGGCCATCGCCTCGCGTTCCGCGAGTAACTCCACCAACCGACGCGCCTGGTAGGCTTGTTTGACTTTTTCTTGCAACGCCGCCACTTCGTGCTCGCACTCCCGAATGACCGCCAATTGCTGCTCCAGTGCGTGACCGGTCTGTTCCAGCCATCGAAATCGTTCCTCGACGTAGACACCTGCAACCCTATGAGGCAAATTCCGTTCCAGTTCCATCGCAATCTGATACATCGTCTCTTGCAGACGCGCTCGCTTAGCCTCCTCCTGGCTCCTTTTCCATTGCGCAACCGCCAGTTCTTCTTTGGCCAGATCCTCAACCTGCTTGCGAAAGCGGATCAGCCTCTTCCAGTTCATGCTGCTTTATTCCCTCATAACTAGGCAATTCTTTCTCTGGCCTGATACACAATTGCCTCCAGAGCCCGCACGCTGTCGGCCAAAGGAGCCTGCTCCCTCACATCTTGCCGCAAGAACTGCTGGATGGTCTCTATCATAGACACGGCTAGGTCGAGCCGCGCATTCGAGCCTGGTCGATACGCACCCAAGTTGATGAGGTCTTCCGCGTTCTGATAGACGGCGAGCAGTTCTAGTAGGAACCGAGCGTGGGCCAGGTGGTCGCGAGAGACAATATCCGGCATGACCCGGCTGATGCTTTTCAACACATCAATCGCCGGGAAGTGGCCTCTCGCTGCTAGTTCTCGAGTCAACACGATATGGCCATCCAGCACCGCCCGGACAAAGTCGGCAATGGGATCGGCAAGATCGTCGCCTTCGACTAACACGGTGTATAAACCCGTCATCGTTCCTTGCGGCGTCGGTGCCACGCGCTCGAGGATCTTGGGCAGGAGGGCAAACACTGAGGGAGGATAGCCTTTCGAGGTTGGGGGTTCTCCCACGGCCAACCCCACCTCCCGCTGCGCATGGGCCACTCGAGTCAACGAATCCATCAACAACAGCACGTGCCGGCCTTGATCGCGGAAATATTCGGCGATGGCCGTCGCGAGAAAGGCCCCGCGTAAGCGCACAAGAGGCGGCTGATCCGAAGTGGCCGCCACAACCACGGCTCGTTGGCGGCCGGTCGGTCCCAATTCTTTTTCAATAAATTCTTTGACCTCACGCCCCCGCTCGCCAATAAGAGCGATCACCGTGACATCGGCCTCGGTCTGCCGGCACATCATGCCAAGCAGTACACTTTTCCCCACGCCGCTTCCGGCAAAAATGCCGACCTTTTGGCCTCGTCCGCAGGTCAGCAAGGCGTTGATCGCGCGAATGCCGACATCCAACGGGCAGGCAATCCGTTCGCGCTCAAGCGGATTGGGGGGATCGTGGTACAGGGGATACGCCGCACTAGCGGGAATGGGCTCTCGCCCGTCGAGAGGGCGGCCCAGCCCGTCGAGCACCCGCCCCAGCAACTCGGGGCCCACAGGCACCATGGGCATCTGTGCGTCATAGATCACGTGGCTGCCCGGCCCGATACCGCGCACATCACCCAAGGGCATGAGTAGCACCCGGCCATCGCGAAACCCTACGACTTCGGCTTCAATGGGTTCAGGGTGGTGGGCGGGAACGATGCGGCAGAGCTGGCCAATGGAGGAAGCTGGACCGGTCCCCTCGATGGTAAGTCCCACCGCTCTAAGTACCCGGCCATAGAGCTTGACGGGATCGATCCGCTCAAGGCGCTGAAGCAGGTGGTGTGCCAGCATGGGAGGGAAGCAACTCTCGCCACAGTTCATCGAGTTGTTTGGTCAGGGTCGCATCAACGAAATACTGGGGGGACTCCACCACGCACCCACCAGGATGAATGGCTTCATCCGCTTCGATGCGCACGCGTACCAGCTTGCCGTCTGATCCGGTCAAGGACTGCCGAACGGCCTCCAGGCCGGAGATTTCCTGAGGATGCACGCGAACCGTAATGAGCCCCTTCTCCTCCAAACGGGCGATCACCCGGCGGACTTGCATGGACACAACCTCGGGATCGATGCTGGCTTCTCGATGGATCACTTTTCGCGCAATAGCCATGGCCAATTGGAGGATATCCAGTTCTGCCTGGCGCAAGGTCTCCAGACGAAGCCGCTCAACCTGGGCTACCAGTTCGAGCGCCCTTCGCATTTCTTGCTCAGCGGACAGGCGCATTTCCTCTCGACCCTTTTCCAGCCCGGCCTGCACGCCTGCTTCAAACGCTTCTCGCTGGAGCGCCGAGCAATCATGAGGGGGCTCCTTTTCGCGCTCAGCTCGCTCTTGCTCCTCCCGTTCCTTGGCCCGTCGTTCCTCCTCCAGGTCGAGCGCTTCCCAGGCCTCGATGCTGACCTTATTCTTTGGATTTTTAAGAATGTTAGACCATCTGCTCCGCATCCTTTCCTCCCAGGATAATGCGGCCTTCGGCGGCCAGTTTTTGAGCGATCTTCAAGATCGTCCGTTGGCTGGCTTCGACGTCGCTCACTTTGGCCGGCCCTTTCGCCTCCATATCCTCTTTCAAGGCCTCGGCAGCCCGACTGGACATATTCTTGAAGAATTTCTCCTTGAGCATCTCGTCAGCGGCTCGGAGAGCGATCATCAGATCCTCCTTGCTAACCTCTCGCAGCAACTCCTGCATCCCGCGGTCGTCGATATACTCCAGATCCTCGAAGACAAACATCTTCGACCGGATATCTTCAGCCAGTTTCTCGTTGCGGGCTTCCAGAGAGCTCAAGACCGCGTCCTTGACGTCCTTGCGCACGGTATTGAGGATTTCCGCCACCATTCCCGTCCCGCCCACAGGCACAGCGTTTCGGGAGACCCCCACACGTAACTCTTCCTCGATGACGTTGTTCAGCTCCTCCAGCACGCTGGGAAGCACGTCCTCAGTGCTAGCCATCCGGTACATTACTTCCTCGCGCTTTTTGGGAGGAAGCAACATCAAAACTTGCCCGGCTTGATCCGCTTCCAGGTTAGCGAGAATTAAGGCTCCGGTTTGAGGATGTTCATGGCTGAGCATGTTGGCAATGCTGGCCGCATCCAAGACTTTCAACGCCTCAAATCCCGCGTTTTCCGTGGAGCTCAAGGAAGCCAGAATGCGTCTAGCCTTGTCGCGGCCGAGAGCCTTGGTCAGCACCTTGGTCAAAAATTGCTTTCCCTCGACCGAGAGACCCGAGGCCGCGGCTCGCTTGGCAAACTCCGCCATGACGGCTGAGTGATCCTCGCTGGCCACACTCACAATTCCCCCCATCTCTTGACCGATCTGACGTATATCCTTGGGGTCCAAACTCTTCATCACCTCGATTGCCGCTTGCTCGCCCATGGCCAGCAAGAGAATCGCGGCTTTTTCTGGACCGGATAGTTTTCCCCGTGGCATGGCTACGTTTCCGCGGTTTCGTTCTCCTCTCTCATCCACTCCCGAATAACAAAGGCCGCCGCCTGGGGATTTTGGATGGCCAGTTGGACGGCCTGCTGTTCAGGAGATTCTTCTTCCTTCTTTTCAGCCTCAAGTTCCGCCACGGTCGCAGGGAGTCCTTGAGCGGTCAGAGCCGCCGGAGAAGGTGGGGGTTCGACGACCGTCTTCACCAAGGGCCGAATGACGAACACCACGATCAGCACGCCCAACAGAAAGAACACTACAGGTTTGAGATACCCGCCCCACATCGTCACGAGCTCTTGGAGGGTCCCCATGGTGTCGGCCTCCGCCACTTCCGGCGGCGTCGCCTCGAATTGATAATTGACCACTTCGATTTGATCGCCCCGTTCAGCGGAAAATCCCACCGCCGTCTTGACGCTTTCGCGCAATTTGGCCAGCTCCTCTTCGGAACGAGGAACGTACTGTCTGACGGTCTCCCCAGTGTCTTTATCGACCGTGGTCTGATAGAGGCCATCGACCAACACCGAGACGGAAAGCCGTCCGATTGTTCCGCTGGGCTCGACGATTTTACTGACGGTTCGGTTCACTTCGTAATTGATGGTTTCCGTTTTGCGTTTCGCTTCTTTGGTGTTGGTTCCTGCCGCTGGAGGTTCTTCGTTCGGCACATTGGACCGAGCACCCGGGACTCCACCGGGACTTTCTTCCCCCATCACCTTCTCCTGACTCCGCTGTTCGCTGCGCACCACCTGCCCCTCGGGATCGAAAACTTCTTTCGTCACTTCCACCTGGCGAAAATTCATGGTCGCAGACACGCGAACAATCGACTTATTGGGCCCTAAGACATGGTCCAGCATCGTTTGGACGCGACGTTCCAAATCCGTTTCCAATGCCCGCTGAATTTCCAGTTGGGAGCCGGTTAATTCCACTTGCCCTTCTTGTTCAGGACGGGTGAGCACTTGCCCATGATGATCGACAACGGTAACGTTTTTGGGGTCGAGTCCTTCCACACTGCTGGCCACGAGATGGACAATGCCTTCTACTTGCGAGGGCTGGAGAGTGACCCCTCGCTTGGGACTGATGACCACAGCCGCCCGAGCCGGCTCGCGTTCGCTGGAGAACAGACGTCGCTCAGGAATCACCACATGGACACGAGCTCGTTGCACGCCCGGCATTTGACTGATTGTTCGCGCGAGTTCTCCTTGGAGAGCGCGCCGATAGTTGACTTTTTGTGCGAATTCCCCAATACCCAAGTTGGTGCGATCAAAAATTTCAAACCCGACGCCGCTCGTTTCAGGAAGCCCCTCGCTCGCCATTTGGATACGCAGACGGTGGACACGCTCCTGTGGGACCAAGATCGTATTTCCTCCACCCGCAATGGCATATGGAATCTGCTGAGCTTCCAAGCGAGTGACGATCGCTTGCACGTCACCCTCCTCGAGATTGGAGAACAGCACCGACATCTCCGGCTCTTGCCCGAGAAAAAACAATACGGGAATAGCGGCAATGGCAAAGGCGAGCAGGGTAAATAGCCCAATCCGCTGGGCCATGGAGAGCCGTTGGAAGTTTTTCTGGACGTTTTCCAACAGCGCTGTCAGCCTATCGGTCTGCTCACCCATGGCATTCTATCCGGTTGTCTCGAACCCTTGCCGGAAGACGATGACGGCTCCCTTACACCTGCATTCGTGAAATTTCTTGATAAGCCTCAAGCAATTTATTGCGAACCTGCATCAGCAATTGGAAGGAAAGTCCCGCTTTCTCGCCCGCAATGATCGCTTGGTGAATATTCATTGATTCACCGCGGGCGATGGCATCTTCCAGCCGCCCAGCTTCCTGCTGCAGGTGGTTGACATGCTCAATCGCACCCTTGAGCAGCTCGAAAAACTCTCCCACTCCGTCCCGTTGACCTGATGGAAGCGGCCGCTGGCGCTCCATTGTGACAACTGGATCAAGACCTCGAATCGCTGTTAACTCCTCCATCATCATCTCCCTTCTTTGTCGCTCCTCCTCATTGGAGGCTTTATGGGTTTTCTGCCAAGTAAGTCACCCCTTCATTGCTCACCTTGGCGGGCATGACCGGCTGCCTGACTCGCTTTCTCTACGCATATCCTCCTGACAGCCTCGGAATTGGGCCTCTTTTCAGCGGCTCGTCGGTTGTTTCTCGGTTCTCAGGTTATCGTGCGAGATCCAACACTCGAAGCGCCATGGCTTTGCCCGTATCCAGCACTGCCAAGTTGGCCTCGTAGGATCGCGAGGTTGTGAGCAGATTGGTCATCTCTTCGATGACATTCACATTGGGCATGGCTACGAATCCTCGCTTGTCGGCATCAGGATGGTGGGGATCATAGATTCGCCGTGGTGGGCGGGGATCCGAGATGACCCGTGAGATTCGCACACCGTTCGGGTCAGTTGGTCCTCCGAAAGCCGCCGAGAAAACCTGTTGAAAGGGTGAGGTATAGCTTACCGACTGAAAGACGACATCTCGTCTGACATAGGGACCTCCATTGGGAGTACGAGTTGATTGTGCATTGGCGAGATTGCCGGCGATAATGTTCAAGCGTTGCCGCTGGGCATCCAACGCGGATCCCACAACTGCAAAGAGTCGATCAACATTCATGGGGGGTCCTCCCTTTTTATGACAAGATTGTCAACATCTCCCACAAGCGCACGCTTTATCGTCCTTCACGGATGGCCGACCGCCAGCCGTCAAATCGCCCGGCCAGGAACTGCGCTACGGCCATGTACAGCAGACTGTTCTCGGCCATTCGGGTCATCTCTTGTTCCAGGTTCACGGTATTGCCGTCAGGCCCCCCGCCGGATCTGGCCGTGGTCACATGGAGAAATGGCTGATCCTGTCTGGAGAGTACGGGAAGATGGCGGGGGTTGGTCATGTACGGAAGCAATGGTCCATCTCCATGCATTGCGGCTTGAAGCGCCTCATGAAATGGAAGGGAAAGAGCGCGATAGCCCGGCGTTTCCTCATTGGCGATATTGGCGGCAATGATTTCATGAATGGCGCTGCGGATATCAAGCGCATGTTCATAGAGTTTTGTTCCAGGATCCCAGAATGTTCCCTCCATCACTTCCCCCTTCCCTCTTCTTGTGCCCTTTAGCAACCCTCTAGCAACCGTGATGCCATCTTTCGAGCCCTTGGAGTCGTCTCTCTCCTTTCAAGGACGACACGTGCTGGGCAAGAGCGGAACCAACGGAAAAACTTGCCGGTCTCTTTTTGCCGGTTTCCCTTCCTGCAACGCTACAGTTAGACGTCAAGTCCCAATCGGCGATATTCCCGCAACTTGTTGCGCATAGTTCGGATACTGATTCCCAATTCTCGAGCCGCATGCGTGCGATTGCCTCCATGTCGCTCCAGCGCGCGTAGGATGAGATCGCGTTCCATAGCCCAAATCGGCCCCGTCACTTCCTGATTTGGGTTCCCCAATGGACCTTCACTCACTGGGCCTTCCGTCTCAAACGCAAAATGTTCAATCCGCAGCGGACCTGTATCCGCCAAAAGCACGGCTCGCTCAATCGCGTTTTCCAGTTCTCGGGCATTACCGCGCCAGGACCGTGATTTCAGACAAGCCATCGCTTCCGGGGTAATCCCCGCTCCAGGTTTCCGGTTGCGTCGAAACGATTGCTCCGCGAAATAATGCGCCAGCAGCGGGATATCCTCCGGCCGTTCCCGCAACGGAGGTAACGTCACGGGCAGAACGCTCAAGCGATAAAAGAGATCTTCTCGAAACCGACCGGCCTGCACTTCCTGTTGGAGATTCCGATTAGTCGTTGCCAGGACGCGAATATCAACGGGGATGGGATGCCGTGCGCCTAAACGATCCACTTCTCGTTCCTGGAGCACGCGCAGAAGCTTGGCTTGAAGCCCCAGGCTCATCTCTCCGATCTCATCCAAGAGCAGAGTCCCTTGATGGGCGAGCTCGAACTTTCCACAACGCCTGGCCAGCGCACCCGTAAAGGCTCCCTTTTCATACCCAAACAATTCGCTCTCCAAAAGACCATCCGGTAACGCCGCGCAATTCACCGCCACAAAAGGCCCCCGCGCGCGCGGACTGAGACTATGAATATAACGGGCCAAGACTTCCTTGCCTGTCCCGCTTTCCCCTTGAATCAAGATCGTGGCTTGGCTGGGAGCCACCGCCTCAACCATCTTGAGAATCTGGCGAACCCGCTCGCTACAGGTAAGAAATCCTACTGAGGAAGAGTCCGCCGGATGAGTCGCATCCTGCCCTGAGACATTCGCGCGTACTCGAGCAATCATCTCTTCCAGTTGCTCAAATGGAAAGGGCTTTTGCAGATAGTCCACTGCCCCAAGTTTGAGCGCCTCGACCGCCGACTCCACAGAGCCATAGGCGGTCATGACCACGACCGGCACAGTGATGCCGGCAGATCTCATGTCACGAAGCATCTCCAGACCACTTTTCCCAGGCATGTTGAGATCGGCGATCACAAGCCAGGCTTTCTGCTTTTCCAAACATTCCAGCGCTTCGTGTCCGTCGTGGGCGACCATCACGGGATAGCCGTGAATACCCAGCGACTTGGACAGAGCCGCTCGCATATGCGCATCGTCTTCCACAATCAGGATGACCGGCTCGTTTCGTTCTCCCATCACCTTCATGCCTTCCTCCCCTCTTGCCGAGGAAAATAGAGGGTCACAATCGTACCCTCTTGCAGTTGACTCGTCAGCTCAACCCATCCTCCGTGAACTTCCATGATCTGGCGCACGATCGCTAAGCCCAACCCGGTCCCTCCGGCCCGTCGTGAGAAAAAGGGCTCGAATGCTTTCGCCTGATCTTCCGGACTCATTCCACATCCCCAATCGCGTACGCGAAGCGCCAGCATGCTGGTGTCCGTGGATCCCTCATATCCCGTGCGTAGACAAGCAGCCCGATGATCCGTGGGGATACACTGGCTTGTGATCTCGACTACCCCTCCACGAGGTGAAGCCTGAATGGCGTTGAGTAAGAGATTGAGGCCGGCCTGCCGGACTAGAGTCCGATCAGCCTCCAGGACATGGGCATCCGGCCCAATCCGTTCGCGAACCGTGATGGCATGTTCGCGAAGCGCATGACTAGCGAGCGAAACAATATCTCGTATGAGGGTTGCCACATCCATAAGTTGCCGTCGCGGTTGTGGAGGTCCTGTGACCACCAAAAAATTGGAAAGCAGATGGTTGAGCATTCTGACGGCCATGAGGATCTGTTCCACAAGCGATTGACGTTCGTCCCGATCTTGCACCTCGCTGCTCAGCAGCGAGGCAAACAATTCGATGCTTCCGAGCGGATTGCGAATTTCGTGGGCAATGCGCCCGATCATCTCCCCCATGGCGGCTAAACGCACCTGCCGTTTCACTTGCGCGTCCAACCTGGCAAGCTTCGTGACATCCTCCAAGATGAGAGCGCTTTCTTCGTCAGGTGAACCGGGTTGGAGCGCGGGCTTGAGCACCACTTCTCGCCCGCACAAGACTCGGCCTCGATACTCCACCGAGGAAAAAGGCCGTGCCGGCAGTCCGCTGGCCGAGCAGACGGCATCGAGCGAATTCCCGATCATGGAGGTCCGAGGGAGCCCGAGCATTTCCTCAGCGGCATGATTGACGATGATAACCTGTCGCTGAGCCCGCGCTACCACGATTCCGACTGGAAGACAGTCCACAAGCTGTTCGAGGGATTGCCGTTGGCGTTCTTGTTCCGCGCATTGTCTCTCTACCCTCGCGTGCACTGCTTGCAGATCCATGCGCAGCTCGTGGAGCTGCTTCTCCATTGCATGGGAGATCTCTGGCACGGACAATCCTGACCGCTCGACGGCCAATGACGGTATGATGAAGTGTGAGGCATCTGATGGCTGTGTCATCACTTCTCCCTTCCACTTGATGCAAGAGCCGCTTGCTGAGCGGTGGCAGCAGCCACGATAGCCGTGGCAAACCCACTCTGGCCATCTTGAGTCCCTTCTGTGGAAGAGGACGCTTCCACGATGTTGTCAAACAACGCTTTGGCTTGATCCCGTTTTCCCAACTGTTGGTAACTCCTTGCCAACCGGTATTGCACCCATAATCGCTGCTCCAACCCATCCGTCATCTCGATCAGCCGCTCGTATGTCGCCGCGGCCTTTTGATACTGTTCCTGCTCAAACAGGACATCGGCGTATTCCAGAAGGTCAGCGGGGGTCGCCTCTGCCGTTTGGAGGAGCTCTCGATACCCTGCCAGCACCTGATCCCATTCCCCCGTTGCTTTGTGGGCGGCGAGCAGGCGCCGTTGGGCATGAAGGCGTCGTTCCTTGGTCTTGGTGTGTGCAAGAACCAGGGCATACTGTGTTTTGGCCTCCTCGTACCGGCCTTCCTCCATCGCAATTTCACCTAACTCCCAGGCTACCTCGTCGATCCACCGCCCCTGCGGATATTGCTGTTCGTATTGTGCGCCTGCCTGCTTCACGACAGCGATCTCACCCGCTTGACGCGCCACAGCAATCTTACCCGCCAAGGCTTCCTCGATTGCGGCTGGGGGAACAGAGTTTATGGCCAAAATCTCGTTGTACCATCGAAGTGCCTGACGCGGGAGGGCGAACTCGCGATAGGCATGTGCCAGACTCAGCCGGAGAGCAACGGAAAGCGGGAGAAGGCTGCGCAACTGGTTGTAGGATTCCCATAATGAGAGCAAGCGAGCCGGATCCTGTTGCGCGGCAAGGCGTTCAAATATCGAAACCATCGCCTGCGCCGCCTTGCGAGCCCACACTGTTCCAACTCGTGCTGTGATCAAC
>RFGT01000015.1 GCA_003696975.1 Nitrospirota bacterium | reverse complement strand
TCGGCCAGTGTGGCGGCAATTAGCCGAGACGGCTACGCTTTCACGTGACTTGAAGCTTCCCCGGTTAGCCCGCCGGTTGCTGCGCGATCGCTATCCGGAACTCTGTGTCAAGTCCCCGGCTGACACCCGGGTGGCTTATTTTCATGGCTGTGCGGCTCATTATTTCGATGACGGCGTGGGCGATGCTGTGATCGAGATTCTACGCCGATATGGATTGGAGCCCGCATTGCCTCCTCAGCGCTGCTCGGGCACGCCCATTGAGACCTATGGCCACCGCCCCTTGGCCAAAGAGGGCGCGCGGGTGAACCTTCGCCATCTGGAGTCGTATGATCTGGTCGTGACAAGTTGCGCCTCTTGCACGCTGGCTCTCAAGGATTATGCCGCATGGTTTGCCGGAGAGCCGGAACAAGTATCCGCTGAGCGACTGGCGCGGAAGGTCAAACATATTACCGAGATCGTCGCGGAGCGAGGGATTACAGTCGAGCCTTCCGGGATCCGGGATTCCAGGGTGAGGGTCACGTATCATTCGTCGTGTCATCTCCGCGCAGCCGGGGTGACCAAGGCGCCGCGCCAGGTTTTGTCCATGCTTCCCGGTATTGAGTTCGTGGATATGCGGGATGCCGAGCGATGCGCCGGCGGAGCCGGAACGTATGTGGTGAAAGATTATGCGACCTCACAAAAGATTTTTCAGCGCAAGCGCCAGGCGATCCAGGAAAGCGGCGCGGAAGTCGTGGCGACAAGTTGTCCCGCCTGCATGATTCAACTGAATACCGGTCTCAATGGAGCGGTCACTGTGAAACATGTGGCGCAGCTTGTGCAAGAAGCTTATGCCAGGACAGAGGCTCGCTGAATAAAAAGGAAGTGGGAGTACTTGGCGTCGAAATCGAGAGGAGAAGGGTAGGAGTAATGTTGTGGTATTAGCATCAAATGTGGGAGGGAAGGCAAGGATGATCACCATTCGGGTCTATGGCCAGACACTCTTGTCTTGCGTGGAAGATCCAGAAATTCAATGCGAATTGGACCGGCCTGTGCTGACTGTACGGGATTTGCTCGAAGCGCAGGCAGATCGGCTGGGCAGCAACATTCTGGAATTCATGAGAAAGAGCGAACTCCTGGTGACTGTCAACCAAAAGGTAAGCACGCTGGAGACCAAGGTTAAAGACGGTGATGTCGTGAAGCTGACACACCAGTTTCATCCCCAGCATGATGGCGCGCTCTGGCACAACCCGTAGTGCGAGAACGTATGCGGGGTACGGCCTGCCATCCAGGCATCCTCTATGGATACAACCGATCAGGGTTCATCAACGCCATCCAGGCAGGATTCGGTTCAATCCTCCGAGCGGGTTCGCGTAGAAATTGAATATTGCACCCAATGCCGGTGGCTGTTGCGTGCCGCCTGGATGGCGCAGGAACTCCTTATGACCTTTGAATCGGAGTTGGGAGAAGTGGCGTTGATTCCCGGTGCTGGCGGGGTATTCGAGGTGCGTGTACAGGGCCACACAATCTGGTCGCGGGTGCAGCAAGGCCGATTTCCGGAAGCGAAGGAATTGAAACAATTGATTCGTGACCGCGTAGCTCCCAACAAAAACCTTGGTCACTCCGACCGACCAATTTCTGGAGACTCGACATCAGAGTGATTGTTCGAGGATATCCGTGAACATTGACAGTGGGAGAACACCGCGTTGTTGTGTCCCGCTGTGGGGTTAATAGTCGTCTGTGTGCCCTCCTTGTCGTACTTCCCGGATGCTCCAATCAACAGCTTTTCGCAGTTGCTGTAAAGCGGGATCCTGCGAATGTTTCAACCAGATCTCTTCCTCTAACCGTTTAAGAGCAGGGAACGCTCGAAAATCAGGAGCTTTTCCAAGCGCCCAAACAATTTCGATCTTGACGTGGATCGGAGTAGTTGGATCAGTCAAGAAGGTGAGGAGTAAAGGCGTCACACTCGTATCACCCGTTCGTGCGCCAATCTGTCCAAGACTTTTCACTGCGGCAGCTTGAACGGTAGGGTCGGTTGAGGTTTGTAATGTCTGAACAAGGGCTGGTCGAACGCGAGCTCCAAAATGGCCAAGTGCATGCAAGGCTGGGACAATCAACTCAGGTTCATGGAGAGCCTGCAATAATCGGGGTATTGCTGATTCAGCCTGGATGACGCCCAGAAGGTTGAGGATTTTTCGCTTTTGGCGGAGAGGAGTCTCAGTATGATCGAGCGCGCGAAGTAAGCGGTGGACTTGGCCCCATTCTGCAGCAAGAAGTAAGGGAAAGTCGAAGACCTGTAAATACCGGACTGATTGAGGGAATGGCTCCCTTGTTGGGGGAAAGAAAGAGACTCGTTTGATGGCGAGTATTCCTTCATTGAAAACGATCGTGTCAATACGCTGCCACTCGATGGGCGTGCCATGGTAGATGTAATGGAAGAAACACGGTGGTTCTGAGGGCGGATGAAGGAGAGAGGAGTTAAGAAAAGATCCACTCGCTTCTTGACATGAGAATACCACCCCGACGTCATGAGGCTGGGTGGGATCGGTTACCACCTTGAAATGAAGTTCATGGAACCGGTTCGTAATGATCTCAAGAAGCGGTTTTGGGTTGGTGAACTGGTCATTGACCACAACCCTTACCAAGACAGTTTGCGCCTTCACCAAGGCGGGAATAGGCCGCCGAGGAGTCAAGACCTTCTGGGCCTGCACATCTTCCCCTCTCCCCAGTAATCCTAGAAAAAGACAACAAAGCATAAGGCTGAAGAGGCGCATACTCTCTGAGGCATCAGAAAAGTTTTGAATGTAGTTCCGGCACGATTATGACAAAGGTCCCCCCCTCTCGACAGAGACAAGTTGCTGTAAGGTCTTCACTTGTGCAGAAATGTTACGGAAGCGGCTGTAACGTCGCAAGCAGGGGGTAGACTGTATATTTTTGACGAAGCCTTTTCGAGTAGTAAGCAAGATGACGGCAATTGAAATACTCGGACCCTTACGAACTAATGTGGAAACTATCAGCACAAAGTGAACAGGGAGAGAAGCCATGAAAAGCGCGGTACAGATAATAAGCGGATTCGTCATATGGGGGATTTTCTTAGGAGCTTCGTGGGACGACTATAACGGATTTGATCTGACCCAGCATAGCATTCCGGTGAAGGATATCTTGCGGGGAGGTCCACCGCGAGATGGGATTCCTGCCATTCTTCATCCAAAGTTTGTGTCGGCGCAAGAGGCCTCGTTTCTCCAGGAGACGGATCGGGTATTGGGCGTGACGCGCGGCAGGGAGGCCAAAGCCTATCCAATCAAGATCTTGAATTGGCATGAGATTGTGAATGATACCATTGGCGGGCAGCCCGTTCTGATTACGTACTGCCCGCTGTGTGGAACAGGGATCGGATTTGACCGTGTGATAGCTGAGCGAAAACTCACGTTTGGCGTGTCAGGCTTACTGTACCAGAGCGATTTGCTGATGTATGACCACCAGACGGAGAGCCTCTGGTCTCAAATAGCCATGGAGGCGGTCACTGGACCCATGACCGGGCAAAAACTCCAACCGCTCTTTCTCGAACATACCACGTGGAGTGATTGGAGGCGGCGCTATCCCCATACGCTTGTGCTCTCCACCGAGACCGGCTATCACCGCAGATATGACCGTGATCCGTATGCCGACTATGCCCTGGGGCCGGGAGTGATGTTCCCCGTTAAGCCGCTGGATGGACGATTGGCCTTGAAAGAATGGGTGATCGGTATCGAAGTCAATGGCCAAGCCAAGGCCTATCCATTTTCTGTCTTGAAATGGTTAACCGCTCCGCTCAAGGATCGTGTCAACGGCCAAGGGATCATTGTCCACTTTGATCCCAAACATGCACGTGCCGTCATTACCGATGAAGCCGGCACGCCAATTCCGGCAGTAACCGCCTATTGGTTCGCGTGGGCGGCCTTTCATCCCGACACACTGATCTTTCGCGCACGAGGAGAGCAATCGCCTTAACTGAACCGGTCTCAGGCAAACAAGTCGAGCAATTGAGGGATTGAAGGGGAAGGCGCAAAGGCCTGTACCGTTCGTGAAGAGGCCGAGGGAGGCGATGCAGGCTGTGCCGTCGCCTCATAGACGGCATCGGCCCGCTCTTGTGCGAGCTCTTGTCTGGCTTGTGCCTCCATCCGGCT
The DNA here is from genome assembly GCA_003696975.1 of Nitrospirota bacterium. GTDB lineage: Bacteria > Nitrospirota > Nitrospiria > Nitrospirales > UBA8639 > J031. The sequence goes on along the minus strand of RFGT01000015.1, from coordinate 597 downwards.
GGCCTGGGCAGCCACAGCGCGGTCCTGGGCCGAGGGGTTCGCGGGAGCCAGAGCAGCCGCGCGGATAGTCCGTGCTTTGCGAATAGTGGCTTCGGGATCGCCGGGGACGGGTGATGTGTCAATGTGCACTTCACCGCCAACGGCGTAGAGTTGGCCATCCGGTCCGCGTTGAAATGTAAATTGGGCTCCGCCCGTGGCGACGGATCCCGCAGCGGCAAGGTGGGCTGCCTCATGAGCTCGGACCTCTCGGTCGCGAGCTTTGAGTTGGGCGAGCTCGGAATTCAGACCGGATGCGAGAGCAGCGGCAGGTGATGCGGGCGTAGGCGAGGGACGAGAGCCTGGAGAAGTCGTTGAGGTCTTGGACGTGGAGGGAGGAGACGCAGGATCTTTGGTGGTGGATGAGCCTAACCGGCGAGAAGAGGCCTGAAGTGCCAGGCCTTGCCCAAACAGGACATTGTGCACACGTATGTCCATTCCGCACCGTTTTCGACCGTTGGACTCAGTTATACAGTATTTCGGCATCGAGACCGGAAAACTCAACAGTCAAGGAGAGTGAGCAGAACGCACAAAAAGGGAATCGAAAGAGTGAAGAACCTC
>RFGT01000171.1 GCA_003696975.1 Nitrospirota bacterium | reverse complement strand
TGCATCATGTTATCCTCCCTTTTGGATCGTTGTGTGTGGTCTCACCTTCCCGGAAGTTCGGAAACTTCCGGGAAGGTCGTCCTGCATCTATGCCACCCGTGTGTAGAGACTGTATCCCCGAGACGCCCGCTCCAGGCGGTAGGGGATCAAAAGTCTTCGAGAGCAGAACCTTCATCGAAAGTGAGGCCAAGTCTAGAACTATAGTTTGCTTTCACCACGTAGGGTTGGCGCTTCTCTCGTGGAAGAACTCGTCCTTGGTTAGCAAGGGCATGCCAACGTCTCCAACTAATGGGTACTAGCAATTCACCGGCGCGAATAGGGTCCTCCTCGCGTAGTGTCATGAAGTCATCCCAAAGGGACATGGGTAATACTTCGGTACCGTCAAACGCTTGGTAAAACAATTCTTCGAGGGTGTCATCCGATTGAAATGCCCGCAGCGATGCGATACATGTGTCACGGAATTCCATAGCAGCATGTTGGTACTCTCGACGCCAACGCTCGGCAATCTCACCTGCATATATCTCATCCAGCCATGTCCCAATCTTGCTTTCGTCAATAGGCCGGCCATTTTCCCTCTCAAGGATAGTCATCGTTCGAGTGAGTAGCCCAACATCATAAATGACCTGACCGTCGTCGGGTTGTCGAAATACATATACAGGAGCAAGATCCGTTTGTTTTCTGCGTCGGTTGATCCGCCCGAAGCGTTGTACTAACGCCTCAAGTGGGGCGGGTTCGCTATAGATCGTGTCCAAGTCGATGTCGAGGCTGACTTCCACGGCCTGAGTCGCAACAAGGACAATGGCACGCCTTTTTTTGCTCGTAGAACCGGTGGCATCTCGAATGAGCGCTTCCTTCGCCGAGCGATCCCGCATGTTGAAGCGCCCGTGCAGCAACTCAACCTCGATTCCATATTTCCCCAGGGAATGAGCGAGTTTCTCGAAGACCTGTTGCGCCCTGTCAACTAAGTTGCACACCACCAAAACAGATTTGCCTGCCAGTGCATCCTGCTCTACCTTCTGCAGGTTGGGATCGTCCAACACTTCACCGTCAAGTAGGTGCACTCGGTGTCGGACGAATTGCTCAAATAGCGTGGGCGTAGCATAGATCACTGGCGGATTATTGAGCGCATTGCCCAGCCATTGCATAATTAACGAGGGGAACGTCGCCGACATCACGAAGAAACGAGCGTCGTAATGCTCGGCCAGGTATCGCATTGTCTCTAGGATCATCGCCAACCGCCTGACTTCGTAGGCGTGAATTTCATCGAAGATGAAGGCTGCATTGTGATAATCGGTGAGACGCGCCTCATACCCTTTCAACCGGTACATGCCTTTGAGTATTTGGTAGGGACTGAAGACGCGGACGGGAGGGTAGTTCAATTGCGCCAGATTTCTCAACCATCGTGCCTGACGCGCAGCGTCTTTGGGATCGTATTCCCTTTCAATCAGAATGCGATAGAGCGCCAATAGACCACGGCCATGCTGCAAACCGACATTCTTCTCACCGAATGTTGTATCTAATCGGAACTTCATCGCGTTCATGCTGGCCTGATAAGGGAGGGTATAGAATAATCTAGGCATACCTCTTCCCTCGATTGCTTGGCCCGTCGCCCACAGCAGAGCTGCCTCTGTTTTGCCACTACCAGTTGGAGCGACAAGCAAAGCTGAACCAGCAGTGTTCATGGCATCCCGTTGGTGCGCAAAAAGATCATCAGACGCCAATCCACAGCTTGTCAGGACTGTCTCGGCATCAATCCGTACTGTTGGGATCTGTCCGGCATGGGCTGACGCGCTGTGATCGGCGTTAATCATGTGTCCGCGCAGAGCGAGGGTGCCGATGATCTGCAAACGATCTCCCCGACGTTCCAAGCGACGCACAAACCGGCGATAGGTTTTCAGCCAGTCGTTTATCCGTGCGGCGCCTGCGTTTTGTACTCCATCGGTTGCTTCAGCCTCTGGCACGATACCGATGTCTTCGACGCCGAGGTCGCGCAATCCCAAATCGTCGATCCAGGCCGATGAACACTCCGCCAGCCAGCACCATAACCCATGAATAACCTCTTCGTCTAGTTCGGCGATCACAGGGATCAACTGGTCATCTTCTGGATCATCGGGCGGAAAGTACAGGCAATGAATGTCACCGGCATCCTTGTGGTGTGAGACGATGGCTGCGGCCAGCCAATCCTGTTCGTCCGGCGGGAAGTTACTGGCTATCCAGTCCAGGAAAGCCAGCGACAGCACTTCATGCCGGTGAACCCATCGATCGCCGCCTCGCAACATGGCCTGAAAACCGCTGGCAGCTTTGCCGAAGTCGTGCAGAAAAGCTGACCAGTACAGAATGTGCCAGAGACGGGGAATACCCAGGCGTCTGGGCAGGTCGGGACGCAATCGGATAAAGTCAGCGAGACGGGACAGCACGTACCATGTATGTTGTGCCAGAGTCTCCGCTTCGCCGCCTTCACCTTTGTCCGGGCTTTTCGCCCAGACATCATCCAACCAGGTAGGCCAGCAGGCAGGTTTCATGTCGATTCCTCATCAATGAAACTGAGAAACATCACACCTCGATGGGCTTCTTTGTATGCAGGTGTAGTCGGGTCGATCCAGTAGGGGCCATATCGGATATGGCTGAATCTGACAGGAGCATCATCAGGCAACAGTACTCGATCCTTGTGTACAATATACCGTTCCCAGCTCGGCGACCGATTACGGTAATAGTCGAGAAAACGGGGCATGGTAACCGTCACACCCCGACCGATTTGGATCGCCATATCGTGAGGCAACAGGGTGTGTTCGAAGTACGCTCTGGTAGCCTGTTGCAGCTCAATGACTTCTACGTTTGTGTAAGTGAATAGGTCCTGGGATCGACCGAGTACAACTGCGTAACGAGGACTACGGAAGGCATCCACCCATTCCGGACGATTGACATACAGTGTCAACCGTGGCTGGAATAGTAGGTCACGTTGAAACGGATTGACCCTCCCTTCCAGGACTTTAGGAAAATGGCTTCCTTTCAGCCTTCCCCGACCTGACCTAAGGAGAATGACGTGCTCCACATCTTTTGTCCTACCCGAGTGAACAAAGTGGTATGAAAATCGCACACCATGTGGATCGAACCAATCGCCTAGAGCACTGCAAATATGTCCATAAATGGTAGTGGGTGGCGGCAATTCGTAAGTAGGATGGATATGCTGCATGAAATGAGGGTAGCGGAAGGACGTTGTTACGCCCTCCGCCACCACCTTAAGCACTTGCATGATGTCCTCCTTCTCAGTCCAACCAATGAGCGTGTTCAGGTTTCTGCAAGTCCTCGATCAGGGCTTGAAACGCCTGGCGTGGATGGCTCACCTGGATAGGAAGATCAGCTAGGTCCCCCCCCTTGTTTAGGGCTATTTCAAACTTGGTTCGTTCATCGTCGAGATAACCTCTTGTCCAACCAATATACACTTTGGACAGAAGATCATTTTTGAAAACGGTAAGCGCCTCCTTCAGGGCATCAACCTTTATGATGGGGAGTCCACGGCCCGTTGCACCTACCACGTGACCGAAGACGTGATTGCCGCCCTTCGTCACAGCCAGGATGACTAGGTCTGGGGCTACGTCTGTGTAGTGGAGTGTCTGCTTGGCGCCGCCCTCTAGTCGAGTAAATCCCTTGAAAAGGGCTGTTACCCGTTGAATTCTTTCGGCTTGAGGTAGCCGGTAGGACTTCTCCGCTTCCAGATGTTCGAGACCTTGCTCTACGGCTCTTTTCACCCGCTCATCATCCAGATTACGGAAACCAGTCTGCTTGCGATACGAGAAGGTACCGCAAGCGTGGAGATCGAGGGAAAAGAGACCTTGTAGGGTTGTGCGATAGAACTGGTGTTCGTGAGGCACCGGGTTGCCTTCATGCCGCGCCATGGTCCCGAAATCCTCAATAAGGTTAACAGGGGCGATCGAAACCAGAGTGCTCACCCGGAATGGCGACACGCGTGTCACGGTGTCTGTTACAGGCGTCAAGTTCGCCTGGGAAGCATCATCCTCACGCAGTTGGACCGCAGCTTTCTTTTTTGAAGGCGCTCGCATGTAACCAAAGAGGTCATCATCCCACCATTCAATGGGGTTGGCATCGGTGTAGGCAACCTTTTCCTCTCGATAGATCGGAGCCGGCTGCCAGCCAATATCACTGTGCTCCAGTGTGGTGCGAAGCCAGTAACGAAAAGCCTGGGCGGAAACATAGGGATAGAGGCCATCTTTGGCTCGAATGACCTTCACGCCTACGGTATTATCTGTCCGTGACCCCGGAACAGTTCCGAGATTGTTCAAAGCTGAAGCAGGGGCATCGATCAGCAGTAGACCTGTTACGAATGACATGATTGTTCTCCTTTGTTGTGATTGGATTAGGCTTCGGTGTCGGAATTATCGTCAGATTCTTCAGGCAGCGCGTCGACATTATTGCCCAGCCATCCACGTTCATATAGCCGTTCGACCATGCGTATGAGAACAAGGTCTCGGGCCAGTCTCCAATCGTGGCGAGCCACTTCATCTCCTTCCTCGAAGACTTCGATATAGGGATCAAGCGTTACAATAGGGGCGTTCCCCCGCCTGACATGGGCGAGATTGGCCTTGACTAGCGCTGTGCGTAACTGCTCATAGCGTTGTACAACGTAGAAATCTCGGAAAAAACGCCTGTCATTTTGACTAGCGACATAATCCGCCAACTGGTCGCCCATATTGCGAATGCTTTCGATACGTTCCTTGTCCATGTGCATGATCCTCCTTAAGAATCGGGCAGTGATTTTCCATGATACGAGATTGGCTTCGTCACGAAGGGAATAATCGACTCGCGGGTCAGTTTTGTCTCTGGCATAACGCATAGCGACCCGCAAAAAATAGGTGCGAATGAATCTGGCCGCGTTATCCGGTAGGTCAAACAAGTCCTCATACAGCCAATTGCGCGATGGCTTGAAAGGTTCATCCTTTTTCGATTTGCGCTTCGTTTCTGGCGGTACCTCCCATGCTCGTCTGACAATTGCCTGCCATTCAAGGCGGTACTGCGCCTGCTGCATTTCGCGTAAGAAACCCGATATTTCAAAGGGCAGTTGGTAGATATCGAGAGCCGGTCCTTGGCCGCTATTACTCAGATGATAAATCGTCAGAGAGAAGAGCTTCTCGTCTTCGGAATACTCAGTTTGCATTTCATCCGCTTGGAGCAATGTATCAATCAGCAGTGTTCGATGCGAGAAATGTGGTTCCGGCATTTTTGTGCTGCCAGCTGCCTGTGCAAGCTGAACCGATTTCCGATTCTCAACCAGAAATGCCTTGGCGAAATGCAAGGTGAGTTCTTCATTATCGGAATGTACTGCAAGCAATCGACCACCACACTTTGCGCAGCCTAATGGAAAAGCCTGAATTGCAAGGAGGGCTTTGCCGGAAACGGGCAATCCCGCATCGCCGTACGGATGAAAATTAATTGTGTCTTCACCAAGGGTCAAGGGGATGTGTTGGCGAAATGCACGCCCCAATGGCAATCCCTGCTTATCACCGAATGCTATAGCGATAGCCGGCTCACCGGTAAAGACGCATGTTTCTTCCAAGCGCGGAACTTCTGCTCGATATCCTCTTAACACCCTTTCCGCATAATCTAGCCTTCGTTCGGGAGTCTTTTCGAATGCAGGCTGTGTGAACCCTGAATTGGGGAATGCCACAGTCAAGAAGGACTGCAAAGGTTGACGTATGTATTCACGGGCGATATAGTCGGCGACTGTCTCGATATCTTCTTCTGTAAGATCGGTCGGATCTCGCTTTCCTACAAAAGCGACGATTGTAGCAATTCCAACGTCTACCAGCGGATGTCCTGTATACTTGAGCATTTTTCACATATTCCTTTCTTTTGCGTACAGTGCGGCTGCATCCCGATGCTCTTCCACTACCTTCTTGCGCAGATGGTCTGGCTCTAACACCTCCACTCTGTTCCCGTAGTACAGCAGCCAGTTCACAAACTCCGGCGTAATGCCGATATGCAGCCGAAAGATCACGCTGCCATCATCCCGCACCTCTACTTTCTGGCTGGAATGCCAGTATTCTTCAGCTACCCAACGCCCTGCATCCGGGGTGAAACACAATACAATGTCTTCCGGTTCGGTAGCGTCACCTCGCATTACACCCCAGACATTGCCTATGTATTCATTAGCATCAAAATCTTCGGAAACCTTATAGTTCTCATCTAACATGGTCGCTTTGTGAATACGATCTACCTTGAACATAAGGATGTCCTGGCGCCTTTCACAGTAAGCAATTAGCTGCCAGGAACGCACATAAGGCATGATGTGATAGGGATGTATTACGCGCTCACTGATTGCGCCACCCCGGGACCCAGTCTGGTAGACAATGTCTAGTTTACGCCTTTGTAAGAGGGCCAGATTCAACAGTTTCAGCATCTGCTGTCGATGTTCCCGCTTAGCAGTCATGGGCAATGGAACGGCCATCTGTCGGAGTATGGGTCTGAATTCAATTGGAAACAAAGCCTCAATGCGGGCTGTTGCCGATGCCAGTTCTGCTGAACTAACCCCCGTCATCTGCCGGGCTGCCTGCAAGGTCAACAGTAGGGCTAGGGCCTCGGCAAAAGTATACTGCACCGCAGGCATATTCGGGGTCTCCTCGAAAAAGTAGCCGGAGCGGGAACGCGCAAGAGACAATTTCAAACCATGTCGAATAACCTCGAGATCTTTTCCAATCATCCTTTCCGAGACCTCAAATCGATTCGCCAGATCTTGACGGCGATACCGCTGAGGTGCGACAGCGATCATCTGCACGATTTCCAAGATGCGGGCAATCCGCTTTGTTTCCTCGAACTCCCTCCCGCCTGATGGTAATTGCTGTGGCATTGGCTCCTCCTTTTTGTAACCATGCACACCCAGTATACAAGCAATGTGGGAACACTGCGGTTCTCGCTATTTTATGCACTCATCATTTTCGAGCACTTTGATTCAGTATCCAATACACAGTGCTGGAAGATTACCCCTGGTTGTGACATTACCGTCGTTTGCGGGCCTCATCCCGCAGGCTTTGCAGGTTCATGATCTCCGCCACCTCGAAGCGGGGCGGCAGCGCGTCCTTCACCGGGCGCATGCGCAGACAGGTGGGGAAATAGCCCATGCGCCCGTGCAGTTCCGCGATGAGCAGGCCGGCGCTGTAGTTCAAGGCCGGCAGATTGATCAGGAGCGGGGCGGACTGCCATTGACCGGAAGTCAAGCCGGCCGCGTCGGCCATGGC
>RFGT01000170.1 GCA_003696975.1 Nitrospirota bacterium | reverse complement strand
CTTCCTGCTCGGCACCCTTCTTGCGCGGTTGATCCTTGGTGACGACTGGCACACCGCCTCCCGGCTTGCCATGGCCACGGCGGCCGCCACCGCCGCTACCGAAGGCACAAGCCCGCCCACCCCCTCCGCAGTCCTTGACCTGGTTCCCCGCATGCAAAGAATTGATGAGACATAAGGCTGGGGGAAAGCCGCCGCGATCGCATATGCCGCCAGAAAAGAGCACGGAGGCAGTTCCTGACCATCGCAGTCATGTCAAACATGAAATCCGGGGAAACAAAAGAAGAGAGTGCATGAAGCGGCAAGCGAGCGGCATGAAAGGGTGAGGAATGGGGGAAGAACCTTTGACAGGCGCAAAGGCAAGATTGGCAGTGCTGCTGGAGCAGGATGATATTGCAGCGGCACGCCGGCTCATCGAAGCGCATGCAGCGGCGTGGCCAAATCTCCCCGAGGAGCTCCTTCGCCTCGCACACCACGCATTCGCGCAGGGGCTTGCCGAAGAAGCAGTAGAGTGTTTGCGTGTCGGTGTCCGGCACTGCCCTCGCGACTTCAATCTTTGGCTGTATCTTGCGGAAACGCTGCTTGCCACCGGCAGAAATAGCGAGGCGGTGTCTGCGCTCCGCAAAGCCTTGCGTCTGTCAGGGAACAGGTCGCCGGAGGACGGACGGCTTGCTCAAGCCTTGGAACGTGCCGGACTGTTCCCGGAAGCGGTGCTCATCCGACGACGGTTGGTCAAACGCAACCCCCGCAGCATACAGCTTTGGATCGATCTTGCTCGCGCCCTGATCCGTGCTGAAGGCTTCAAAGAGGCACATACGGTATTGAAGCAGGTTCTGCGCCTCGATCCCTCCAATCTTCAGGCTCAATACTATATGGGCGTGCTGATGCGCGAGACCGCACGTCCAGAAGAAGCTGTCAAATGGTTCGAAGCTTGCGCCCAGAGCAGCCCCCGCCATGTCGAAATCTGGTACAATCTGGGAAATGCGCTGGCTGAGTCAGGCAGGATGACCGAGGCGGAGGCAGCCTACGAAGAGGCTCTACGCCGGAATTTCGATTATGTACCTGCTCATGACAGTCTGGCCCGGCTGCGCTGGCAGATGGGCGCGAAAAAGAGGTTCCTTGCCTCCTATGAGGCCCGGCACCGGCGACCACCGCCTCCTCCGGAAGCCTTCTATCTCTCCTACGCCCAGAAGCTTACGCTCACAAAGCGCTTTGACGAAGGGCGCACCCTGCTGGAGGAAGCGCTGCGTCGGTACCCTGCCAGCGGCTACTTGGCAGCCGCGCGGGCACGGCTGGAGGACGAGGCCGGCGCTCATGACGAAGCGGCGGAATGGCATGCGCGAGCGGTGGCACAACTTCCTCATGATGTCGAACTCGCGCTGTTTCAGGCATGGAACCTGCTGGTACGTGGCGAGGCGGAGAAAGCGCAAGACTTGCTTCTCGGTCTGCGCAAGAACGCTCCTAATCACCAGTTCCTGTATGCGCTGCTCGCTTTGGCCTGGCGCGAGCTGGATGATCCACGAGCTGCTACGCTGCTGGACTACCAGCGATTCGTGAAGCGCTATACCATTCCCTTGCCAGACGGCTATCAGTCTCTGTCAGCTTTTCTTGAAGAGCTGGCTGTCTGCCTTGACCGGCTCCACCAGACCCGCCGGCACCCACTCGACCAAACCCTGCGGGGCGGCAGCCAGACTCTCGACTTTCTCTTCCGCCGGCCGGATCCCGTTATCCAGGCTCTGCGGCAGACGATCTCCCGCTGCGTGGCGCGGTATATTGCGGCACTGCCGAAGGATCCTGATCATCCCCTGTGTGCGCGAAAGAGCGGGAAATTCCGGTTTGCAGGATCCTGGTCAGTCCGCCTGCAGAACGCGGGCTATCATGTCAGCCACATTCATCCCGCCGGCTGGATCAGTTCGGCCTTCTATGTTCGCGTGCCCCCCACCATACGCAGGAACGACCCGGAACGCCAGGGATGGCTTGAGTTTGGAGAACCTGAGCCACCGCTGCCACGACGTGTCCCGGCTGCGCATGCCGAATGCCCTGAAGAAGGAGTGCTGGTGCTCTTTCCCTCCTATCTCTGGCATGGGACACGGCCCTTCCACAGCACTCAGACGCGCATGACCGTAGCATTCGATGTGATCCCTATCCGATCGATGTGATCCTGGCCTAGGAAGCGAAAGATTCCGCTGCCAGGCAGTTCAAGCCGGCCTTCCTGCAAAAAGGATCGAACCGGAGCCGGAGCTGAACCATTTTATCCCATCAAAGAAGAAGGCTGGAGGGCATTGCCCTCCAGCCTCCTCCATTTACCTTGCCGCTCTTGACGGCTGAAGTGATTAGAAATCAACCGTCGCGTGGAAGAAGATGAAGCGGCCCAGCGGATCATAGACCTGCGGGAAAATGTTGCCGTTACCCGCTGGCGGACCCGCAAGGTTGGAACCCGGAACGGGCGGCGTGTTGTCGAAGAGGTTGTTCACGCCGACTTCCAGATTGACATGGTCCAGCAGATTCACACCCACAACCAGATCAATATAGTTCTCGGAGCCGATCTTCTTGGCTGCCGGGAACTCCGTGCCTTGAAGCACCGGCTGGTTGCTGACCCGGGTGCTCTTGACGCTTCCGAAGTAGCGCCACTGGATGGAGATGTTCGCCCCACTCCACGGCGTATCCCAGGTGACACGCAGGTTGTGCCGCCAATGAGGATTGGGAAGGCCGCACTGGTGCGCATACAGCCCGGCACAATCAAACGGCTCTGCGCCGAATGCCGAATTGTTGACATTCAACCGCAGGAGCTCGGTGCCGACGAGGTGCGCACGCACATCACCATATTCTCCCAGATCATAGGTGTAGTCGGCCGTGAAGTCGACACCACGGGTGTGCAGATTGCCCGTGTTGAGCAGCGTGTCGATGATGAACCCGTTGGGATTGAGCCAGAGTGATCCGGTATTGGGATCACGGTGCACCAGCGGGCAAAGATTGTTGATCACCACAGGATCATCGCTGTTCACACAGGTCAGGATGATCGTGTCGGCCCCGATACCTGCGATCTGGTTCTTCAGCTGGATGTCAAAGTAGTCGATCGTCGCGACAAAACCCGGAATATAATCGCGCGGGGTGAGAACGACACCCACCGTATAGGTGTCCGCCTTTTCCGGCTGAAGATCGGGATTGCCACCGATGAAGCCATTGTACTGGCTGGCCGGGTTCGGAAGAATGTTTCCGAACTGATCGGGCGTAACCCCCGTCCGGGCACACTGTTCAAAGGTGTGACCGTTGACAAGACCGTTGGCGTCCTTCGGACCGGCACAGGGATCTTCTTCACCGTCCAACGCCACCTGCTGCGGGCTGAACAGCTCGGAGATGTTCGGCGCCCGCACCGCGCGGTTGTAACCGCCACGGAAGCGGAGATCGTCGACGGGCGCCCACTCACCCGCAAGCTTGTAGGTGTTGGTCACATTCGCGCGGGTATTGTAGTTCGAGTAGCGATAGCCCAGATCGAGGTTCAGCTCCTTCACGAAGGGACGGTCCTGAATGACCGGCACATGGAGCTCCGCAAACAGCTCCCAGACCTGGAAGCTACCCTTGATCGGCAGAACCGCGCCGCCAAAACCGGCCAGATCACCCGTCTGTTCCTCCAGATCGCTCCGGAAGTTCGCGGATTCTTTCCGGTATTCGAAGCCGGCTGCAAATCCGACCCCATCAGAGGCAAGCGGGGACTGCACGCCATACTGCCCCAGATCTCCCGAAACCGAGCCCGAGACGATCCGCTCGATGCTCTCGCCGTCCGAGAAGCCGGGCACCGACAGATAGGCAACGGCGGCCGGATCCACTAACGACTCCCCATTCGGACCCAGCTGGAAGATGTTCCACGGCACGCAGTTGGGATCCGAGCCGTCAAGCACCGAGCGGCAGACCGGCTGACCCGTATCCGGATCGGTCACCACATCAACCGCCCGCTTGAGTCGCGTGATCGACAGGTCGTTTAGGAACACTTCCGAAAGCTGGACGGAGCTGTACAGGCCATACAGATCATAGGTGAAAATGCCGTCGCTATCGATGTCACCGTTGATTCCCGTCACGATGCGGAAATCGGTATGACGAAGATCATCCTGACGCGGCCCACCTTCGACATTGCGACGCAGAATGATGACATTGGTGGTATCATCCCCGCTCAGGCCGAACTGGGTGCAGAACTTCTCCACCTCATCCGCCGAGAACAGGGGATTGTCGCAACGCAAGGTGTCGGTGACCGCAAAGTCGCCCGATGGTGCAATTTGCGCAAGCGTACGATCATCCATGAACATCACCTCAAGGTAGGGCTTGAAGTGATCATTGATGTCGTAGTTGACAAAACCACCGAGCATAAACTTCTCATCAGGACGCTGGAAGAAATTGAACGGCGCAAAGTTGAACACATCGCCGCCGGTCAAGTCCCGCAGAGTGTTGCCGGTCGTCCGGTCGATCGTGAGATCGAACTCGTCGGCAAAGTCAGGCGAAAACACCAGAAAGTTTGCCGGCGCGTTGGTGAACGATCCCGCACAACGGTAGAATGGCTCGCTGTTGGTCGCGTTCAGGGCGCAGTTGGAGAAATCACGCTTGTCCTGCGCGACATCTTCAACATGGAAATAGCGTGCATAGGCCATCGCATGGCCCTTGCCTTCCGCGAAATCGCTGCCCATCGCGATCGTGATATCGACCCCCTGGCCGTCCGTCACGCTGCCCTTGGGAGCCTCGAATCCACGGTCGGCGTTGAGCTGCTGGAAGAGCTTGTTGTCATTGTTGTGCTGGAAGAAGTTGTACTGGGCGTCAACCCGCACCCCGGTAAAGTCCGTATCCAGAATGAAGTTCACCACGCCTGCCACAGCGTCCGAACCGTAAACGGCCGAGGCGCCGCCGGTCAGCACATCGACGCGCTTGATGAGTGCCGGCGGAACGAAGTTCAGGTCCGCAGCCGAACCGCCACCGGTGGTGCCGGGCATCAGCCTGCGGCCATTGATCAGCACCAGCGTCCGGCTCGCACCGAGACCCCGCAGATCAACGGTCGCAGTACCCGAAGCGCCATTGGCGAGGAATGCGCCCTGACCGGCGAATGCCTGGGGAAGCGTGTTGATCAGGTCCTCGATACGCGTCGTTCCTCTGAAAGCGACCTCGTCGCTGTTCAATACGGTAACCGGGCTCGTCGCCTGCAGCTCGGGCCGGCGAATGCGCGTGCCCGTCACGATAATTTCTTCGATCTCTTCCGTCTGACCGGCTGCCTGGTCATCCGACTGGGATTGTGTCTGTGCCTGAGCGGCCGCATCAGCCGCGAGGGCGAACCAGACCCCTCCGCACAAAGCGGCCGTGCTGCCAAGCAGCACCGCCCGCCGCCAACGTCTTGCTTGCGTCCACGTTGACATCTTTTGCCTCCTCACTTTCGTCCGCTTTGTAACTTTGGATCGGACAGTTCTCATTCCCGAAAACGGGCGCCTTTGACCCCGTTGCACTGAAGCCTCGCTGATGGAGCAGCCGTCTAGCTCAGGTCCTCCCGCGAGAGCAGGCCTCACTTTTAGGCCACTCCCCTACCTCCTGAAAAGCGGTTCAAGGCCTCTGCGGGCGAGCACCCTCTTTTTTTTCGGGAAGTGTTGCGCGAATGTCACAGTTTCCCATGCAATGACAGCCCCCGGACGAACAAAGAACGTGAATGACATCTCATCTCTTTTTCCCCAGCCCCCCGTCAGGCACAGGCTACCGCACGCGGCGCACTTTCATGAAACGGCCATTCATCAGCAGGCGATAACTCCCTAAAAACCCCTTCTTGATAACGACAGTCGTGCCGGATCGAATAGGACGATAGGGCGTATCCAGCACACGCCACAGCTGGCCATTGTCGGTCTCTATGAACCAGACATCGCTGCTGGCTCTGTGAGTACGGGCCACCCGCAATTCAACCTTGCGCAAGGCCTTCCTTTTCTCTCGCACCGGCGGCAGGCCGAATGCCTCACGATCGCCCGTTACCCGCGCCGCCGATGTAGGATGACCAGAGCGACCCGGAGCGACTTCCGTCGGCTGGACATCCCCGGCACGATGCTCCGGCACGGCTGCCGGCCTGCCGGCGCTGTCCTCGGATGATGGGGGCAGCTCGCCAGCCTTCGCGCGCGCGCGCATGACAGCGTCATAGCAGGCCAGGCG
>RFGT01000169.1 GCA_003696975.1 Nitrospirota bacterium | reverse complement strand
GCTTTCACATAATCCACCAAAAAATCTTTGTGGTGAATGAGCCCTCCGGTTTTAATGTAACTCAGATATTCCGGAAAAAGGCCGGCCATGAAGAGCGTAAAGTCGCCGATATGCCGATGGACCTCCCGCTCGCGATCCAACGGGGATGCGTCGTTCAGTAATTCGGCCTCATACAGAAGTTCGACCACCGTTTCAACCGATTTCCCCCGTTGATCCTTGATGCGGTATAACTGGTCTACGTGTGCAAACTCAACCAAGAGATTGGATAGATATTCGGTAACATTGAAATCTGGCCATCCCAACGCTTCGGTAAAGCTCCGCTCCGTTAATGTCCCAAAGAGCCGCCTGAGCGGATGATGTTCTGGAATGCGTGAGTCCATGACCGAATTCTCCTGCTCGAATGGACAATGCGTCTCGTTTCGCCCCTTTCTTCTCCTTTGTCTTTATCGGAGAACCTCCTGGGAGAGCTTAACCTCTTAAGCCTATTTTGCGGGAGATGACCTGCTGGCTGTCAAGCAGGAAGGTCGCCGGTCCGTCATTCTGCAACGTGACTAGCATCTTGGCGCCAAACAGACCGGTATGTACGGAGAACCCTTGGGCGTTGAGGTTGTCAATGACCTGCTGATACAACTCCCGGGCGCGCTCGGGTGGCGCCGCCCGATCGAATCCTGGCCGCCGTCCTTTGTACACGTCAGCCAACAGCGTAAATTGCGAGACCACCAAAATTTGTCCTTGGATGTCCCGGAGCGATCGGTTCATTTTCCCTTGCTCGTCGGGGAAAATCCGGAGCATGGGAATTTTCTCCGCCAGATAGGCGGCATCCTCATCGGTATCGTCTCGGGCCGCGCCCAGAAGGACAAGGAGTCCCTGTTGAATCCGGCTGATCAGTTGTCCCTCCACTTCCACAGAGGCCGATCGGACTCGTTGAATAACGGCTAGCATGCGCGATGTTCCTCCAGGGCCTTCATGCGGTCGGCACGTTCTCCGGCTGGAGGATCCGTGTAACTTGTTGCTTAAACAGACAGACGATCAAGGGAGTCCAAAGATAACCCGTTCATTAGAAGAGAACCCGTTCATTCTGATGGCGTGAAACGCCGCCATCTCGACTCCAGCAACTGCCAGCAGCGGTCGAATTCTTCGGAGCGAAAGAGGGCATGAATGCCCAAGTACCCTGATAGGCTCAAGCCGATTCCGACAAGGAGCATAACTCCCTTCGCGATCCATTCGCCTTCGCGACTCCAGACGGGCAGGTTGGCGATCCAGAAACCAGTTACCACAATGGGGAGCAGAGCAACAAGAATGCGGCCGAGAGACCGAGCCATGGAACTCCAGTCCATCCCGCCGAGGCGGCGGGTCAGAACGCCGAGCAAAATCCCGATATTGGCTACGGCCGCCAGGGTTGTCGCCAATGCGAGTCCGACATGCTCCAGAGGCCTCATCAACACTATGGCCAGACAGAGATTAGCTCCCATGGCGATGCCTGCGGCAATGGCCGGTGTTTTGGTGTCCTGTAAGGAATAAAATGCGGAGGCAATGATCCGTATCCCGGCAAAGGCCCACAAGCCAAGCGCATAGGCCAATACTGCTCCGGCAGTACCTGCTGTGTCCTGCGAGGAGAACGCGCCATGTTCGAAACAGAGATGAACGATGGGCTCACGAAATAAGATCAGGCCAGTCATGGCTGGGAAAATGATGAAGGCAATGAGGCGCAGGCCGGACTCCACAGTCACACGCAATTCATTCACTGCCCCTCGGGCGGCTTGTTGGGAAAGGGTTGGGAGAATAGCCGTGGCCAAGGCCACACCGAAAATTCCCAAGGGAAAGTGGATCAAGCGCATCCCATAGAAGAGATACGTAGGGCCGCCCGGGAAAAAGGAAGCCAGAATCGTGCTGATGGTAATGTTCACCTGGGTGACGGACAAACCGAGCAGCGAGGGGATAAGCAGTTGGCCCATCCGCCGGACGCCGGGATGCCATGGCTCAAATTGCCAGCGAAAGAGAAAGCCTCGCTTTCTGAGCCCAGGTAGCTGTATCACGAATTGGGCACATCCCCCGAGGAGCACTCCATACGCCACTCCGAGAACCGGTTCCTCAAGCCAGGGAGAAAGGCCCAAGGCCGCAGTGATGATGCAGATATTGAAACATACCGGAGCCAAGGCTGGAGCAGCGAACGCCTTCACGGAGTTCAGGATGCCCATGGCTAAGGCGGAAAGGCTTACAAAGAGGAGATAGGGAAACATGATTTGCGTCAGTACCGTGGTGAGGTCGAGTTGGGTGGGGGAGTTGTGAAAACCGGGGGCCAAAAGCCACACAAGGATGGGAGCCGCCACAATGCCGAGTAAGGTGATGGCGGTGACAATGGTGAGAAGGGTGGTAAACGCTGCACTGGCGAGTTCCCAAGTTTCTCGTTGAGTACGGAGGGTATGATACTCCGTGAAGATGGGGATGAAAGCTGAAGACATGGAGCCCTCGGCCAACAATTCTCGTAGCAGATTAGGGATGCGGTAGGCGACAAAAAAGGCGTCTGCCGAGGCTGTAGCTCCCAAAAGTTTGGCTAGGATGATATCGCGGATAAATCCGAGGAACCGACTGGATAGAGTGGCTGCTCCGATCATACCTGCAGCGCCTGCGACGGCCTGGAAGGCATCAGGATGTTCGGAATGAGCAGCGGGGTCAGAGGTGTGGGCCATAGTATCGGGATTCTAGATGAATGGCCTACAGGAATCCATGGAGCCGAGGTGAAACCGGAAAAGGTGTGAGATGTGATAACCCCAAAGAGCAGTAGCTTCCCCTGAGATGGCCTGAGGTGCAGGGTTACAAGCCATGACGATCGGTCCTAGAAATGGTGAGCTTGGCTTCGATGAAGTCTTGATGGGATAGGTCGAAAGCCTTGGCAATAGCCCGGATGGCCTCAATTTCCTCGAAGGAGGTCTTGTGCGACGCATTGGCAATGGCAAACAATGTGCGCAGAAAGGCTTTCCGCTCATCGGGCGTGGAGTAGGTCTGAAAACCCTTGGTGAGCCGCACGAGATCGAGTCCACGCAGGATGCTCGCTCGACTCAACTCGACAAGGAGATGAGCGTGGGATGGGGGAAGTCCCCAGTTTGTCCGCAATGCTGTAACCATCGCTTCGTGTTCTCGGTCGCAGAACTCGCGGTCAATCCATGCCACATGGGCCATGAGCCCGGCGGCCAGGCAGAGTTTTTTGATCTGGTCGTCGGGCAACTCGATGGTTGTACCGCGGGCTCGGAGTTCGGTGACCAATCGGAAGTAGATGGTGTTTTTGATGAAATCTTCAAGCCGATCCTCGCGGGATTCTCGATGGCGCCTTTGCCCCTGAGAAAGGATCCGGCGTAAGGGGATTATGAGATGTGAGAATAATCCCCTCGAGGAATGACGGTCGAGATCTTGCTCCATTGCCGCCAATGCGGCCGCTTCTTCTGCACTGACCGTTCCATCTGCGGCGATGACCTTTCGCAATGTCTCAAGGACAAAAGCCTTGTCTGCCGGGGAACGAATGCTTTCCAGCACTCGAGCGAACAAGGTTTCTCGTTCCTGGTCGCTCACTGGATGGACCATATAGAGTTCCAATTGGGTCCAGTCGTCTCCCGTGAGATCGGGAAGCTGGAATAGCACTTCTTTCAAGATGTTCAATTCTTGAGTCTGCAATTCCCCATCGAGCCAGGCGATTCCAATAATCAGCTTGCCAAGATTGAGAAGCAACTCTTTTGTGGCCATTGGGTTATTCCTCCATACAAGTCCATACAAGCTTGCGTGCAACTTCGACACACACCGGAACGGAAATGAAGAGCTTGCGTTGACACTGCTGCTGTGGTTTCTATAGCATTTTTCAAATACTGCTGTCTTGACATATACAAAAGGAGGTTTTCCATGGCTGGCCAAGGCATGATGGCTCGCCCACTCGCAGTTATGATGAGTCGGTCCCTGCGCACCGTTTCTTCCCAAGCGAGTCTACTGGAGGCAGCCCAATTGATGCGAAATGCCTGTGTAGGCGCACTGCTGGTCGAAGAGCAGGGAACCTATGTTGGGGTGATCAGCGAAACCGACTTAGTCAGAAAAGCCATGGCGAATGGCGAAGATCCTAATCGCCAGCGAGTCTGTGCAGTCATGAGCGCCCCTCTCATTACAATAGAAGTGGACCAATCCCCTCATGAGGCCAGTGAATTAATGGCACTCCACGGCGTTCGACATCTCGTCGTGACACAGGAAAGCGACATTGTCGGCATGATCTCCGTCCGCGACCTGCTCCGTTATTTCAAGAACTGGGGGGTTCTGTAGGAATTCTGCCCTTGAGACCACCAAGCTCCTGCTGGAGCTCGCTGCTGGTTCCTTTCCCATGACTATGGTATCCGGAAGCCGAGCATCGTGGTCGCGCATGTGGTTCTTTGCGACAGCCTTTACCACAGGCGCGGTCGTGATGGCTCTGGAAATTTTGGGTAGCCGGTTGCTGGCTCCGGTGTTTGGCAGTTCGTTGTTTGTCTGGGGCGCCTTGATCGGCGTCATTTTGGCCGCGATGAGTAGCGGTTATGCCGCTGGAGGGTGGTTGGCTGATCGCCGGCCGCCGGGTTTGGTGTTGACGCTTCTCCTGCTCGGTTCGGGCGTCTGGACTTTGTTGCTTGCTGGATTGGGCCAGCCTGTCGTGTTTACGGTATCCCGGTGGATTCATGATCCCCGATGGGGACCTTGTCTTTCTGCCAGTGTGTTATTAGCCGTGCCTGCGTTTGGCTTGAGTGGGGTGTTGCCGGCGCTCCTGCGGCTGGCCATTGCCGATATGGGGCATCTCGGGCGACATACCGGAGCTATGATTGCGATTTCTACGATTGGAAGTCTGGCAGGCACGTGGGGGACCTCGTTTTATTTGTTGACATGGCTGGGGAGCCTCACCCTGGTGGCAGTGCTGGGGGTAATACTCGTCGGGCTGGGGCTGTGTTGGTGGTACTGGGCTGTCCGTATGAAAGCTGCCCTGCTCGTTCCTGTTCTGGGAGGTCTTGGAGCTTTGAGTTGGCTTGCTTTCCATCCAGTTCTTGTTCAACCTCCCGCCCTTCACCAGGAAGACAGTCCGTACCAGCAAGTGCGTGTACGAGATATCCAGGGGCTACGTTTTCTCATTCTCGACAATACATTTCATGCGGTGATGTGGTCTGGCAACCCCGTGCATCTGGCCTTGCCCTACAGCCAGATGATGATGGCGGCTCTCGGGCTTACCCCACAACCGCAGTACGGACTTATCCTTGGGCATGGAGGAGGCTCGCTGGCCAAGTGGCTGGCCCGATATTGGCCTGAGCTGGAGCTGGATGTCGTCGAGATGGACCCATCAGTGGTCAAGGCTGCCACACGGTTTTTTGCCTATCGCCCTCCTCCCAACCACCATATCTATGAGCAAGATGCCCGAGTGTTTCTCCAAACCACTGGGCAGCGCTACGATATCATCTGGGTTGATGTTTTTGCCCGGCACCTAATTCCCTTCCATCTCACCACTCGAGAATTCTTCGCCGAATTGCGCAATCATTTAACCCCACACGGTGTCGTGGCAG
>RFGT01000168.1 GCA_003696975.1 Nitrospirota bacterium | reverse complement strand
TCATTGATGTGAATACGGGGCGCTATGTGGGCAAACGGGATCAGGAGGAAACCATTCTCAAGAATAATCTGGAAGCCGCACGAGAAATTGCCTATCAGATCAAACTTCGGGGTATCGGTGGAATCATTATCATTGACTTCATCGACATGGAGCGGGAGCGCAATCGTGAGAAAGTGTATCAAGCCCTTGTGGAGGCTATGTCCACGGACCGGGCTCGCACGCGCATTTCGCGCATCTCCGACCTTGGGCTGGTCGAGATCTCTCGAGAACGCGTACGAGAAGATCTTCTTCGCACTCTTTCCGAGATTTGTACAGATTGTGAAGGGCGAGGGTACACCAAATCGGCGCTCACGGTGACGTACGATATTTTTCGGGAGCTCCGGCGTCTGGGCCGGACAACTGCCGCACAGAAAATTGTGATTGGGGCCAATCCTCGAGTTGTCGAACTGCTTATGGATTCCGAACATGAAGGGCTTGAACGGCTGGAACGGGAGTTTCATTACCACATTGTGGTGAAGCCTGATCCCCTCTTGCACATTGAGCAATATGATATTGTCATGGTGGAAAGTGGAAACAAGGCGGCCTAGTTCCGTGCCCAACATGTCGCTATCCCACCTGGAGTACAATCCCATATGGAAGATCTAAAGAACAAGCTTCCTGATCGATGCCCTGCACGTACACGCATGGGCTAGCGCACGCATGGGAGATGGGATGCTCACATGCGAAGCCCTCGCGTGCAAAGATGACCATGACATCGGAGACGCTCTATGACTGGTTGGTCTTGCGGACGATCCGCGGGTTGAATGAGCGCATGCTCCTTCGGGCTGTCCAGCATTTTGATGGACCACATGGTGTTCGACACGCCTCCGTCCGGGAATTGGAAGCCTTGGGCATGAAACGTGCAGTGGCGGAAGCGGTCGCAATGGGACCAGATCCCGAAACCGAGATCCGGATTCGACGAACCATGCAGCGTATGGCAGAATGCCGAGTGGAGGTTGTGAGTATCGTGGATCCAGGCTATCCCGCGCGGCTGGCCATGATTGCCGATCCGCCGCTCCTGCTCTATTACACCGGTCCGTTTTTTCCACGGACCGACCAGGCTGTGGCCATTGTCGGGACCAGACGAGCCAGCCATGCAGGGTGTGCTTTAACGGAGGAACTCAGCTACAATCTCGCGACATTGGGTCTCACGATCGTCAGTGGGTTGGCCAGAGGAATTGATGCTGCGGCTCATCGAGGGGCGTTGAAAGCCAATGGGCGCACAGAAGCCGTCCTGGGATGTGGGCTGGATCGCACCTATCCCCCGGAGCATCGCCAGTTACGTCAACAAATTGAAGGAAACGGGGCGGTTTTGTCTGAATGGCCTGTTGGGGAACCACCTCGTCCGTATCATTTTCCGCGACGCAATCGCGTGATCAGCGGATTGAGTCTAGGCGTGGTCGTCACGGAAGCGTCACGTGCGAGCGGTGCCCTGATCACTGCACGGTTTGCTGTGGAACAGAACCGTGAGGTGTTTGCCGTGCCTGGATCGATCAAAGACAATCGACATCAAGGAGCCCACTGGTTGATCCAGCAAGGCGCTAAACTGGTGGAAGGCCCTGACGATGTTCTGGAAGAACTCCGACCTCAACTTGATCTTCCGCAGGATGATCAGGTAAACACTCAGAGAGGTGCTCAGACCGAGACAATGCTCAGTCGGGAGGAACGAGATATCTACGCAATGGTCTCAGATGATCCCATTTCCGTCGACGACATTCTCGCTCAAGCTCCGTTCTTTCCTGCCGAGGTAATGAGTATTCTGCTGGCCTTGGAGTTGAAAGGACTCATTCGGCAAGTGCCAGGTGCCGCCTATGTACGCACCTGAGAGGGGCACCACCCTGTTTCCGGAGATGGCTCAAATCCTGCAATCACACAGAGAAGGATCCTGACCGTGGGGAAGTCGTTAATTATCGTAGAGTCTCCTGCAAAGGCCAGAACGATTACCAAATACCTTGGTCGAAGCTATCAGGTCTTAGCGTCCGTGGGGCACGTGAAGGATTTGCCGAAGAGTAAATTCGGCATCGACGTTGAGCATGATTTCACGCCCCACTATGTGGTCTTTCGCGGGAAGAATAAGTTCCTGACCGAGATCAAAACCCAGGCGCAGAAAGCTGACAAAGTCTACCTTGCCCCGGATCCTGATCGAGAGGGAGAAGCGATCGCCTGGCATATCGCCGAAGAACTCGATGGCAAAGCCCCTCGCATTTACCGGGTTCTGTTCAACGAAATTACCGAGACGGCCATCAAGCGGGCTTTGCAGAATCCGGGAACCATCGACATGAAAAAGGTCAATGCCCAGCAAGCCAGGCGCGTGTTAGATCGCATCGTCGGTTACATGCTGAGCCCCCTGTTGTGGAAGAAAGTCCGGCGTGGACTGAGTGCCGGGCGGGTGCAATCCGTGGCGGTTCGGCTGATTTGTGAACGGGAAGCCGAGCGTGAGGCCTTTGAGCCTGAAGAATATTGGACGATTACCGCCAAGCTTGAGGGACACGCCCCCCCTCCCTTTGAGGCGAAGCTCCATGAATGGCAGGGACAGCCCATTCACATCCGCACGCAAGCGGAAGCAGATCGCATTGTTGCAGCTCTTCAGGGTGCAATCTTTACCGTCTCCTCGGTGGAGAAAACCGAGAAGCGTCGGAATCCTCCTCCTCCCTTTATTACCAGCCGGCTCCAACAAGAGGCGGCTCGAAAACTCAAATTTTCCGCCAAGAAGACCATGATGATCGCGCAGCGACTGTACGAGGGCGTGGATATTGGGCAAGAAGGACCGGTGGGGTTGATCACGTACATGCGCACAGATTCAACCCGTGTGGCGGCTGAAGCCCAAGTTGAAGCCGCTCAGTTGATTCGCGAGCGATTCGGAGACCCCTACGTTCCTGCGGCACCGCCTGTCTATAAGACGGCCAAAACCGCCCAAGAAGCTCATGAAGCGATCAGGCCTACCTCTGTCCGGCGAGATCCCGAACAGGTTCGGCCTTTCCTCGAGGACGACGTGTACCGGCTGTACAAGCTCATTTGGACTCGCTTTGTGGCCTCGCAAATGACCCGAGGCGTGGATGAAGCCACCAAGGTGGATATCCGAGCGAACGACTTTCTCTTTCGTGCGACCGGCACGGTGGAAAAATTTGATGGCTATCGTCGTGTTTACGTAGAGGGGCGGGAGCCCTCTGAGGGTGAATCACGTCCAGGCCTTTCCGAGCGTGAACCGGTTGATGAGGGAGAAGGGAAGCGATTGCCGGAACTACATGAGGGCGAGCAACTCCGTCTTCTTGCGGATGAGGCAGGCGGCCTGGTTGCCAAACAACATTTTACTCAACCTCCCCCTCGGTACAACGAGGCCTTGCTTATCCGCGAATTGGAAGAACGAGGCATCGGCCGGCCGTCGACCTACGCCACGATCATTTCCACGATTCAAGAACGTGGCTACGTTGAAAAAGAAGATGGGCGATTTAAGCCTACGGATCTTGGGCGGTTGGTCAACGATCGGCTTGTCCGATATTTTCCGGATATTTTCGATGTGGCATTTACGGCTCGTATGGAGTCACAACTCGATGAAATTGAGGAAGGCGAGAAAGATTGGGTGGCCACCGTTAAGGAGTTTTACACCCCATTTGTCAAAGACTTGGAGAAAGCGGAAGAGAATATGGAAGGGGTGAAAGGTAGGGGAGAGCCGACGCAAATCGTTTGCGAGAAATGCGGGCAATTCATGGTGGTCAAATGGGGGCGCCACGGCCAATTTCTGGCGTGTTCCGCGTATCCGACCTGCAAGAACACCAAACCATTTATGAAAGATCAAGAAGGCATCATTCATGTAGCAGAGCGAGTGGAGCAGAAGACCGACGAGGTGTGTGAAAAATGCGGTAGCCCACTGGTCACGAAGCGTGGGCGATTCGGAGAGTTCCTTGCCTGTTCAAATTACCCCACATGCCGAGTGACCAAGCCCGTGACGCTTGGAGTTCGTTGTCCGGTTGAAGGATGTGGGGGCGAGTTGGTCCAACGCCGGAGCCGGAAAGGCCGCGTCTTTTATTCATGCAGCCGGTATCCTACATGTACCTTTGCTATTTGGAACCGGCCTATCAATCGTCCGTGTCCCACGTGCCATGCCCCGTTTCTCGTGGAGAAATACAGCCGACACGCCGGTCCCACCATTCACTGTCCGCAAGAGGCCTGTGGATATCAAGAGGCGGGATAAGTCGACCCTCAGTGAAGGATAACTTACGCCGACTTGATGCCTTTGGAATGCTCAAAGATTTTCATCGGTTGGCCTTGTCCGAGAATCGCTTCTTCAGTCACGACGACTTCTTTGAGATCAGTTTCCGAGGGGACGTCATACATGATGTCCAGCATGACTTCTTCTAAAATCGTCCGAAGTCCGCGGGCTCCTGTCTTTTGAGAATAGGCCTTGTGGGCGATGGCCACAAGAGCACTCTCTGTGAATTTGAGTTTGACTTTATCGAATGAAAGCAGTTTTTGATACTGCTTGGTCAAAGCATTGCGCGGTTCGGTGAGGATCCGAATCAACGCTTGCTCATCCAATTCTTCCAAGGTCGTCACCACGGGCAACCGGCCAATGAATTCCGGGATCAAGCCATACTGGAGGAGATCCTCTGGTTGCACATAGGGAAGAAGCGAAAGCGCAGGCTCCTGGCGAGCCCGAGGGTCGGCCCGGAAGCCCATCCGCTTTTGGTTCAACCGGCGCTCAATGATTGCTTCCAGCCCCACAAACGCTCCTCCACAAATCACCAGGATATTCTTGGTGTCCACTTGAATGAACTCTTGATGAGGATGCTTCCTTCCTCCTTGCGGGGGAACGTTGGCCACAGTGCCCTCGATCAATTTAAGAAGGGCCTGCTGGACGCCCTCCCCGGATACATCCCTGGTGATGGAGGGACTATCCGATTTCCTCGTGATCTTGTCGATCTCATCAATGTAAATGATCCCGCGTTCCGCCCGCTCAACGTCATAATCGGCTGCCTGGAGCAATTTCAGAATGATGTTTTCGACATCTTCCCCGACGTAGCCGGCTTCGGTTAGGGTAGTGGCGTCGGCCAGGGTAAACGGAACGTCCAAATAATTGGCGAGTGTTTGAGCCAGCAGCGTTTTCCCGGTCCCCGTCGGCCCAATCATCAGGATGTTCCCCTTTTGGAGTTCCACGTCGCTGGATTCATTCGCCGCAATCCGCTTGTAATGATTGTGGACAGCGACTGAGAGGACCTTTTTGGCCCGTTCTTGGCCAACGATGTATTGATCGAGGTGGCGTTTGATATCCGCGGGCTTGGGTAATTTGGAGGAAAGTTCATCCTTGGCTTCCTGCCATTCTTCAGCCATGATTTCATTGCAGAGTCCCACGCACTCGTCACAGATATACACCGTGGGGCCGGCAATGAGCTTGCGAACCTGGTCTCGACTTTTACCACAGAAAGAACAGCGCAAGTTGGTATCTGTTTTGACTTGCCGCGCCATGGGTGAGTCTCCGTTTACTTGCTTGTTTCGCTATCGGATGTGGTCCCCACTGGTTTCGTATTCCCAGCTTGCGCTTTGTCGGGCCCACGGATGATCACTTCATCAATCAGGCCATACGCTTTGGCCTCTTCACCCGACATGAAATAATCGCGCTCGGTGTCTTGAGCAATTTTCTCGACGGGTTGCCCCGTATGTTTGGCGAGGATCTCATTCAAGCGTTCCCGAATTTTAAGAATTTCCCGCGCATGAATATCGATTTCCGTCGCTTGCCCCTGAAACCCCCCCATGGGTTGGTGAATCATGATCCGGGCATTGGGCAGAGCAAAGCGCTTCCCCTTTGTCCCAGCCGCCAGTAAAAGGGCTCCCATACTGGCTGCTTGCCCGAGACAGATCGTCGTGATAGGCGGTTTCACATATTGCATGGTGTCGTAAATCCCGAGCCCAGCCGTTACGCTCCCGCCAGGAGAGTTGATATAGAGATTAATGTCTTTTTCGGGATCTTCCGCCTCGAGGAAGAGGAGTTGGGCAATAACCAGATTGGAAAAAACATCGTCGATGGGAGCACCGAGAAAGATAATGCGATCTTTCAGAAGGCGCGAGTAAATATCATAGGCGCGCTCCCCCCGGTTCGTTTGTTCGATCACCATCGGAATCAACATATGGCAGCCCCTTTCCTGCGTATGCGTTGAAGGATGGTCAAATTGAGACGTCGCCGTTCTGTGTGGTTTCTCGGCTTTCGCGCATCGAGCTTAAGTGCCAGCCAAGAAAAACAAGATCCTTACCCTTGAATGACGGCCGATTGGTATACAAGTTGAAGAGCCTTTTCTGCTCGCAATCGATCTCGAAATTCCTGTCGTGAATCCTCTCCCCCTGATTCTACCATATGTCGAATATCCTCAACCGGAAGCTTGAGGCTGCGTGCCAGTCGGGAAATTTCTTCTTCAATATCCTGCTCACTGACGGTAATCCCCTCCTTGTCGGCAATGGCTTCCAAGATGAGCGCGAGCTTGACGCGACGCTTGGCCTCCGGAAGGAGCTCTTGCTGGAGCCGTCGGATGTCTTGATCCGATGGCAACTGCTCCGCCAGGGAAATAGTGCCTTTCTTCTTGCGATGCTCTTCCAGAAGGCGTTGACGGATCATGGCGCGCACCTCACGGTCGACCAAGGCTTCCGGAATTTCTACGTGATGCATCTGATGGAGACGCTCCATGATCTGTTCCTTGTAACCCTCTTCGATGTCGCGATGCAGCACCTCTTCGAGCTGGGTTCGAATTTTCTGCTTGAGTTGCTCCAGGGTTTCATAGGGCCCGCAGTCTTTGGCAAACTCGTCATCGAGGTCAGGGAGCGTTTTCTGTTTAATTCCAGTAATGGTCACGCGAAAGCACACAGATTTCCCGCGCAGGCGTTCATCGGGATGCGTCGGCGGATAGTCCTGCATAATCTCAACCACATCGCCCTCGGTTTTACCGCGAATAGCCTCGTCAACGGCAAGGCCCATCACGAGGTCTTGGGACCCCACCCGATGAAGATGCGCCTCTTTTTTGGAACCCTCCACGGGGAGACCATCAACGAATCCTTCGACGGAAAGAATCGCGTAGAGATTATCCGTGAGGGGGGTTCCCGCCGGCATGGGTTCCAACCGGGCCTGTTGCTCGCGCAATGTCGCCAGGGCCTGATCGACCTGTTCGTCGGTCACCGTGCGGGGATCGCGCTTGAGTGAAATGGGATTCGGTGCTCGGTAGTCCCGCAGTTCAATCTTTGGCTTGATTTCAACGGTGGCGGTGAACGTAAAGGCGGCATTGCGTTGGATCTTCATGCGCTCTAGCGGAGGGATCTCGACCACCACGGGGGACACGCCTGCTTCCTCGAGAGCGCGCTGGTAATAGTCTGGCACAAGACGCTGGACAACGTCCTGTTCCACGACTCTGGCAAATCGCTTTTCTAGGATCGCCAAGGGCGCTTTCCCCGGACGGAATCCGGGGATTCGGACCTGCCGTTTCAGATCGGCGTAGACTCGGTCAAAAGCTTCATTGACCGCGTCTTCCGGCACTTCGATTTTGATTGCCCGTTTGACAGGGCCTAACTCAATCATTTCAACTTTCATAGCGACAGATCCTTTGGCTATCTTCCTCGGTCAAACAAAGAGAACGTGTGGTGCGAGAGGGGGGACTTGAACCCCCACGGTTTCCCACGAGATCCTAAGTCTCGCGCGTCTGCCAGTTCCGCCACTCTCGCATAGAGACTCTCTTCAGCGTGTTCGACTGACCCACGCCGCTGTTGGCCTCCCTGTACTCGATCATCTATTCGCGGGGATAACGGCTTGCTGCGCACGCGTGTCGTTTCTATTTACCCACACTAGTTTCGTACTGTCAACGACTTCGCTGGAATATCAATGCACAAACGAGGCAAGGGCTTGAAAATAATGTATATCGGTCCATAGCCTTCAAGACAGCATTTGTGGGGCGGCCTCCATCAGGGGTAATGGCGGCGAAGAGGGACGGGGTTGCGACACGCTAATCTTGCCAGATTCGCATTCGGTACGCTAAGGTGTTAGCGAGATGAGGCTTCAAAAATTGTATGAGAACATTTATCAACGGTTTTTCGAACAGCGGAATGCCGCACGGGGATATAACTTTCAGCAATCTCCTCAAGGCAGTGCGCTGCCTTCCTCCATGACGCCACAAGATGACGGCGTCAAGTGGTGGACGGTGGACCGTCCCCGTCGGCTGCGGAAAGTCCTCCAAGAACGCGATCGGTTGCAACAGGAAATTTTAGCGATTCGACACCAATCGCCGTCCTCTTCTCCGCCCCGCGCATCCCAACAATAACGACACATCCACGAATCGTATGTCCCAATTCATCTGGGCTACGTGGCAGTTATATCGACGGGCTTTAATCGCGGCGTGGGCCTCGCTGACCCGGAGCTGGGTGATGATTGTTGGAGTGCTGGTCTATGCCCTTCTTTTGACGGTGATCGCGAGTGTGGCAAGTGGGTTGGGCATTCTCGGGGGATTGCTGGTGGGATTTGCCAATGCGTTTTTTGTGGGTTCCGTCTTAAGCTTGCTTGAGCAAGCCGTACTGAGTCTCCGTCCCATGCGATGGCAGGATTTATGGGAACAGGCTGGCCATTATTTTTGGGACGTGGTGGCGATCGGGTTTCTGCTATGGGTGCCCTTGCAAGTTTTGGAGATGGGCATGCAGCGCAACCCTTATGGTCCAGCGATTATTTCAGGCGTGTTTCTTCTGATGTTCATTCTCCTGAATCCGGTCCCTGAGGTGATTTATCAAGTTCGGCATGCGTCGCCTCTTGATGTCCTCAAGGAAAGTTATGAATTTGTGGTGGAGAACTGGATTGAATGGTTTCTCCCTCTCGCTATTGTGCTTGCGCCGTTTGGGTTTTCGTTTTTCCTGATGCTCACCAGTCAAGGCGGACGTATGGCTGGCCTGGATTTGATCCAACTCCTGACGATCCCGTTTCACATTTTGACAAACTGGGTTCTCTTGCTGGGAGTTCCCGAATCCGTCGCGACTGTCCTGGTGTTTCTCTTGACCCCGATTGGGACGATATTCATGCTATGTTTTCGCGGGCATCTCTTTGCGGCTCTCCATGGATCTTCTCGCCGACAACGACTCTTTCGGGCGCAGTCCGTCTGGAAGTAACGCCTCTGGAAGAAAAGGGGACCCTTGCTTGTCCCCTTACCAGGCACATGTTAAGATGCCCGCGCTTTCCAGAAGTCTTACCTGTCGAACAGATAGGTGAAGACACTCTTGAAGCCAGGGTTATTACTGCGTCATGATGGAGAGGATCGTGCCAGGTAGGAAACAATCCAAGGCCCGTAGGTGGCGGAACACCGCGGAGAGGTGCGAGAGCGGCCGAATCGGCGTGCCTGGAGAGCACGTGTGCTGGCAACGGCACCGTGGGTTCGAATCCCACCCTCTCCGCCATGTCCCCTGGTGCGAAGAGTGCAAAGCGTGGGAGTGGTGATTCCCAAAAGGGGCTGGGCCCTGTGCAACAGAATCCTGCGAACCCCGCCAGGTCCGGAAGGAAGCAACGGTAAGCAGGCGAGTCTGTGTGCCGCAGGTTTACCTGGCCCCGGTTTTATCGATCAGTGAAGAACTTGCGGTAAAGGTGGGAAAAACAGCCACGGACAGCAATGGACTATCAAGTTTCCGCGAGACGATTTCGGCCCGGCACGTTTGATGAAGTGATCGGCCAGCCTCATGTCGTTCAGACGCTTAAGAACGCCGTCGCGCAACGCCGAGTGGCGCATGCGTATGTCTTTTCAGGGATGCGAGGAGTGGGAAAGACGACAGTCGCGCGTATCTTGGCCAAGGCGCTGAATTGTGAGCATGGCCCCACGCCAAATCCCTGCGGACACTGTGAAAGTTGTCGAGAAATTGCCCAAGGCCACTCAGTTGATGTCATCGAGATCGATGGGGCCTCTAATACCGGGGTAGACAATGTACGTGAGCTGCGCGAGAATATAAAATTTACCCCATTTTTGGGGTCATATCGCATCTATATTATCGATGAAGTGCACATGCTGTCGAACTCCGCCTTTAACGCGCTGCTCAAGACATTGGAAGAACCCCCACCGCATGCCATCTTTGTGTTTGCCACGACCGAGGTCCACAAGATCCCTGCAACGATTCTGTCTCGATGTCAGCATTTTACGTTTCGACGCATTCCGCGGCGTGAGATCATCGCCCGGCTGCGGGTAGTGGCCGCGCGGCAAGATGTCACCATCGACGAACGGAGTTTGGCGATCATTGCTCGCGTTTGTGATGGGAGTATGCGCGATGCGCTTAGCCTCTTTGATCAAGCCGTCACCTTTGGTGGTAAAACCATTTGCGCCGAGGAAGTGGAAAGTATGCTGGGAACCGTTCCGGATGAACGGGTGCGACAAGTGGTCACCGCCATGCTAGAGCAGCAGCCCTCTGCAGCTCTCTTCTTCCTAGGGCAAGCGATAGATCACGGGTATGATCTCCGGGTGTTATGTAGCGCGGTCGTGGAGCGGTTGCGAAACATGGTGCTTGCCCGGGTGGTGCCCTCTCGCGAACAGGTTCAATTCTTAGTGGACCTTTCTCCGGAAGAGGTCGAGCAAATTTGTGCTGATGCCCAGAAACAGTCACTCGACCACCTTCAGAGCATATTTGAACTGATGTCACAGGTTGGGGACCGACTGCGCGTGACGGACCATCCGCGATTTGTTTTTGAGGTCGCCGTGGTTCGCGCCAGTCGGCTTGTGCAGGAAACCTCTTCGCCTACGGTCTCCCCCCAACGTGAATCGCCAGAGTCTCCACCCCGGGAGTCTTCGTCCGCCCGGCCAGGGGCTTTGTCCCCACCTTCCGCTAGGCCGCGAGAAGCGGATCGTTCTCGCCCAATGACGCGGACTGTGTCTGGGCGGCTAGAATCCCGGCAGGATATGCCGAGAGTGCCCTCCCAACCGCCTTCGCAAGAGGTGACCGCTTCTTCAGGTGGCGGTAAGGCAAAAGAACAAGCGAAACAAGCGCCTCAGTCGCCACCGATGTGGCCGAGCGGTGGTGACGGGCAGCCAGAGATCAGCCAGCAAGACTGGGATCGAGTCGTACAGAAGGTCCTCAGCGACTATCCTAATATCGGGTCTTTTTTGGAAATGGGACGCCTCGTCAAACTTGATGGACAGGAGGTCGTGATAGGGTTTCCCAAGACCGCAACCGTAGCCTACTCACGCCTGCAAAAGGAAGCCAATCGTCAGGTGGTGGCTCGTGTGTTTGAGCAAGTAGTAGGGAGAAGTACGTCCGTTCGCGTCATCGAGATAGCGGAGGGCCATATGCCTGGTCCAACGATTGGTCAAGCTCGACAACAGCAGCGGCTCACGGAAGAGCGACGCTTATTGGAAGAGGCCCGTGCCCACCCCTTAGTCAAACAGGCAATGGAAATGTTCGGCGGGGAAGTGATTACGGCCAGTCGCCTGTCGGGAGAAAAGGAGGATTCATGATGTCGAAAAATCCGTTTGGCAATATGGGTAATCTGATAAAACAAGCTCAAGCTGTCCAGGAACGATTGGGGAAGATCCAAGAAGAAGTGGCTGCTAAGACCGTCGAGGCTTCAGCCGGAGGAGGAATGGTAACGGTCACTGCAAATGGGGCGATGCAAATTACAAAAGTGACGATTGATCCTGAGGTGTTTCAAGCAAATGACCGTGAGATGCTCCAAGATCTTCTTGTGGCCGCGTCGAATGAAGCTCTTCGTAAGGCCAAAGCCTTGATGGCTGAGGAGGTCAAGTCCCTGACAGGAGGGCTGGGAATTCCAGGGCTCTCGAATCTCTTCTGATCGAGCCGTCTATATGTCAGGAGATTCTCTGGTGGAGAGAAAATAAGCGTATGAGAAACAGCGCTCAGCAAGGGTTCTTGGATAAACTGGCACGGGAGTTTGTCAGGCTGCCAGGCATTGGGCAGAAGACCGCTCAGCGGCTGGCCTTTCATATCATGAAAGCAAGCAAGGACGAAGCCTTGCGCCTAGCGGAAGCCATCCGCGAGGTCAAGGAACATGTCACCTTTTGCGTGCAGTGCCGCAATATCGCGGAGGGTGAATTGTGCGGGATCTGCCAGGATCCTACTCGCGATCGCACAACGATCTTAGTTGTGGAAGAGCCAAGTACCCTCTACGCCATTGAACAATCCCATAGCTACCATGGGTTATATCATGTGCTGATGGGGGCACTCTCGCCACTTGATGGAGTGGGGCCCTCCGACATTCGGGCTCGTGAATTGGAATTGCGTGTACGCGGTGGCGAGATTCGGGAAGTCATTATTGCCACCAATCCCACCATTGAAGGAGAGGCTACAGCCATTTATCTGATGAAATTGCTCAAACCGCATGGGGTGCGTGTCTCACGGATCGCCTACGGTATTCCTGTTGGCGTGGATATCGAATACGCGGACGAGGTGACCCTCACCAAGGCCATCGAAGGCCGGCGAGAACTCTAATCCGCTCTCTTCCCGTTCATCCTGTTTCAGAGGCGAGCCAAAGGCCCTTGTTGGCTAGGCGGGAGAGCCTTCTAAGATCTGTTGTGTGAGCAAGGAAAGTTCCTCGGAAGGGATTCCCAGGGTATAAGCGACAGCTTCTAGGACCGCCTGCCAGCGATGGAGGACGGGATCATCCGCTTTTGCGGCGTCAAGCAGGGCGAGGAGGGCTGACGTGCGTAGGCCCTCACGACGGAGGGACTCAGCGAACAGGGTGGGGACGCAAAGCCCGCGAGATACTTGGATCAACCTGACGCATTCTTGGTCCGAAAGGTGGAGATGCCGAAGGAGATGTTCCAGTTGCTGCAGCCCCTCTGAGGTATGAGTGTCCAGGAAACAGGCACACAATCCACCGAGATTATAGCGGTCGTCCGGAGAAAGCTTCGCGAAACCTTCATCGGGTGCTGTTAACGCAGTGCGGGAGGCTTCAGAGGAGGGCCGTTGGGTTGATGACTGTCGAGTCGTCGGAGTCGGTTGAGGAGTTGATGGCAACCGCGGAGACTGTTTCGAGCGTGCAGATTTGGGTGTTGATGGAGTAGCACGCAAGCGGGCAGTGCTCTTCTTCTTAGATGAGGCGGAAGAGCGTGTTGCCGAGGATCGACGGGGGGCAGTCTTGGTTGAGGACGGTTGCCGAGTGGAAGACGCGGACTTGGGCGTTGAGGATTTCGCCTTAGATGGCTTGCGTGTTCGCGAACGCGAAGTTCCCGGAGCCTGTGCGGCCCGCTTACGGGATGCCGATTGGCGTGACTTGCGAGGAGGACGTAATGGAGCCATATTGCTAGGTCTTCTTACATGACTCAATAAAAATTGCAAGAGAGATCTTTCCCCTTTAAAGGGGATACGCCTATGAACTATAGTGATTTTTGTTGCAACGGGCAAGCGCCCGGAAATGAGAAGGACGATTGCCTGTGCCTGCCTCATGCGGGAGATGCCGTCATTGAGGGACGGCTTCTCCTTTAAGGTAAGGTGAGGTGGCCTTTAGGAGAAGACAGTCATGCCAATGCCATCCCCCCCATGGCAGAAACTTGAGGAATACACCAAGGTCGCGATCGAAGCAGCTCAACTTGGCGCCTGCATGCTCCAAGCCTGCGCGAAGCGGGGGTTTGAAGTGGAACGGAAAACCCCCCTCAACCTGGTGACGGACGCGGATCGCGAAAGCGAACGAGCTGTGGTAGCCGCTATTCGGCGCCAGTGCCCTGATCATCAAATTTTGGCGGAAGAAGAGGGATTCTACACGACCCAGCGTTCCCCCTGGAAGTGGATCATTGATCCACTCGATGGGACGACGAACTTTGCCCATGGATTTCCCGCCTATGCCGTCTCAATTGGGCTGGAATATGAAGGCCACTGCGTGCTGGGAGTGGTGATCGATCCGACTAGGGACGAAGTGTTCGTAGGCATCACGGGCAAGGGTGCCACGCTTAACGGTCTCCCGATACAGGTATCACACGTGACTCAGTTGGATCAGGCACTGCTGGTGACGGGATTTGGCTATGACCTGCGGGAAACGGACGATAACAATTTGGCGGAATTCTGCCAATTTTCGCTATGCACCCAGGGAGTCCGACGGACCGGCTCGGCGGTATTAGACCTCTGCTATGTCGCCTGTGGTCGGTTTGACGCATTCTGGGAATTAACGCTCAACCCGTGGGATACCGCTGCCGGCGTGGTGATCGTGCGAGAAGCTGGAGGAATGGTCACCAACTATCAGGGCGCACCATTCTCGATTTACGAAAAAAAGCTGGTGGCCAGCAACGGCCGTATCCACCAGGAATGCTTGAAAGTGCTCCAGCGGGTCAGAGGCCAATGCGGGCGCCTCTGACCTTCTGTGCACCAGAAGGCGCCAACGGAGAAGTTTTTATGCGCACGGGTATCGCTCACCTTCCACTGCACACGGGACATGCGCCGCGATGGTTGTTCGAGCTCATGGTTCGCCTGGCTCGAGAGGTCGTCGCGCATCTCGTGGCGGAATATGGAGCCACAGAAGTGGTTCGCCGCCTCGCGGACCCTTTTTGGTTTCAGGCATTGGGATGCCTCTTGGGCTTCGATTGGCACTCGAGTGGCCTGACGACAACCACGTGTGGAGCCTTGAAGGAGGCAGTCAAAGGTCGCGAATGGGACTTTGGGGTTGTCGTCGCGGGAGGAAAGGGCGGAACCTCTCGAAAGACACCGCAGGAAATTGTCCAGGCCTGTGAAGGGTTGGCGCGGGACCCCGATCCTCTGGTGTACACCAGCCGGATGGTGGCCAAAGTGGACAGCGCGGCAGTGCAAGATGGGTACGAGCTGTATCATCACTGTTTTGTGTTCACGCCGGATGGCAGTTGGTGTGTAATCCAGCAGGGGATGTCTGAAGAGACTCGAATGGCTAGGCGATATCACTGGTGTTCCGAACAGATCTCCAATCTCGTCTGCGAGCCCCACACCGCCATCTGTTGCGATGCCCAAGGGCCCACGCTCAACTTGGTGGCCCGAGAAAGCCAGCCCGCCCAGGAGGCCATGACGGAATTGGCGAGAGAGCCGCATCAGGAATTCCAGCGACTGCTTAAGACCTTACCGACGTTAACCCTCCCAGATCGACACGAGATCGAACCTGTTGATATAGACGCGACATATCTCAAGAAGATTCTCTTGCGCACCTACGAGGCCGCCCCACCGGACTTTGAGCACCTCCTCGCTGTTCCCGGCGTTGGGCCGAAAACCCTTAGGGCTCTGACCCTGGCAGCCGAGCTCATCTATGGCATACCTGCAAGCACGCGCGATCCTGCGCGCTTTGCCTTTGCCCATGGCGGAAAGGATCGTATTCCCTATCCTGTCGATCGAGTAACCTACGAGCAGACCATCGACGTCCTCCAGCGGGCTCTGGATCGAGCCACGCTTCCCTACTCCGAAAAGACCCGGGCATTGAAGCGGTTGCTTAACTTCACGACATCCCCATGAGCGGCATCCGCTGGGCGAGGGGAACAACCCCGCAGCGACTATCCCATCTCCAACAGCGTGTGGTTGGGGTTTCGCTCGCGGGCGAATTGCTTGGACCACGAAGAACGGAAGAGCACCACAGGACGGTTCTGATGATCTTTCACCATCATGGCATCGGAAGGTGGGCGAAAGGTCGCCACATCACCCATAAGCCAGGCACTGCATTCGAAGGGGAGAAGTTCCAAGGCGGTCTCCACGCGATATTCTGTTTTTAGGCGAT
Source organism: Nitrospirota bacterium (assembly GCA_003696975.1). Classification (GTDB taxonomy): domain Bacteria; phylum Nitrospirota; class Nitrospiria; order Nitrospirales; family UBA8639; genus J031. The sequence goes on along the minus strand of RFGT01000168.1, from coordinate 7,948 downwards.
ATTGCAACACATCGAATTGAAGCCGACCTACCGCAGCGATAAATGAGTCATGTTCATTGAGGCTGTGGACGATTTGCACCGTCCCTTCAGCGACCATTTGCGTCATGCCTTTGTCGAACGCCTTTCGCTTGCTTACATCCACCGGCTGAATGCGAGCGAAGACTTCTGGCTGAAATTGAGGAAGAGGTTTGTAGTTGAATCCACCGGTGAGTGAAATCGTATCGCCGATGAGAAACTGGCCGGGATTCACAATGCCAATGATATCGCCAGGATAGGCCACATCCACTATGTTGCGGTCCTGTGCGACGAGGCTGTGAGTGCGCGAGAGGCGGACCTCCGTTCCTAGACGATGATGGCGTACGACCATATCCCGCTCAAATTTTCCGGAGCACACGCGGAGAAAGGCAGTACTATCTCGATGACGAGGGTTCATGTTGGCTTGAATCTTGAAAACGTACGCGCTGAACGGCATCTCCACCGGATCGATGGAGATTTCTTCACCCGCGGGTGTATCGGCTACTCGGGGCTGGGCAGACGGAGCCATGCGCACAAAGGCGTCAAAGAAGTTTTCTAGTCCAAAATTCGTGAGCGCGGATGCAAAAAACACGGGGGTGACCTCGCCGCGCAGAAAGGCCTCTTGGGAAAAAGGGTTGCCTGCCATCTCCAAGAGCTCGAGGTCATGGCACACCTGAGCGAGAGTCTCTTCATCGACCAGGGTCTTGAGCTCAGGACTCTGAAGCGCCACCTCCGTGCGAAGTGCCTTGGTGGCGCCGCCTGCTGCGGTCTTGTGAAACAAGGAAACCCTGTGGGTAGTCCGATCCACCACCCCGCGGAATTGGGAACCCACGCCGATCGGCCAGTTGATGGCGCTGGCATGGATCCCTAGTACAGCTTCCACTTCAGCCATCAGGTCTAAAGGAGGACGTCCAGGCAAGTCCATTTTGTTGATGAGAGTCAGAACGGGAATACGGCGCAAGCGGCAAACCTGAAACAACTTGCGTGTTTGGGCCTCGACCCCTTTGGCGGCATCAATTACCATCACCGCACTGTCGGCAGCGGTGAGCGTGCGATAGGTATCCTCGGAAAAATCTTGATGGCCTGGGGTATCCAGGACATTGATCACGACGTCTTTGTAAGGAAACTGCATCGCTGACGCCGTGATGGAAATGCCGCGTTCTTGCTCCATCTCCATCCAATCGGAGGTTGCCATCTTACGGCTTTTTCGGCTGCCGACCATCCCGGCGGTTCTGACCAGACCTGAATACAAAAGCAATTTCTCTGTGACTGTGGTCTTGCCCGCATCCGGATGGCTGATGATGGCGAAGGTGCGGCGTTGGCGAGCCGCTGCGCGAATTTCATGACGCAAAGAATCCATAGTTGTAGTCCTATTCCACGATACTGAGAAAGCGCTAAGACCTTATAGGTCCTCAAGGCGGCCCTGGGCTCGGGCCAAGTTGATGCGAGAGGCGTTGAAATTGAACAAGGCTTCGATCAGGTTGTCACGGGCTTGGGCCACGGATGTCTGGGCATTGGTTACTTCGATATTCGTGGCAACCCCCACGGCAAAGCGTTGGCGCGCGATGTCGAGCTCTTCCAGCGCCAGGCGTAATCCCTCTTTGGCGACGGTTACCTGTTGCCTGGCGGATTCCAGTGTCAACAAGGCATCTCGCACTTCGAGTGTGATCTGATATTCAATATCGCGAGTACGGATAGCCTCCTGGCGAACAAGGCTTCGGCTTTCCGAGATCCGAGCCTCGCGCTGGCCGCCGTCGAAAATAGGGATGGAAAGAAGGACCTGCACATTGTCGGTGATCAGCGCATCGGGGATTTGATTGCCGATCAATCCCACGTCACCGCTGCCTGTCAGGGAAGGGAGGCGTTCGCTAGTCACGGAGCGCAGGGTCATGGCCGCCAGCCGTTCGCGCCGTGCTTGGGCCTTCAGCTCAGGCCGGTTGGCTTTGGCGATGGCCAGCGCTTTGTCCACCGTCAAGGGGGGGAGTTCAATCAGGGTCATGCGGTCTGTGAGTTCTACGTCAACGGTGAACGGTAAGCCGATCGCTCGGATCAGATTCAATTTAGCTCGGCCGTAGTCATTGCGGGCCACCAGTAACTGTTGCCGGGCATTCTCCAGTTGGACTCGCGCTCTGGTGACATCCAGCGCAGTCGCCATGCCAGCAGCCTTTCGTTCCCTGGCCAGGCGCAGCAGTTCGATGTTGAGCTTGACATCAGCTTCGCGTGCCTTCACGGCAGCTCGATTGCGCAGCGTCTCGAGATAGACCAGTCCAACCGTAGCCATAGTATCCTGCATGGTGGTCTTCGCATCAAGATCAGCGACCTCGATGCCGATTTTTGCCGCTTGCCATTTCTGAAGCAGACTCAGACTAAAAATATTTTGTGAAAGAAAGGCCCGTGCCTCATAAAAATCAAGGGGCCTTGATACCTGCGGTCTTCCCCCGAATGAACCGAAGAAGAATCGCCTCCGGGCTCCGCTCATCCGCCCAGAAAATGTGGGAAGCAATTTGCCGAGTTCGGTGTCGGCTTGCTCCTGGGCTTGAGTCACGCGCTCCTTGAACAGTTGAATGGTAGGATTCTGATTCACGGCGGCCTGCATGGCTTCTCGAAGACTGAGCCGCAGGACAGGTCGCTTTGAAGAAGATCCGAGACGGCCTATTTCCGCCTCTTCTGGTTGTTTGGCATGGCCGGTCCCCGGGAGACCCCACAGCATCACTGCCATGGCCGCTATAAGTAGAATAAGGCTAGATTTCTGTTTCACCCGAAGTCCTCCTTGTCAATGGCATTATTGCAGTTCAGGCTTCAAGGCCGAAGAGAGATGCCTCTTACGTGTGGCTACGAGTTCCATCACCATGCTGAACAATGCCGGAACCACCAGAAGCGTAAACAGCGTTGAGAGCATAAGCCCTCCAAGCACCACGCTGCCGATCCCGCGATATAACTCGGACCCGGCACCGGTCGAGAGGACGAGTGGCAGTAGGCCGAAGGTAGTGGTGAGCATACTCATCATAATCGGGCGCACCCGTGTACGAACCGATTCCACAATGGCGCGTGAGGGCGGCACCCCCATGACATGGTCCCTCGCTCCTTGTCCAACAGAGAGCTCGCGGCGATGCGGGTCCATAAAATTCAGCGCCTGATGGACGATCAAGATCGCATTGTTGACCACCACCCCAATTAAAATAATGAAACCCAACATCGTTAAAACATCCAGCGGTTGATAACCAATGAAGACATTGACCAGGAACAACCCTAAAAACCCGCCAGCCGCAGCCAGCGGGACACTGAAAATGATCACCAGTGGGTAGAGAAAGCTTTCAAAGAGGGCAGCCATCAGCAGGTAAGTGATCATCAAGGCGAGCAGAAAATTGCCCTTGAGCGCATTGTACGTTTTGGTCAGATCATCCGCGGTCCCCGAAAGCCGAATATTATACAACCGGCCTAAGAGGCCGCTTTCCTTTAGAGGTGTGATGACCGTATGCTGGAGTAGATTCATGGCATTTTCCAGGGGCATCCGATCCGGAGGAATCACTTGGATAGTGATCGCCCGTTCGCGTTCGATGTGTTGGATCTGCTCCGGTCCGGCGACCAGGCGAATCTCCGCGAGATCTCCCAGAGTGACGATTTTCCCAGCGGGTGTATACAATGGGATGTCCGCCAAATTTTGCATGCGGGCGGCATAGCGGTCCTCACCGCGAATAGTCAGATCAATCTCATCGCCTTCGAACCGGTACTCGCTGGCTTTGGCGCCATCAATCAAGGCATTGACCGTGAATCCGAGTTCTTGATTGGTCATCTGCACATCGGCGGCCCGATCGCGTTTTAAGGTCACCCGCACTTCGGGACTCCCGAGATCGAGGCTCGGTTTAGGGCGGACTTGAGCATCGGGAATGAGGTGTTTGACCTGGCCGAAAATTTGCCGTCCAAGGCCAATGAGGGTTTCCAGGTCTGGTCCTGTGATCTCGATATCGATGTTTCGGCCTTCCCCCAGCCCCCGTTGAAACAGACTACTTTGCGTCACAATGCTAATGACGCCGGGCAAGTTGGCCGTCGCTCGCTTGAAGATGGGGATGAGGTCTCGAATCTTGGCATCGTCATTAGTCCGAGCCCCCATGAATACGGCGCGGCCCCTCGCCACATAGAAGAAATTACGGATGCTCGGACCGTCGAGTGCGGCTTCCTCAGGAGACCCCGGCTTCGCCTCCCAATAAGGACGGAGCACCGATTCGATGGTTTGGCCCATCTTGATGAATTCTTCGGTGTTGTAACCAGGTGGAGGAAGGAGCACGCCAATGATTAAATTCCGATTTCCTTGGGGTAAATATTCAGCTTTAGGCAACAATCCCCACGACAATCCAATGGCCGCTATTGTCAACCCTAGCACAATGGCTAGCCGCCATTTCATGCTACGCAAGATCCGGGCAAGCAAGTGCGCGAGACGATCAGCGGTCACTCCATGGCGTGCCCACCATGCCTCTAGCCATTCAAGCATCCGGAGCCCTAGCCAGGAAAAGCGTGCGGGATGAGTGGAGATCGTGCGCGAAGCGGCAGTGGTCAGAATGCGGGCTGATAAACAGGGGATAACGGTGATGGACACTAGGAGGCTCAACCCCACTCCTGCACTGATGGCAATGGCGATGTCCCGGAACAGTTGGCCGGCTTGCTCCTGGATAAACACAATAGGAACGAACACGGCGATGGTCGTCAAGGTGCTGGCGAGGACGGCGCCCCACACCTCAACGGTTCCATCGAAGGCCGCCTGCCAGAGAGGTTTCCCGCCTTCTCGATGTCGATAGATGTTTTCCAGCACCACAATGGAGTTGTCCACCAGCATGCCGGCGGCGAAGGTCATACCTGCCAGGCTGATGACGTTGAGATTGCGGCCCAATACCCAGAGCATGATAAAGGTGCCCATGATACTGATGGGGATGGCCAATCCAATGACGAGCGTGGTGCTGCCTGTGCGAAGAAAGAGCAGGAGCACGGCGATTGCCAAGAGGCTGCCGATTACGAGATTCTGCTGGACCAGTGACAAGGAGCTGTACACATAGTCTGTTTCATCATATACCTGGAACAATCGGACTCCTCGTGCCCGCAGCACATCGGCGTTAAGCTCGCGAACAGCTTGTCGCAGGTGTTCCATGGTCTCGAGGACATTGGCTCCTGTCTCGCGGATGGCGTTGACCGCGATGGAGGGGGTGCCCATTTCCCGAACCACATGAAGCGGGTCCTTATAGGTCAGTTTCACAGTGGCGACATCCCGGACATACACGGGCACTCCGTCGCGGCGCGCGATGATCACGTTGGCGATATCCTCGGGACTCCGGTATTCCCCGACGGTACGCACCACATAGCTTCGTTTGCCCTCGTCGAAGTCGCCGGCGCTATAGTCCCGATTTTCCCGATCCAATGCTTGCGCCAAAGTGGCGAAAGTAATCGAGCGAGCAGCGAGCTTAGCGGGATCCACGATAACCTGGAGCTCCCGCTCGCGGCCACCATAGACATTGGAAGCGGCAACTCCCTTAATCCGCTCAAAGCGAGCCTTGATGACATCCTCCACAAAATCGCGCATGGTGGAGATATCCACCGTATTTCCCTCCAGCGGCTCCAGGATAAACCACGCCATGGCGCTGCCGCGTGTGTCCGCACTACTGATCACCGGTTCATCCACGTCATCGGGATATTCCCTGACCTGATTCAGCCGATTTGAGACCCGTAATAGCGCGGTGTCGTTGTTGGTGCCTGTGGGGAATCGCAAAACGATCTTGGCTGCGTCATAGGAGCTTTCCCCGAACATCTTCTCCAGTCCCTCTACCCCGCGAAGCTGTTCTTCTTGAGGATCCACGATCTCCCGTTCGACTTCATGAGGACTGGCGCCTGGCCATCGGGTATCGACCGTGATTTCAGGTTTGGAGACATCCGGTGTGAGCTGGATGGGTAGTCGGGACAGCGAAACCAGTCCGAAAAGTATAATGAGCAGGACACCCACGGTGGTGGTGACGGGAAACCGAATGGCGAAGCGAATAAGGTTCATGACCGCCTCGGTGGGGATTCGTCAAGGATGCGGATAGGCTGGCCGGGGAATAAGCGTTCATTGCCTTCCACGACCACCTGGTGACCCTCCGCGAGGGTTTCTCCTTGAACTTCCACAAACCCGTCGACAGGAAGACGGGGTTCCACGTGTACTTGTCTTACGGTTCCGTCGTGGACGACGAACAGAAATGTTTGGTCGCCACGCAGCACTAAGGCATCTTTGGGCACGACCAGCCCCTCATGCGGGGTCCCGACAGCCAACGTGACACGGGCCACCATCCCGCTCTTGATTGTGCCGTGGGGATTCGGAAGCTCAATGTGAACGGGAAACGTGCGAGCGACGCGATCCGCCTGGGCCACTACCGAAAACACCCGTCCGTTCGCCTTAAAACCCGGCAACCCGTCAAAGGTCGCCGTGACGGGATCACCCACACGGACCCCCTGCACGTAGCGTTCAGGAAGCGGAACTTGGACTTTGACTTTGGTCAAATCCACCATCTCCACCACAGGCCCGCCCGCTTCGACCCATTGCCCAACTTCCGTGAATGTCTCCGTGATCAAGCCGTCATAGGGCGCAACGATACGGGATTTCGCCAGCAAATCTCGCACCTGCCGAATTTCGGCTTGTAACTGGGACAGCCGCTCGCGCAGCGCTGCTTCATTGGCCACCGCATCATCATATTCCTTCTGAGTGACCAATTCCTTGTCAAATAAGGTTTTAATCCGGACCAAGTCCAACTTGGCCTGAAGATGTCTTGTTCTGGCTTCTCGATGAGCGGCCAACGCTGAGTCCAAGCGGATGCGTAGTGTCTCCGTGCGCAACCGGGCGAGGAGATCTCCGCGCGCAACCGCCATACCGGCTTCGACAGGGAATTGCTCAACCACACCGGCAATTTCACTGGCAACCACGCTGCGCTTCCAAGGTTCTACGGTACCTACGAGTGTCACGGTGTGTTGGACGCGCTGTTTCACGATAGGCGCCACCCGCACAGGCATAGGAGGACGCCGTTTGGGAGGGGGAGCGGCTTGCTGTTCATTGCAAGCACTCAATGAGCCGGTAAGAAAGATGCCCAAGAGCAGCAACACTCCAAAATTCCGGGTGATCCCTGCGAAGGCAGCCCTCCACCGTGCAATGCGGCGAAATGCTGGTGGAGATCCCAGGAGGCGGAACAACCGCATAGATCATCACTCAGGAGAAAGATTTTTCAATGCCGCGAAGAAATACCGTGCGGATAAGATCGCTTTTCTCCACAAGCGATCCCGCGGGTTTAGGTTGGAGAATCCACACGTACATCGTGGAGTTGAGCATGCCCTGGAGCGCGAACGCCGCATCCATGGGATCCACCTTGCGAAACTCTTTCCGGCGAATACCTTCCTGAATAAGTCCGGCCACGAATTCAACCTGCCGAACGTACAGGCGCCAGATTCGTTCGCCGAATGCGCTCTTGATTGTCCATTCAAACCCACTCCATTCTGACACATAGATCCGAAAAAAGTCGCGGTTGCGATCCGCATACTCCAGTTTGACACGGATGAAGGTGGCGAGTTTCTCAGAAGCCGTCCGGGCCATCGCGATCTGGGTGTCCAGCAGCGCGGCCAATTCCTCACTCTTGGCTTCCACGATGGAAATGTAAATCTCCTCCTTACTTCGAAAGAATCGATACACGGTACCCAGGGCGAACTGCGCCGCGCTGGCGATCTCAGCCATGCTGGTTTTAAAGAATCCATGGCGAGAAAACTGACGTTCGGCAGCCTCAAGGATATCGCGCCGCCGTGCCTCGTATTCCCGCCGTTTCCGCTGTGTCCGATACATATATGAATATATATTCTAAAAAATGATTATCCTATTCTACATGATAGAATTATCATTCTAAAATTTAGCACTAATACTTAAGTATTTAAC
>RFGT01000167.1 GCA_003696975.1 Nitrospirota bacterium | reverse complement strand
GGCATCCCGAGCTCTGGACGGCCATGGAGACGCAGCTTGCCGACCGGTACCTGAGAGACAATCAGCAATGCCAGCACGGGCTGTACGTGGTCGCCTGGTTCCGGTGCGATCAATGGGACGAAGCTGACAGCCGTTCCGAAAAGACACCCCAAATGGCTTGCGAAGAAGTGCAACGTCGGTTGGATACACAGGCGAGACAGTTTTCTGAGCAGAAAGACCTGACCTTGGCTGCCTTTGTTCTGAACACTGCACTCCGGTAAACTGAATCTACTTTATTCAATTTCTTTTCTTCAAAAAGGAGCATGTTCACATGTCCACCAGCATTGCCGAATTCATGGAACAGGATCACGACCGGTTGGATGAGATTTTCAAACGATTTCAAGAAACCAAGCGGCAGGACCCGGCCAAGGGCAAAACACTGTTCAAGGACTTTCTCACTGGCCTCCATCGCCACATCGTCTGGGAAGAGGAAATATTATTTCCGATTTTCGAACAGCAGGCGGAAATGATGCAAGGTCAGGGACCAACGAGGGTCATGCGGATGGAGCACCGGCAGATCAAACAATTTCTTGATCAGATTCATGAGAAAGTCGCCGCCGGTGATCCGAACAGCGACGAGGCAGAGCGCGGGTTGCTGGAAGTGTTAGGAGCGCACAATGTCAAAGAAGAGCGCATCCTCTATCCTTGGATTGACAGTATGGTGAGCGGCGAGGAGCGTGCAGCTTTGATCACGCGGATGCAACATCTTCCTCCAGAGGCTTATACCCAATGCTGTTCGTGATGCCCATTTGCCTACACCAGCTATCTTGAATACTCCCGGGAACCATCGGATACAATGTTCATCGTGAACCGGCTCTTGCATGTCAATGATGAGTTGTTGGGAAGTCCACCGGCCTCTGAGCGATGACCACAAGTCGACGAGGTGTTTTGGTGGAAGTTGACAGAAGCGGTCGAGTAGCCGACACTTATCAGAGATAGGACGCCGGTCGATTGACCAAGCGAGGAGAAACGGTCGTGGCGACGTGGTTGAACCTAGGAGAGTGGCTGAATCGGTTGAGACGAATTGTCGTGATCCTGGCCGGGTTAATGGTTCTCAGTCCGCCGGTCCAAGGCAGGGAGGGGAAAGAACATTTTCTGTTACGCGATGATGGCCGGATTCGGGGCCACGCGCACGCGCCTGTCACCTTGCTGGAATATTCCGATTTTACTTGCGGGTTTTGCACCAAGTTCTTTCGGGAGACGTGGCCCCGGTTGTGGGCGGAGTATGTTCAGATAGGTAAGGTTCGGCTGGTCTATCGCGACTTCCCACGATCACTCCAGGGGCCGAGCCTTGACACTGCGCTGGCCGCTCGATGCGCGGGGGAGCAGGGCCGGTATTGGCGCATGCATGATCACCTCTTCACCGTCTCAACGCCTGCCTACGATCTAACGAGCCTTCGGCGCTATGCAGAGAAACTCGGGTTGGATGTGACACAATTCACAGCCTGCATGCAAAGCGACCGGTATCAAGGCCCCATCTTTCGCGACCGACTAGAGGGTGGAAGTTTGGGGATTCGGGGAACCCCGGCATTCGTTCTGTTTCTGACTCAGCAAGGACGCAACGGTCCGGTGTTGTTAATTCCTGGGGCTTTTCCCTATGAGGTCTTCCAAGCCCAAATTGACCGCTTGCTGCAACTGGCTTCGGCTCCACCCTCGCCTGCGTCTCATGAAAAGGGGTTACCGTGACGTGAAAGGGTGAAAAGGGATGCTGCTGTTCCAACTGGCGAATTCTCGTAGCTGATAGGAAAGAGAAGATGACTGGGCGAGGTGAGGAGAGAAGGGCGAGGAGGAGAGAGGTTCAGGGATTGATTGAAAAAAAATCCATGCTGTCCTATTCTGTTGTAACCTCATTCTGTACCATCGATAAAAGGACTTGATCAGGTGACAGCGAGCCCGACATTTTGGTCCATTGACTGTGCGGAGGGAGAGCCCGACCTCTTTGTCTGCATGTCTTGTTTGAATGAGGTCTATCGGTCCAAGGTGCCAGCCGCCTGCCCCAATTGCGGAGCCATGTCCGCGTTTGAGCCCTTCACGCTGGAAGCCATCAAAGATTGGGGAACGGCCGAACTCATTGAGAAAGCGCAACAGGCGCTGAATGATACACCTTTTTCCACTTCGGAAACCGACACTAAATTACAGGATGTCCCTCCGTCTGTGAATCAACCCAGTTCATAAGAGCTTGGGGCCTTGGTGGACTACGTTCCTTTTTTCATTGGCACACAACGGCGGAGTTCCCCGGAATGTGTGCCTGTGTCCAATCCGTACACGGGTGAAGTCATCGCTCACGTCTGTCAGGCCACTGCATCGGATGTCGAGGAGGCTCTTTGCCTGGCTGTCCAGGCCAGTTCGGCGCTCGCGAGTGTGCCCACCTACGTCCGTGCCCATGCGCTTGCCTCCCTTGCCGAGGCAGTGAGAACACGCCAGGAGGACTTCGCCCAGACCATTACCAGGGAATCGGGCAAGCCTATCACGGACGCCAGGCGCGAGGTGAATCGGGCGATTCAGACATTTCTCATTGCGAGCGAAGAGGCTAAACGTCTTCCCGGTGAAGTCATTCCCTTGGATTTGACTCCGGGTACGGAACACCACCTGGGTCTCTGGCAGCGGGTGCCCATTGGGCCTGTGCTGGGTATTACCCCATTTAACTTCCCACTCAATCTCGTGGCGCATAAGGTGGCTCCCTGTGTGGCAGCGGGAAATCCCCTCGTGCTTAAGCCTGCTCCACAAACTCCGCTGACCGCCTTGCTGTTGGGGGAAGTCTTCCAGTCGCTCGATCTCCCATCTGGCACATTGAGTATTCTGCCCTGCTCCAATGCACGAGCCGAGGCCATGGTCCAAGACGCGCGATTTCAAGCGTTCAGCTTTACGGGAAGCGCGGCTGTGGGCTGGATGCTGAAAGAACGGGCGGGGAAAAAGCGGGCCCTGTTGGAATTAGGAGGCAATGCCGGTGTGATCATCGAGCCCGATGCCGATCTGGATTTCGCGGCCAAGCGATGCGCGGCTGGCGGATTCGCGTATTCCGGCCAGACATGCATTGCTGTCCAACGGGTGTTTGTCCATGAACAGGTGTACGACGCATTCGTGCACGTGTTCTTGGACTGTGTGAAAGCCCTTCCATGTGGAGATCCTCTCCAGGAGAGCACCGTAGTCGGACCTTTGATCGATGAACGTGCGGCCCAGCGTGTGGAGACCTGGATTCGCGAGGCTGTTGCCCAGGGTGCTTCGATTTTGACTGGGGGAATGAGGCAAGGGGCTTTCATTGCCCCCACGGTCTTAGCGGAAGTCACCCCGGAAATGAAGGTCTCCTGTGAGGAAGTGTTTGGCCCTGTGGTTACCATTACACGCTACCATGAGTTTGACCATGCACTGCAACTGGTGAACGAGTCGCCCTATGGGCTTCAGGCCGGGGTGTTTACCAACGATGTGCACAAGATCTTCAAAGCGTATCGGCAACTTGCCGTAGGCGCGGTACTCGCCAACGAAATTCCCACCTTCCGGGCAGACCATATGCCCTATGGGGGTGTCAAAGATTCTGGTCTAGGCCGGGAGGGGGTCCGCTATGCCATCACTGAGCTTACCGAGCTGAAATTGTTGGTGCTTAACCTCCCTCCCCATTGAGGCTCCGTTGCGCGATAGGAGGCTAAGTGGGTTTACCCGGAAGTCTGCCGTGTGCGTGAACCTCTACGCGCATGGGTGTGATGCGCGGGAGTAAGTGCGCTTATGCAGCCATATACGCGGAATGAAAGCCTCTTATCTGTCTTGCGAAACAGGCCAAAAATTTGTCAATATGCGCACCCTATCCACTGCTTGATAACAAGACAAGCAAGAACACGAGAGACTCGCCTCTCGACCGAGCATCCAGTGTTGACGGTCTCGGTTGCTGACGTTCACACCGAGTGACAGACAGTCAGTCCCCAAATATGTGGGAGTCACAGCGAAGCTAAACGTGTGAATGAGGGGGAGAAACACATGGTTCCAACACACATGTTTCTGACACGTGGTGTCGGGGTCCATCGAGAAAAACTCGCTTCCTTTGAAGAAGCCCTGCGCAGTGCGGGGGTGGCGTACTGTAATCTGGTGAGCGTGTCCTCTATTCTGCCTCCCAATTGTAAGATCATTTCAAGAAAACGCGGAGAGAAATTGTTGCATCCCGGAGAGATCACGTATTGCGTGATGGCCCGGTCCGAAACCAATGAACGCAACCGATTGATCTCAGCCTCGATTGGCGTCGCAATCCCTACGGGCCGACATCGAACGTATGGATACCTTTCCGAACATCATGGTTTTGGGGAAACCGATGAGGAGGCGGGTGATTACACCGAGGATCTAGCTGCTCAAATGCTGGCCACGACGCTCGGAATTGAATTCGATCCAAATATCGCCTGGAAAGAGCGAGAGCAGGTCTTCAAAATGGGTGGCAAGATTGTGCGAACACAGAACATTACGCAATCCGCGATTGGAAAACCTAACGTCTGGACCACGGTTGTTGCCTTGGCCGTGTTTATCCCACCAGAAAATATTCCTAAACCTTTACGACGCCCTCGGCGACCTCAGAAGTAAAATGGCCGGCCAAAGGAAGCATACGTGCCGAGTTTGTTGCTATACCGGGCTTTACACCCCCGATACGAGAAAGGCACTGACGCGAGTGAGGGATTGGCTCACCAGGAAAACATCGCCCAGACGATTGTGTGATCAGAGGGAAGGGAACCCAATCGAGGAGCGAGATCCACCTCGGAAGCTGTACAGTGAATGGCAAGTGGTCGGGTAGCGAGGATATGGTCAAGTCTCCAACCGCGATGTGCTCGAACGGCGCAGGGCTGGCGGTAATCCCAAAACGTGTACTCCTGACGGTTAGGGTGAAGTCGTCGAAAGACATCTTCAAATCCCCACTGCACGGTCCGGCGATAGGCCTCGCGCACGGCTTCATGGAAGCAAACGTGATTTAGGTGCGTATGTGGGCTATATACATCAAGCGGAGTGGGCGCCACATTCATGTCTCCGCACCAGACAATGCATTCGTGGGGAGAATAGTGCGTGGCAAAGTATTCACGCAAGCGAGCAAACCAATCGAGCTTATACTGATAACGTGGAGAGCGGATGGAGGAGCCCTGCGGGACATAGGTATTAATGATGGTGATCCCGTGAATCACCACTCGCATAAACCGGTCAGTATCGGCATTGGAGCTGGACCCCAATCCGAATGTGACCTGCTCCGGTGGAGTTCGGCTGAGCACGGCGACCCCATTGTAGCCCTTCATCCCTCGAAATCTCGCGTGATACCCCGCGGCAGCCAGCGTCTCGACAGGGAAGTCCTTGTCTTGCACTTTGGTCTCTTGAAGACAGAGAATATCCGGTTGGTGCCGTGTCAGCCAGTGGACTACGGTGTCAAGGCGGCGCCGAATGGAATTCACATTGAATGTCGCAACCTTCAATCGGCGCGTTGAAAGTCGGGTGTATGTTGCTGGTGGCATAGGTCACCCTTCCGCTTCCTGTAAGCCCAGGCGGTTTAATGATGCGTGATGCAATCGAATGGACCTCTGAAGAATTGGCCTTGTTGGCTGACAAGGCTTTTTTCCCGGCAAAAGCGAGAATCACTCAAAAGATCCGGCTTCTGCTGGAACAATGCCATGTGATCTTTTCCGAAGAACTCAAACAGTGGCACCTACTCGCTCCCCCCGCTCTGAACCTGGAAGCCGTTCAATTCGTCAAAGGGGAGCATCTCGAGGATTTTCCCTATCAGTATCTTGACTTTCCCCGTTATTATACACGCCGCGAAAAGTTTGCCTTTCGCACGTTGTTCTGGTGGGGCCACCATGTGGTGTTTGCTTTGATACTCGAGGGAGGGCATCTCCGACAATATAAAGAAAACATGATCAACCGGTATGCGGACATCGCTGATCGAGGGGTGACGCTGTGCTTGAGTCATTCGTTATGGGACTGGCACCAAGGGCCAGGATATACCTTGGACATCACACGTTCCCGCAAGTCCCAAGTCGCGGCGGTCTTGGCGGATCGGCCCTTCATGAAGCTAGCGACCTTCGTGCCGTTGATTGATTCAGTGATGACCTCGGGACAACTGGTCGAGCGAGGGCGCCAAGCGTTTCGCGCCATGCTCCCTATTGTGACGGTCTAGGCTAGTTGTCTTCTTCCTCGGGGGAGAGGCCTAGAAGATCCCGGATGAGCGGTACGGTATACGGGGTTGCCAATGGCAGACGGACGACCTCGATTCCCGCTTCATGAAGCAGAGTCTCAAGGAGCCGCATTTCTCCTTGAGGTTGACTCGCTTGGCCAGTGTTCTTCTTGTCCAGAAAGACCGCTTTTGCAGGAGTCAGCGTTCCGGGATGGATCAGCGCGAAGTCCACGTGCACATGCCAGATAGCTTTCAACACCGACCGCAGAGCAGGTTTGTCCTCTGAGGTTATGGTGATGAGGGATCGCAGAGGAAGGTGGGAGAAGAGCAAATAGTCATCACGCACAGCCAACTGAACTAGATTCAGCAAGGCGGCCTCAGCGGGATCCATCAGCGCTCGAGCGCGAACAGTTACAGTGTCTGGAATAGACAATGGGTCACGAGAGGAGGCACGTGGACGCAAGTCCCCTCCCTGTCCTCGAAGATGTCGATAGAGAGTAACAGCCGTAATCCCCACCAGTCCAACGATCACGGCGAGGGAGAGAAGTGTGAATCCTTGGGAAGCCACAAGCGTATCTATGCCACAAGCGTATCTATGTAAGAGGTGTGCGTTGGGATGTTACCCGCTCCGTGGAGAGATCACCGTCTGATGTCTCCGAGTTCACAAGGCAACGGAAACGCTGACCTGGCACGATGGTGCCCAGGATGACAGGATGCCGGGCTCCCGTGACCCGGGGGAGATTGGTGCATCGGCCTTTGATCGTTTGATAGGCTAAAATAGCAAACGCGATTGATTCAAACGCCTTACTCCACGAGTCATGTTTATCCATAGAGGTCACAGGCGCTGGCGCCATGACTTGGGTCAATTGCTTGAACAACATGCTGTTGCGCACCCCTCCACCTCCTACGATCACCTCATCCACCGGGCCGTCCACCCACTTGCAGGATCGAGCAATGGCTTGGACGATGAAACCACAACTGGTTGCCAGGAGATCTGTTACCGACAGATTCTCTTGCTGAGCCTGTTGCCAGACACGGCTCAGGAATTGGTCGTTGAAGTCCTCACGTCCCGTAGACTTGGGAGGAGGTTTCCGGAAAAAAGCGTGTCTTAAGAGCCGATTGATCAGTGGTTGGTGTACTTGTCCTTGAAGAGCGAGTCGGCCTTGGCGATCCATTGTACGGGTACCGTGGGTGGCCTGACGCACCAGGGCGTCGAGCAAAAGATTGCACGGCCCCACATCAAATGCCTGGATGTTCTGAAATCTACCGGCAGCAGGTAGATACGTGACATTAGCTATCCCTCCTAAGTTAACAATCAAGCGGGAGCGATGTGGGTGTTGAAACAGAAGGTGATGGATGTAAGGGGTCAAGGGCGCACCTTCCCCGCCCGCTGCCACGTCACGCGCCCGAAAATCTGCTACCGTGGTAATGCCCGTCCGTTCGGCAATGATTGCGGGATCTCCTACTTGAAACGAGGCCCTCACAAGGCCAATGCCTGGGATTCGCCGCGGCCGGGTCACATGTCGTACCGTGTGGCCGTGTGATCCAATCACATCAACCGCCTCGCGGGAAAGCTCCAGTCGGTGAAGCAAGCGCAGAGCGGCCTGTGCAAAGACTTCACCCAATACCACATGGAGCCGGACGACATCGTCCACTCTGCCCGGATAGTGTACGGCCTGAAGAAAGGACCGAAGTGTTCGCGAATAGGGAACGGTCTCTGCCCCCAGGACTTTTACTTGGAGGCGACCGTGGGGTTCCTCAATCTCGACAAGGGCGCAATCCACCCCGTCGCCGGATGTCCCGGACATAAGCCCAAGGCATTTCATAGCCCACCTGCCTGGGTGTGGTCATCCATTCGTTCTGGGTCGGGCCGACTCAAACCGGTTGGGATTGTCGCAGACTGGTGCTTGCTTCGATTCCAGACCATCCCGGTCTGCTCTTTGGCACTGAACCCTAGGGTTTCATAGAATGCCTGCTTGTCGCGCGTGCACAACCAAAACAGCTCAACCCGATGCAAGGAGGGATGGCCAAGAATGTGTTGAATAATCTGCGTACCGATGTCCCGTCCTTGATAGGCGACATCTACAATGACGTCCCAGATCGACGCGCGGTACACGTAGTCAGTTAACACGCGGCCGCATCCCACGAGGCGCGGTCCGTCCCATGCTGTGATAATAAGATCGGTGTGGGCCAGCATTAGGCGCGTGTCCGCGGCCGTCCGTCCTTGTGCCCAGGGCGCTTGAGCAAACAGGGGGAGGAGGAGCCCTGGATCAAATTCCTTATGGTCGGAAAACGTGATCATCGACTAGCGAAAAACCTTATGCTTGTATTACACTAAAAATCCATGCCATGCTACAAGAGCTAGCATCTCGGTGAATACGTGAGGGAACGTGTGATGCCCATGCTTGTGCGAAAATGTCCCAAATGTCAAAAACTTTTTTGGGTCAAGGAAGAAGAGATTGACTATGTAGATGTGAATACATGGAAGGTGGTCTGTAATCACTGTCACCAATCCCTCCGGATTCCCTTGATTACCCAAGGGGCCAATGCGGGTGCTCCCAAAATGGGGCACTAAGCTTTTGTCAAAACGTGAAACGAGGAATCCATGCGTGAAGAGACGCGAGGCGGGCTTACGGTCAGACTCACCGGGGGTGAGGATCGAGAAGGAGGGGGCGAGGGACCAGCAGTTGTGTTGCTGCACGGCTTTGGCGCCCCTGGTGACGATCTGGTACCTCTATGGCGTGTGATTGATGTGCCGGAGGCGGTGCGGTTTGTCTTTCCGGAAGGGCCACTGGCACTTGATGCCAATTGGCCCAAAGCCAGAGCGTGGTGGATGTTGGATCTCGAACGGTTGATGTCTTCCCAGACTCCTGTTCGTAATGTTCGAGTGACGCCCCCTGGACTGGCGGACGCACGGGAACGGTTGCAGACTGCTCTCCTCGAATTGGAAACCTCCTTGAACCTTTCACCGCATCGGATGATTCTTGGTGGATTCTCGCAGGGAGCGATGTTGGCTTGTGACGTAGTTCTTCGTTCACCGCAGTCATACGCCGGATTGATCATCTTGTCTGGGACGTTGATCGCGCGGGACGACTGGGAGGCCTTGCCCCCGGCGCGAAAAGGCCTTCCCGTGTTTCAAAGCCATGGTACCCGCGATCCGTTACTCCCATTTGATATGGCCCAAGAACTCCGAGATCTCTTCACGGTACATGGTTTGGCCGTGGAATGGCACGAATTTGAGGGAGGGCATGAAATTCCCTATCACGTGCTGACACAACTCGGGACATTTATTCGCCGGACTTTTCAGATCTCGTGAGATCTGCAGAAACAAACACGGTGCAGCCCGCAATGTCCGCGCATGCGATTCGGCCAGAGCTGGGTCTCAAGTAAGCGAGGAAAATTTGAACATGACAGCGGAGACAATATCCGATGATTACGCCGGAGAGCCTCACTGCTTATATCCGTCGTGTTCTGAATGATGCGGCAGTCTCTGTGACTGATCGAACAGGAACCATGGATCATCTTGCTATCCAGGTGGTCTCAACTCTATTTGAGGGGAAGTCCATCCTCGATCGGCACCGGTTGATTTATCAAGCCTTGGAAGAACCTCTTCGAGATGGACGGATCCATGCATTGGAACTCCAAGCAAAAACACCGAACGAACTGACAAACAACCCATAAGATGTAAAAGGGAGGAGAGAACGATGGCTGAAGACCCTATTGAAGAGGAAATTCGCCGTGAGATCGCGACCCATAAGATTCTCATTTATGGAAAAGGAACCAAGACTGCCCCACAATGTGGGTTTACTGTGGAGACGATGCAGTTTTTCGATAAGTTTGGCTATCCCTATGAGATCATTAATGTCCTGGAAAATCCCGCAAAACGAGAGGCTTTGACGAGGATGACCAATTGGCCTACTCTCCCAAAAGTCTTTATCAACGGGGAATTTTATGGAGATACTGATGTCTTAGGCCCCATGGACGAGAGAGGCGAGCTTCGGCCACTTCTCGAAAAAGCCTTTCGCACTGATGTTTCCCATCCTTGAAAAAAAAGATGATGACGGCTGTCAGGGCCTGACAGGAAGACCCTGACAGCAGCTTCACTCTTTTCTCTCTAACCACTTCCTTTCGGAAGGGTGGCTGGTCTCTATGACTGAGGGCTACTGGTGTGCCTGCCTATTCCCTGTTTTTCCCCATACTGCTATATCCTGTTCGGCTCAAGGAACAACAATGATCTCCCGATAACTTCCCAGAGAACCGACCGAGTTGGGGCCATGTGCCCGGATGAGGAAGGGGGAGAGAGAAATGAGGCAACCAGGGAGCGGCATAAGGGGATGCCATATTCTGGCTGGAGTCCTTTTCTGCTTTCTGAGCATAGGCGGATGCACATTTCTTACTCACGAATCACTTGGCAGTAGGGATTCCCAGCATCATCGTCTCGACACTCTTGGGGGAGCATCCCATGACCCTGCCAAGAGTGTGTCTTCTTTGCGGGGCGCTGAGGCGCTTATTCATTCCTTGTTGAGACATGGACAGTATTCAGATGCGGCGATTCTTCGCAGTCTTCGTATGCCATGGTATCCCAACCCTCGCAGTCATTCGCGTTCCCTTCAAGTGATCCTTTCCCACCGGCACGCAGGGAATCACTCAGCCTCGAAAAAGTCGGAACTGACTGCTGACTGGCATATGCAAGTGGGTTGGGCACTCGTGTTGGCGGGGAATTATGCTGGAGCCGAGGCGGCCTATCGCCAGGCGATTCGGCAGGATAACCAAAAAGCCGCGGCTTACTTAGGATTGGGAATGGCCTTAATGATGCGGCAAGAGTATCAGGAGGCAATTGAAGCATATCGGCGGGCCCTCACCCTGCGACCTGAATATCCTGCCGCCCTCGTCCATCTTGGGTATGCCTATACTCAACAGGCCAACGATCCGGACCGATGGAATAAGGCGCGACTTTTGTTTGAGAAAGCTTCCCAACAGGGGGACCCCTTTGCCAAGCTAGCCTTACTTGAGTTGCAAACTCGGATGCATAAGCATGTGGCGTAAGAATATCACGTGCTTGCCCTAATTCCCCAGTCTTTCTTCCGGCTTGCAAACCCCATGAATCAAGAGAGACTGCTTCATCCTTACCGGTGTTGCTTAGGCGATCAGTCGTGGCGCAACTGGTGTGCGAGGCGCACGGCGAATGCGTTTTTTCTGAAATGATATCTCCTCTTGCGGGGGACGATACGTCCGGTGTCGGGCGATCATCGGGTCGAGCAAATTTCCACAACTCACGCAGCGAAGTGCTCTGATCCAAAACCCATCTTGCCCTCCTTTGATATCCACGCAATCTTCGACAACCATGAGACCATTGCAGCGGTGACACTGCATAGCGCACCTCCTCCTGAGATAGAGCGGAACATTCACCTTTTGGTATGAGTCCCTGCATTATGTATGCCACGAGAAAGGCGAATACGGGCTCCGTGCCCTGAAGATCAAATTTTCTTCTTGGCCTCTTAAATAAATAGAAGCTTTTTTCGAGAGCGCCTCTGTCCCCTCGACAGGAATCCAATGGATGAACGGACCATCCGCGCAATCTCATGACCAAAAACCAAACATGCTGTTGGAGAAATTGACAGACAAGGATTTTAAAGATGTCAGCTTACAAACAGAGTTGGATCAGCATGCCATTGCAGGATTCCCAAAGGGTTGGTACGAGACTTAAGCTTACTCGACAAACCCTGGAGCCTGAGGCAGAAGGGGCGTCTTGAACGCAAGCACCTGAAAGGCGCTTCCCAATCTGGCAGGGCTAATCAGGTGATGGGGATCTTCATCAGGATGGAGTTGACTGAATGAGTCGAGAGTGGTCGTGGGGAGTAAGGCTTGAAGCCACTCTCCCTGGAACGCTCGCCCTGCGGAAACCAATCCCACCTTTTGAGCGGAAAACGAGAGAGCGGTGAAATCCACGTCAGCCGTGAGATCTTGTTCTCCGATGCGATCGAATGGATCATGAACGCGCCGTTGCTGGTGATAACAGCGCAAGGTGCCATTGCGGCAGGTGTAATGATAAAGCTGGGCGGCACTGTCCCCATAATCAATACAGACAAAATACCCGTGAGGCAGGATGGATTTGACTGCGCTGAGAAAGGGTTCCAGCTCAAGATTGACCTCAGCGATCTGTCCTCGTCCTAAAGAAACCCTTTCTCGGGCCAAGCGCTCAGCCAAACGCGCGGTCGAAAGGGGACCGAGGACCTCAATGAACTCGCCGTGGTTATCCAGCGCGACATAGAGTTCCTCGATCGTGTGATCCGCTCCCCCGACGACACGGTGTACGGGGAAGGCATCCAGCACTTCGTTAGCGAAGATGAATGATGGAGCGGCCTGGAGTTCAGCGACATCGGCGACCGCATGGAGTCCTCGACGCTGTTGGCTCCGGCGAAACCCTTCACTGCGTTCGACGATCACATATTCGTGGGGTTTTGACAGAAAGGACAATACATGAGCCCCGAGTTCGCCGGTTCCCCCTCCGAATTCGACGATGCGCAGGGATTCACCAAGATGCGATTCTGCACGCTCAACAGCTTGCGCTATGGCCTGAGCGAAGAGCAGATAACGAGCATTGGTGTGAAAGGGCCCGTGCTCTGCACCAATGGCAGGTCCTCGACTGTAAAAACCATACTGGGGATCATAGAGGGCCTGTTCCATGAACAGGCGAAAGGTTATAGGGCCGCTTTGCCGAATCTGTGCTTTGAGTCTTTTCGCCAATGGGGTTTCGATTCGATTAGTACGAGTTCTTGATTGAGAGACGTGGAATGACCTCAGGGAATCAGGAATCCTCCTGTCAGACCAAAAGAAAAAGGGAGACTGCCTCTCTGACAGCCTCCCTTTTCTTCTGAAAAAATTCAAACAGAACAGAGTTGAGTTAGCGGTTCACGACCGTGGAGGTCGCACCGGCGGGATTCACGTTTACCCGATTGAGAGCACCCTCCACTTCCGGCAATCGTCCAGCGCCCCTCGATTTCTTGATGCGCAACCGGTTGGGATCCTGGACATTGTTGACTGTGTAGGGATCATAATAGGTAGCTGCTTGAGACAAGGTTTGATCACCGGCAGCATTACTTTGCCCCTCATCATACGCTGTGCGTTGTCCTGTGACAGGGGACACCCCCTTGGCAGGATATCCCGGATGACTGGGCAACAATGCCGGATTGGCGAAGGCGACCGAAAGCGTGAATGCACTTCCTGCCATGGCTAAGAGAAAAATGCGTCCACCATTCATAAGACCACTCCTTTGTGAAGAATTAATGATTAATGTGGGTGATACCCCTATTAGCAACCACAAGCGACAAGGATAAAAACGGAGAAAAATCTTAGTCGGTTTTCCACAAGAGTGTCAAGCACAACAGGTGCACCTGCTCCGGCAGTATCTACCCAGAAGTTCCTCGATGGCGACGCCCGCCTCCTCGATGACGATGCGTCCCCCTCGGACGTAGTGCGGGAAGCGTTAAGATCACAGTTGTTCCGGTCTCGGGACCGCTTTCGATCGCAATGTGGCCTTGATGCGCTTCCACGATTTTTTTGGCCATGGCCAGTCCCAATCCCGTTCCTGACCGTTTAGTCGTGAAATACGGCTCGAAGACCTTGTCAAGGAGCTCCTCGGGAATAGGATCGCCATCGTTGTGAATTTTGATGACCACCTGAGATTGTCGCCCTCGTTTGATCGCGGCACTGAGTCGCAACTGGCCACCAGGGGACATGGCTTCCAGGGCGTTTTTGAAAATGCTCAGGAAGGCATGTTGCATCTGGGTTTCATCCCATCGGACTTGTCCTAACCGTCCGGAATACTCTTTGATAACCGTGATCCGATTGATTTTTAAATCCGTGGCGATCAAGGATAAGGCTGTGTCCAGCAGCTCAGGGACACGGCAGATTCGCCGCTCGAGATGTAGCGGTTTAGTAAAGTCAAGAATTTCGTGCAACAGCGTTTCCGTTCGGATCAAATCCCGCATGGCCGCTTCAATGCGGGTTTGTGATTCGAAATCCAAATGCCCCTCTCCGGTGACTTCCTCAAGTTGAGCGCGCACATACCCAATGGGTTCACGAATTTCTGTCGCAAGCAGTGAACTCACCTCAGTCAAAGCGGCTTGTCGTTCCTGCCGGCGGATGCTCAACTCAGAGGATGCCACTTCGGCGGCAGGCGATGTGGGAAGAGGTGTAGGCTCCGGAGGGGTGAACAGAGACAAGCAAGTTGCGGGATCTTCAAAGAGCGCAACGAGGCGAGTGAGCAGCGGGTCAAGGTTTCGGCTCTCGATTTCTGGCGATTCATACTGGTGTGAAGTTTTTGATGCCAGCGTGACGGTACCTGCGACTCGTCCTCTCACAAAAAAGGGAACGACCAAGGTACATTGGAAACGATCGCGGTAAAGTTGCCGGTAATCTTGAAAGCGGCCCTGGGTTGACGCAAGGTTATGATCGATTCGAGGTTTCCGGTGTCGTACGGCCCACCCTGAGGCTGATTCATCGAGAGGTAGCCGCTGTCCGGGCAACAAATCCTTGCGCGACATGGCGAAACCTCCTAGTACCTCCAACGACGCCGCGAGGGGATCATACAAGGTCACCCACGCCCGATCGAAGGGCGCCTCGCTGTGGGTCTCTTCCAGGAGGCGAGCAATTCGCTCTTGGATCAGGGCATTTGTATAGGCATGAGATGGTGATAGGGACAGCCGACTGCTCGAGACGGTCGCAAGGGGTTCGTGGGCCACCAGGGGCCGTCCCAAAATCACTGCCGTGTCAAATAGGTTGGCTTGGCGCAATTTGTCGGAAATGGCGGCCGCTGCGCTTTCAACGGCTGCTTTTTCTCGCTTGGTGAAGAGTGCCCCCTCCCTTTTTCCAATCACGAGCACTCCGTACAGTTGCGAGTTGTGCCGCAAAGGAATAGCCAAAAGGACCTTGGCACCCGGTGAGACCATCCGCAAACGGACGACTCCATAGTGGTCTTTCTCCTGGTCAGACGGATCAGTCCGCGATTTTCCCCATTCCTCGAGGGACAGGGCACGAAAGATGGCCCGTACCTCTCGCTCAGTAAACCCGCGGGATACTTGGGGGACAAGCGGTCCGCCTTGTTGGGTCACCACGGCTACCGTGGCGTCGTTCCCCAATTCGTTCACGGCGGTGGTCAAAATGCGTTGTAAAGTGCTCTGGTGGGACAGGGTGGTCGTGTCTGTCGTCATATTCCCCATGTCGGCATTAGGCACGTTATAAGAACGTGATCAATGAAAGACTGAAGGAAAAAGATTCTAGCGGGGCCCACAAGGGATTGCAATTTTTGCACAACCATGAGATGCCTTGAAACACCTCACTTCGCTCGTGTCAAGCCCTGCATGCAGAAGCTCCTGCGCGTTGCGGAAACAGTTATGGCCTTGTATATCTTTGCCTGACACGTTAAGAGTGAGGTGAACGGTCAAAGACGAGTGTTGTGGATTCGAGTTCGCCCCAAAAGTTGGTGATGAAACAAAAGACAAATGCAACGGCCCACACATTTACTCATGACGTTGAGTGTTGGGTTCCCGAGGAGTTGAAGTCACTGAAGAACCCGCAAACGGCAATCCCGGCTATTGCGAGAGATGCCAGGCTCATGCGGCTTATTGACGAGGCCGTCCGATCAATACCGACAACGCATCGCCTACTTTTACGCGATGCACGCTTTCTCTGTGATCTACCCCCCCATTCCATTCACTTGGTTGTGACGTCTCCCCCCTATTGGACGCTCAAAGAGTATCGAAGGGCTGAGGGGCAACTGGGCTGCATTGCCGACTACGAAACGTTTCTCGATGAGCTTGATCGGGTCTGGAAGCATTGCTTCGATGCGCTGGTCCCTGGAGGACGTCTGATTTGTGTTGTGGGAGACGTATGCCTTTCTAGACGTAAAAATGATGGCCGGCATACCGTTGTTCCGCTTCATGCTTCCATTCAAGAACGCTGCCGCCGCATTGGGTTTGACAACCTCGCATCTATCATTTGGTACAAGATTGCAAATGCCGCCTATGAAGTTGAGAAAGGGTCTGGAGGGTTCCTTGGAAAGCCCTATGAACCGAATGCGGTCATCAAGAATGATATTGAATTCATTCTCATGCAACGCAAGCCAGGTGGTTACAGGAATCCATCGACTGCTGTTCGGGTGTTAAGTGTGATCTCTGCCGACAACTATCAACGGTGGTTTCAGCAAATTTGGACTGGGTTGACGGGAGCGTCTACCCGGGAACACCCTGCGCCGTATCCCATCGAACTTGCCGAGCGGCTCATCCGAATGTTCAGCTTTGTTGGGGATGTGGTTCTTGATCCATTTATGGGTATAGGCACCACCGCGATCGCGGCAGCCCGTTGTGGCCGGAATAGCATCGGGTGTGAAGTCGATGATCGCTACTTTGAAATGGCCGAACAGCGCATACGAGCCGAAACGGCAGGGCTATTCTCGGCTGCCGCCATTGAAGTTGAAAAAGCCGGTGACTCACGCGATGTCCACTCGACGTGATAATCTTGACAAGGCTGTAAGAAACGCCGTCAGACACTTCTGGCAAACGCGTGAACGCCAAGCAAAAGCTCAGGGTACCAAATCCGGCAAGCGAGATCGTGGAGCAAGGAGTGCCGTTACTGGTGGAGCCCATCTCGATGGGTTCGCTGACCTGATCCGTCGACTTCTTGTGGATGTGGGAATCAGCGACACGGCGATACACCGACGTACGCAGGTGGAATTGCCTGGTTACTACCGGGCGGAGAAAAAATGGGACCTGATTGTCGTTGTGGAGGGTCACCAAGACCCTGGGTAGGCTATCTTAGCTGCTGGAGGAGACGGCAAAGTCTCTGTGTCCGGTCGCTGTAACAGAACCTCACTTTCCAGTGTTCCGTGAATTCCGCGAGGCGTCCTATGCAAAACGATATGAAATCCTTCTCACGAAAATGGTACGTGAGCGACTGTATGATGCCGCATGTCTTCTTCTGTCACCTCGTGATGCTGGCCGAGATGGTACATTTTCAGAGCCCTGTCAGGAATTGACGTTTGCGACCTTTGCTGAAAGTTTGATGGCTCGCGCCATTGCTTATGCAAGGATACAGAAATAATTCCTGCCACAAGTAACGGCATGCGGTTCACCTTGTTAAAGCGTGATGTTCAATTGATGTGCCGAATTTTTCTGGGACGAGGCGAGGAGACTACCACCTCAATATGGCCGCGTTCGGAAATCCAAAGATTCAACAAGCCGCTGACCACGCTGATGAGAATGGCTCCACCAATGGCTGACCAGAACCCCTGGACCTCAAAGCCTTTGACGAGGACAGCCACCAGTGCTAAGAGAAAGGCGTTGATCAGCACCATAAACAAGCCAAAGGTCAGCACAATAAAGGGAGCAGACAGAAAATACAGAATAGGCCGCAAGAGCGCGTTGAGAAAGGCCAAGACCAGTACGGCCACGATCCCCGCGGCCAGTGAATGAATGGTAATGCCGGGAATAATTTGGCTGGCCACCAAGACGGCCACTCCTGTTACGGCATAGCGGATCAGAAATCCTCTCATCGCGCTCTTCTAGGTGCTCCTCTACGATTGGCGGAGAACCAAATCCACTGAGTGTTGCCGTTTGGTGACTTTGTCCGCGGGATCGAACTGGGCCACGAATTCTTGGCTGGCACCGTCAGCGGAGACCACCACGGTCGTGCCGACATCCTCATTGTGCATGTGCAGGAAGATTTCATAGTAGCCCGCTTCATTGGTAGTGGCAGAAGCAGCGTGTCCACCCTTCTTTTTGGGAACCGCCTTGACTTTCACGCCAGCCACCGGTTTTCCGGTTGCGTCACGGACGTGTCCAAAGACTGTGAACCCGTGCTGAACATCAGTTTTCACGAATATGGGTCTCGGCGTCTTCGCCGTTGGATCTTTCAGGGTCGAAAGGTAGGTGGCTAAGGCTGTGACTTCTTCATCCGTCATCAAGTCCTTGTATTTGTCAGGCATCCGGCCTTTTTTGTGTTCTTCTTCAAATCCCTCGGCGTAGAGATACGCGGGATCCAAAATTTTCCGCTTGATGTCTTCCACCGTCAGAAAGCTTCCAATGTTGTCGAGTACAGGTCCTCGTTTCTTGACACTCCCCTTCCCGCCGATTTTGTGGCAATTGTAGCACTCGTAGAGTTCATAGACTTCTTTCCCGCGTTCGACAATTGTCATGGGTCTCCCCTGGCTTTCGACCTCGACGGGGGACACAGGAGCCGGTGCAAACGTGTTTAATTTGGCAAACAAGGTTTGAGTTTTCTCTTCCAGAGCCTTCACCTTTTGGAGGAGCTCTTCCACTTCGTGCTCTTTCGCCAGAAATCGAGCGCGTCGGCGCTCGAGTAATTTAGCAATCTTTTCCTTTTCCACGTTGGGGTCATATTGAGGAAGGGCAATGGCACCTCCAATGTATAGGCCAGAAATGAGAAGATAAAAACCCACCAAGGCAACCAAGGCTTTCCATCCCGAAAGCTGCGGTACAGGAGGAGCGTCCAGTAGCAAGAAAACCAGAAACCCCAATCCTACGTAGACCACAAACATCACTTGAAACACATGGGGAAATCCCAGAGCTCCGCTGCCGAACCATACTACGACCGCCAGAATCAGTGAAACGATGAACTTTCGCATCATAGACCCCCTATGCCATATTGGATCATGGGAGATACTCTCCTTCGCGAGCTAGGAATCCCTTAAGATGAATTGGTCTATCAGACTCCACGGCCACCATGGCCGCGGGTATTTCCCCCAATGCCGCCTCTGGTCGCAACCAAAGAACCAGCAAGAGCTTCATCTCACTGCCTTCTTCTCCGCTTGTTGAGTGGTATTTGGTTGTGCAGATCACGCACATCTTACCGGTGTCTTGTCATGGTCTCAAGTCAAGGGTCAAAGTGGACAAGAAGTCCTGCCTTCCCCCCGGTTCATTTTAGATTAGATCACGCGGCCCAGCTTGAGCACAGCCAAAGCCGTGAGAGGAAGATACAGCAGACACCCCACCACCCCCAGCAGCGGTTCGCCAATCCAGAAGGTCATGAAGAGGTTGAAGGCCAAAATCCCGTAGTAAAGCCCGCATCCCAGCAGCACATCGTTCCGGCGGACCACTGGGGAAGTACGGGCCACCAGCCAAGGGGTGGATCCGAGAAGGCGATAGATGCTCATGGAAAGCAAACCTACGATCAACCAGCCTCCAAAGTTGGCCAGTGGTACGCCAAAATAGAGTCCAGGCTCGGGATAGCCATAGATTTGTCCCAGAAACCATCGATCGCCTCGAAGAGCAACCGGGTCGATGACCACATCGATCAGCATGAAAAATAAGGCGGTCAATCCAATCACAGGCCATGAAACCATAGTGCCCAGGTCGAATGGTTGGAAAGAGGTGTGATTTGTCCAGTGGAGACAAAACAGCAGGGCGAGACAGTAACTCGCATACAGCAAAAACGTAAACGACAGCGAATCCATGAATGGTACATTGGAGAGATACAGTTCTTCTCCTACGGTCGTTCCGGTGTAGAAGTAGTCTCCGAAAGGGATACCAATACGGGTGGAGGACCATTCACAGAGAAACGCAATGATCCACGTGACGCCAAACAGGACGCTTGTTCGCGGCCAGCCGAGCACCCGAGAGGCAGACATGAGCGAAACCGCCAAGAAGAAGAAGACATAAGGCCGCAAGAGCACAGTGTTTACGATCAGGCGAGAAAGCTCCATCATTAGCAGGCATACCCATGGGCACGAAACCACCGAACAGCCTTTTCCATGGCATGCTCAATGGGCGTCTGGGGAAGCCCCAATTCGCGGCGCGCTTTGGTGCAATCGTAATGCATGTAGTACTTGGCCATGCGCACGCCTTCCACTGGAATCCGGGGCTGCCTGTGGGTGATGTAATTGGCGACCCACGTGTCCAGGTAGGCCAAGGGCAGCACGAAATGGCGGGGCAGTTTGATTCGCGGGGCCCGCACCCCGGTAATTTGGCTGAGCAACTGGAAAATCTCCTGAAGGGTAAGGTTTTGGTTCCCCAAAATATAGCGCTCGCCAATTCGGCCGCGTTCCATGGCGGATAGATGGCCCAGCGCCACGTCATCCACATCGATGAGATTCATGCCTGTGTCCATATATGCCCACATGCGCCCCTTCATGAAGTCTACGATGATTTGTCCAGTCGGCGTTGGTTTCCGGTCATACTCGCCGATAGGGGCCGTGGGGTTGACGATGACGACAGGTAGCCCTCGTTGCGCATAGCGGATGACTTCTTGCTCCGCCATGAACTTTGAACGTTTGTAATGTCCGGCCAGTTGAGTTGGTGTCAATGGAGTCTCTTCGGTAGCCACTCCACCTTTTTCGGGAAGGCCGATTGCCCCGATGGTGCTGGTATACACGATCCGTTGTACGCCTGCTTCACGTGCGGCGTCGAGTACATGCTTTGTACCCTCTACGTTGACGCGATAGAACCGAGCAGGATCTCGATCCCACAAGGCATAATGGGCCGCTACATGGTACAGGTACCGGCATCCTCTCATGGCGGCCCGGAGGGAATCCGGATCGAGCAAGTCGCCGTAGGCGTGTTCCACGGTTAACCCAGCCAGGTTTCCGAGATCGCTGCACCGGCGAATCAGAACCCGCACAGGCAGCCCCGCACGCAGCAAGGCTCTGACAACAGCCGATCCAATGAATCCTGTGGCTCCCGTTACGAGGATAGGATTATGGGACATGGGTGTGAAACAGAGACGAAAAAGAAGGTAGAAGCTGTAAGAGGGGGTTTACCCTAGCCGCAGGACTCTGGGCATGCGACCTTGTTAGGGAATATGCCCAAAAGCCTCCACAATATACACTGGCCGGTCTATAACTCATGGATTTGACAGTCTTCTTTTTTAATGTCGGCGGTTCACAATGTAGCGGGCGATTTCTCGCAAGGGATCAGCTTTGTGATCAAAGGGGTGCAGGCAGTCGAGAGCGCGATTAATGCATTCCTGTGCCAGAGCCTGGGCCCGTTCCACGCCATACAACGCCGGATACGTTTGCTTGCCGCGCTGCGCATCGGTTTTGGGTGCTTTCCCCAACTCCTCTTGGGTTCCAGTGACGTTCAGGACATCGTCGGCAATCTGGAAAGCCAAGCCGATATGTTCCGCAAAACGTGTGAGATGGTCCAGTTGGGTAGGTGTGGCCCCGGAGAGCAAGGCTCCGGCCCGAACTGCAGCACGGATGAGTCGCCCTGTCTTATGATGGTGGATCTGTTGAAGGGTCGCCAGATCAGCCACTTGATGCTCGGCTTGCATATCGAGCACTTGTCCGCCCACCATGCCCTGATTGCCGGCTCCTAGGGCCAATTCATAGATCACCTGAATCTGACGTTGCGGCTCCACATCGTGGACGAGATCCGGTCGGCTGCACAATTCAAAAGCCAGGGTCTGGAGTCCATCCCCGGCGAGGATGGCAATCGCCTCGCCAAAAACCTTATGGTTCGTCAGCTTGCCCCGGCGAAAATCGTCGTTATCCATGGCAGGCAAGTCATCGTGAATCAACGAATAGGTGTGGATGCATTCGAAGGCACATGCCACCGGCAGCAGGGCTTTGGGAGGCTGACCGAGAGCTTCCGCCGAAGCGATCGTCAAGATCGGTCGAATACGCTTGCCCCCTGCGAATAGACTATAGCGAATCGCTTCATAGAGAATGGCTGGAGTGGTTTGAGTATGGGGAATGTAATGTTCTAAAAACTGGTCGACTTCCAAGCGTTTCTGTTCGAGATACTCTTCGATCTTCACGAATTGCTCCTAAGGAAGGTAGAAATTCGCCGGGCATCTTCTGCCGCTCTGCAGGTCATAGACTCTTTCTCAAACGGGGTGACACCCTACAGATGTCCCTGGAGTCTGTCAATAAAAACAGGTACGGTTGCTGGATTGTATTTATTGTATTTTGCGTCAAGGTCTCGCTATACTTCATGGCATGAGTATTCGGCGATCTGCTGGTGAATGGGCTTCTCTCATGC
>RFGT01000166.1 GCA_003696975.1 Nitrospirota bacterium | reverse complement strand
TGCCATAGGTCACCCTCTTTCTTCATATGTGGAACGTTCGCACGGTTTGAAAAAATTCGCCAGTCATAGAAAAAACCAAAACGCACAAAGTCCTACTGCTCACGGCACAATTGCGCTGACCAACACGTACAACACCAGGGTCAAGATAAAACCGGCAGTAATCGTCCCAGCAACGGTTTCCAATGGGTTCATATACGGCCTCCTTTATGTGTGAAACTTGATGATTGTCTGTCTCTCCTCTTCGCAGACGATGAGGAGCGTCTGATCTTGTTTGGCGGTCGCGGCCGCGCGGCTGTCAAGAATACAACATCCGCGTATTCACGGCTACGGAGAGAAACCTATAGTCTGCTAGAATCTCTACCCTAACGTATTCAGAAGGGTCGCTTCAAGGGTTGTTTCGTTCCTCGCACTCACATGAATGAGGGGAGCTCCGTTGCCTAGGCGGGCTGTATGAGCCCAAGCGCTTACAAGGAGGTGCCTTCATAAGGTGGAAGGGTCGTCAGGCGCCGGTCCTCGATCGGTCCCCCCACTGTAAAATGGTAGAGTGATTGAAATTGGGTGCTGGGATAGAATCCAAAGACTCGATGCACTGGGTCGTCAAAGAAACAACCGATACCTGTGGCGCGGACGCCGGCGGCTTCGGCTTCTAAATAGAGTACCTGTCCAATCAGGCCGGCTTCCCAAAACAGCCGGCGATAAAACCATGGACCATACCGGTTCAGCGAGGCATCAAACTCCGCGATCATACCCAGGGAGAAGGCGCTATCCCCGGCGATATCCTGCCAGCAACTGAGTTGCATCGCCAATTGTTGAGCATGGCCTTCTTCCAACAAATAGAAGGGGAGTTCTGACGGACAGCCAGGTGGGGTAATCCAGGAAAAATGGGCATGCATGGCCTGCTGGAAAACCTGCCGCATGGCGGGATCATGATGGCGGATAAGCAGATACAGGCCAGGCGAAAGGCCATCCACTCGATGGACGAAGACGCCCAGGTGAATAGTCGGATCCCAGGGAACGGCATCCCAGGGCACAGGGCGCTGGGAGACGGGTCGCTCACTGTGTGGCATGATGCGAGACAGCATGGCGTAAAAGCGGGCGAGAGGGATCGATGTCTTCCCGTCGAACGCAACGGCACTGCGCCTCTGGTGGATGATGGCTCCAGCTAGAAGCGAAGGAGAACTCTCTTCTTTCGGGGAAGTGGTGCAAGCAGAGTTGAATGGAAAAAGCGTAAGCGCGTCGGTTTCTCGGGAATGTTTCCAAGAAGCCGCTGTCACCTCGTCGATAATCTCCCAGGGCACAGGGTTGTCCCGGCTGAGCCGGTTGGCGGTTCCATGCCAACTTCCCTCGCTGCATTGCTGCACATGACAAGAGTCTACGGTCAAGGGGATGGAGACCTCGGATTCGGGTTGGATGGTAAGAACGGCGGCCAAGAGCTCGGGAAATTCCGGCTCGGTCTGCAGGAAATCTTGATCGCGCTGAATTCCCAGTAGCGTGCCGATTGTGTGGTCGTCAACGCCCGTCAGTACGATCAGCCGCCAGCCGAGCGTGGCGGCTGCAATCCGGAGAGTACCCAGGGCATGACCAATATCATGTTGGCAGTAGCGAAAGGCCCGCTCTCCGTATTTCCAGGCTTCGCGCCAGTGTATGGAACTGAGCCCCACGAGAAAGGTATCTGGCGGGAAGGGGGCCAGTAGCTCATGAACTGCATCAGGAGCATATTGGCAGCGATACTCGAGTCCATGTTCCTTGGGGGCATAATGGTAGAGTCCCGGTTCGAGTGGAAGGGCGGGATAAGTCCCCAGGATACAATACCCTTCTGTAGGATGAAGGTTGCCGCTAGAGGGATTGCTCCGCAGCGCCCAGCGGGTTCCTCCGTAGGCTTTCCATGCGGTGATGGAGAGGGCATATTCAAAAAAACGAGACAGCGTCTTCAGGGTGAGAGGCTGGGGTGGAAGTATACTTTCGTACAGAGCGTCATATGAGGGCGAAAGCGGGGGTTCATCGAGTCGCAGCAAAGGAAGTTTCACCAGCGGCGCGCCCTGATACCGTCGAAAGGGATTAGGTTGGTTTGCCCAGTCGAGATAGCCGAGGGAGCGCGCATATCGATTGAAATTGTGTTTGGTTTCCTGATGGTAGTGGTGAACTTGCTTGATGAGGTCTTGGGTGTCAGGCATGAGAACACGACACAGGAGAGAAATTAAACATCCAGATTATCCGCCATGGTGGCATTGGCCATCAAGAAGGCATACCGGGCATCCGTGCGCTTGCCCATGAGTTCATGAAATGTGCGGTTCGTCTCCTGCTCATCGTGCAGTTCGATCTTGAGTAATCGCCTGGTCTTGGGATCGAGGGTGGTCTCTTTCAGTTGTTGGGGGAACATTTCCCCTAATCCCTTGAACCGGCTGATGGTGGGCTTGGCATGGGACCGAGTTGCGGCGAGAATCCGTTCTTTCTCTTCGTCGGATCCCGCCCAATAGATCTCCTTTCCAATATCAATGCGATATAAGGGCGGCTGCGCAATATAGATATGTCCGTGTTTGATGAGTTCTGGCAAATGGCGAAAGAAAAAGGTCAGGAGCAAGGTGCTGATATGGTACCCGTCGATATCGGCATCCATCAGCAGGATAACTTTATGGTAGCGGAGTCTTGTATAGTCGAACTCTTTGCCGATTCCGCATCCGAGGACTTTGACCAAATCAGCGAGCTCTTTGTTTTCAATGACCTTGGTTACTGACAACTCCTCGGTATTGAGGACCTTGCCGCGAATGGGGAAAATAGCTTGAGTGGTCAAGTCCCGCCCTTGTTTGGCTGTGCCGCCGGCTGAGTCCCCTTCCACAATGAACAACTCACTAACCGTCGGGTCCGTGCTCTGACAGTCGGCAAGCTTCCCCGGCAGATTCAACCTGTGGCTGACCGCGGATTTGCGGCGGACTGCTTTTGAGGCTTCCCGCGAGGCTTCCCGCGCCCGGGCCGCTAAAATCATGCGGTTGATCAAGGCTTCGGCAATGCTTTGATTCTCGTGGAAAAAGGTCTCCAACGCAGGACGGACGGCGTTGTCCACGAGACCTTGGACCTCGGGATTGTTCAGGCGATCTTTGGTTTGGCCTTGGAATTGAGGGTTGAGCATGAACACGCTTAAGATGCACGCCAATCCCTCACGAATGTCTTCAGCTTGAATGGCCAGGCCCTTGGGGATGAGCTGGTGCGTCTCCATGTACTGGCGGGCCGCCTTGACGATGGCGGTACGCAGTCCACTTTCGTGCGTCCCTCCACTGGGGGTTGCCACGCCATTGACATAACTGCGGATGAATTCCGCAGGTTCATCCGTCCATTGCAAGGCGACTTCCAGCCGGAAGCGCTGGTCAGATGTTTGAGAATCCTGATCTGTCCGGCTGGACCGCTCCAAGTAGAAGAGAAAATCGGCTGTAGGCTTTCGCCCCCGTTCGCTCACGAGCTTACGCAAGTACTCTTGAATGCCCTGTTTGTGCACGAATTCGTGGGTTTCGTTGGTGGTCCCGTCATGAAACACAATGGTGAGCCCCTTATGGAGGTACGCTCTGGCTTCGAGTGTTTCCTTCAAGAGTGTGGGATCGAACGTGGTGCGCTTGCCAAAAATGGCGGGATCGGGCTGAAAGTACACGGACGTTCCTGTTTCTCGGGTGGCCTTCTTGCGGGTGACGGGGCCTTGGGGTTTGCCGGCTCGATAGGTCTGTTGCCATTCATACCCATCGCGCTTGACTGTGACCTCAAGGTATTGAGAAAGGGCATTGACCACTGACGCTCCCACGCCATGCAACCCTCCAGAATGGAGATAACTCCCGGTTTCGAATTTGCCACCGGCATGCAAGGTGGTCATGATGATTTCCAGTGCGGACTTGCGATAGAGGGGATGGCGATCCACGGGGATGCCTCGTCCGTTGTCCGTAATGCGAATTCCATCGCCATGGCGATCCAACTCAACGGTGATCCGTGAAGCATATCCGTTCATGACCTCATCCACGGCATTGTCGACGATTTCCCCGACCAGATGGTGGAGTCCGGTTTTGTCCGTCCCGCCGATGTACATGGCGGGTCGCCGCCGCACCGGCTCAATGCCTTCAAGCACCACAATGTCGCGTGCATTGTACGTCTTGCTCATGGGGTTGTACCGGGATCTTTTGTCACGATCTGCCCAAGTATCACGGTATGAGGATCGTCATGAAACCGTTTGCCCCTGAAGAAACACTGGTACTTCGAGCGAAGGGTGTTCCACACCCTGCAAGGAACCCCGTTTGAAAAGAGGATGGCCCTTCCCGCCTCGGCCGGCGAGCTGATATTTGTGAAGGGAGACCACGATCTTGCCGCCATCTTCTTTGAGCAAGACGAATGGCTCGTCGCGGGTGCGAAGGATGCGAAACGCTAGGACACGGTCGTGCGGGTCGAGCTTGATCACGGTGACCCCTCGTCCCGGGCCGGATAGCAAGGCGATCTCGCGAGGATCACAGAGGAGCAGCCGACCTTGAACTGTGACGACAGCCACGGCCAACGCCTCAGGAGAACAGCGTTCAACACCTAGGACCTCCTCACCCTCTCGTACCTTCATGAACTTGCGCCCCAGCCGGGTTGAAGGCTCTTTGAGCGAGGAAAGCTGAAACCGAAGCCCTAGACCGGAGGTGGTGATGGCGAGCGCTATCTCTTCGCTTGACTCCCTTGACTTGTCGGTCATCTGATCAAAGAGAGGAAGCGAGGAGGATGAGGCGGATTGGCGCGTGTCGGGCGTTTGCGTCCGCAGGCGTGGATCAAAGCTCAGAGCGGCCACCACTCGCTCTCCGTCTTTGAACTTGAACAGCTTTTGAACTGGATCTCCATACCCGCTTCGAGCCGGAGGGATATCGCCGATGCGAATCGTGTAGGCGCTTCCATAATTTGAGAAAAATACCGCGGTGTCAAGGGTGCTTCCCCCAATGACTGTGAGGAGGGCATCGCCTTCGCGAATCCGGGCCTTGCTCAATTCCTTGATAACGCCGACTCGGCGAATCCATCCATCAGCAGAGACCGTGATCACGGCATCCTCACGAATCCGATAGGCGTCTGGATCAAAGGTGAGCTCGTCGACATGGCGGCGGCCGACCTTGGTCCGCCGCGGATCATGATAGGTGTCGGCGAGTTCCTGTAATTCCTGTTTGACCACGTTCCAGAGGCGAGTCCTGGACGCCAAGAGCGCTTCAAGCTCTCGGGCCTGTCGGTGCTTGTCGGTCAATTCTTCCAGCATCTTCTTGATCTCGGTCCGGGAGAGCTTATAGATGGGAGTTTCCAAGATCGCTTCGGTTTGTGCATGATCGAGATGAAAGCGGTGCTGGAGTTTTTGAGCCGCATCGGCTTTGCCGTCACTGTGGCGGATCAGCGCGAGGGCCTGATTCAGCGCGTCGAAAATGATCTTGAATCCGGTCAGCAAATGAAGGCGTTGTGTGATGACTTGCAGGTCGTAGGTCAACCGCCGCCGAACCGTTTCAAAGCGAAAGTCAATGAAGTGCTCCAACAGGTGTTTGAGGTTCAGGCAAGCCGGCTTGGCGATGGGGGATCCGGGAATCGGCACGAGACAGGTGAGATTCACGGCGAAGTTCATTTGAAGGGGGGTATGTCTGAAGAGATAAGCCATCGCGAGGTTGGGATCGGCATCCTTTTGCAATTCGAGCACAATGCGGACATCTGTCGTGGATTCGTCTCGAACGTCGAGCAACTGGGGGACCTTTCTCGCCGCGATCAATTCGCCGATGCGTTCGACAATCGTGGCCTTGTCGACCGCGAAGGGAATGGAGGTAATAATCAAATGGGTTTTCCCGTAGGGCTGTGGCTCGACTGTAAATTCTCCACGGATGCGAATGGATCCTTGCCCGGTTTCATAGATGTGGCGGAGCTCGGCGCGAGAGTTGAGAATCTCCCCGCCGGTGGGAAAATCCGGGCCTTTGATGAATTTCATGAGATCCGCGATCGTACGGTCCCGGTCATCGATTAACGCGATAGCGCCCTCAATCACTTCCCGCAAATTGTGCGGGGGGATATTGGTGGCCATGCCTACGGCGATACCGGTGGAGCCATTGACGAGAAGATTAGGGAAGCGAGCCGGGAGCACAACGGGCTCTTCGCCTTTTCCATCGTAGTTTGCCTGGAAGTCCACGGTTTCTTTCTGCAACTCGGACAGGAGTTCAACCGCGAGGGGGGTCAATCGTGCTTCGGTGTAGCGATACGCAGCAGGCGGATCGCCATCGAGGCTTCCAAAGTTTCCATGCCCGTCTACCAAAGGCATTCGCAAAGACCAGGGCTGCGCCATGCGCGCCATAGCATCATACACGGCCGCGTCGCCATGAGGATGCCATTCCCCAATGACGGCCCCCACCACTTTGGCGCTCTTGATAGGGGCGCGATCCGGAGTTAACCGGTGATTGTGAAACATGGAAAATAAGATCCTGCGCTGCACGGGTTTTAACCCGTCGCGGACATCCGGAAGAGCTCGGGCAGTAATAACCGATAAGGCGTAGTTGAGATACCGCTGCCGAGTGGTCTGCTCGATCGGGACGGGGATAATCGCCTCGGTTGAGGCTGGTGTATGGGGCCTGGTGGTTGGCCGTTGCCGAGTCATGTTCACTCCACTTGTTGCATAAAAACGTGACAACCTCAGAAACCGACCGGAGGTGATTTCGTCTCGGGTCCTATTGGAGCAGGAGACAGGGAACGAATCGAATGGCGCGGTGAAAGATATGGGCTGATTCTCGTTGCCACCCATTTGGGGTCCCACCATTCGATTGGATCGACTTGCACGCCATGGATCAACAAGCTGAAATGGAGATGATCTCCAGCCGCCAATCCGGTCATACCTGATCGGCCGATGATCTGGCCTTTTCGCACCCGGTCTCCCACGTTCACCGCGAACGATGAGAGGTGGGCGTAGAGGGATTGAAGCCCATAGCCGTGATCGATGACGATGGTATTGCCATAGATGCCGAAATACTCGGCCATGATCACCACGCCATGATTGGCAGCTTCAACGGGGTATCGCTTGGTGACGGCGAGGTCGATCCCCAAGTGATCCTGCACATCCACGACTTGCCCGTGATAGAGATATTCCCGATGGTCGGCGAAAGCCGATTGTACTTGAGAATGGGACAGTTGCAGGAAGGGGCCTTCCCAGAGAGCCTCGGGCTGGGTTTGAGCCGCCAACTCCCGAAGACGTTGGGCATTTCTCTGTCGCAGTCGGTTGTTCACCTCCAGAAAGTCGTTCAATGGATCTCCTGTCTCACGAATGTCTGGAGTGTTTGCCAGAACAGGCCTCACGATGGCTTGAATGAATCGATCAGTGATGGTCATACGCCGCGTTCGCCATTGCCGGGCCTTGACCGGGATGTCCAGCGGGTAGACGGCCTGGTTCCCCAATCCGTCGTCAGCCACCAGTTGGATCGGTGTTTCAGGAGGGAGGTGGTAGGGGAAGGCAATGAGGGCAAAGTAAGTGAACTCGTCAGGCAACGAATATCCCGGGAAAAAAGCCTCTCCGATTTGTACACCGGATCGGATGGCATCCTGGGAAACATGGTACTGTACAACTCCGGATCCACCCTGTTGCATCGAGGGAGGAAGGGTAGCAACTTCCAGGCGTGGTGGAGTGAATTTCACCGTGAAGGCTTGCTCGAGCCGTTGCCAATTGCCCTCGAAGAATCCGCGCCATGAATAATCCCGTGCGGTAACAATAAGCGTGGCAGGTCCCCGTCGTCGGGGGATAGTCTCAGTAGCGAATGGAGTGAGTTCAATGTGAAAGGTATGTTCGCGTCCAGCTTGAAGGGAGAACGGCCCGTGTGAAGGAAACTGCCGCGTCACGAGAGAAAATGTTTCCATATTCTGCATGATGCGGATCGATACGTCTCGCAAGCCGGTCTCCTGGTCTTCGATAGAAAGGGCTAGAGGTGTACTCGGACCAACGCGCGTGAAAGGAGTTTCCAGCGTAATACGCGGAGGCGTTGTATCACTAAGCCGAAGAAACCCCACTAACCCTAGATAGACAGCGACTGAAGTCAGTCCTACGCCGAGTAGAATGGATTTTGTTAACATGACAGGGGAATAACAAGAGTATGAATAGGGTGTCAACGAGTTCGGAAAAAGACCCGCGGGCGAATGGATATGGTGCTCACGTTCAAGTCTACCACCTCCATGGATTTATGACTACAAGGCTACAATATCGTGGCAAGATGTCAAGAGTTCAACACTTGACACAATTTCCGTAATGGCCTAGCCTGCGTTCAAGCCGAACGGGGTGGATGTATCCTGCCAAACCGGCTTCGTGGTACCAAGCAGAGTTGACATTGCGTTGAAAGGGGAAGGGATTGTCAAAACGCGAGCCCCTGTCCGAGAACATGCGTCAAAGTGAGGATGTATTGTGGGATTAGCAGGAGAAGTATTAGGGTGGTTTTCTAGTGATCTGGCCATTGATCTCGGGACTGCCACGACATTGGTCTATGTTCGCGGCAAAGGCATTGTCCTGAGAGAGCCCTCGGTCGTCGCGTTGGAAAAACAGTCGAATACGGTCTTAGCCGTGGGAATGGAAGCGAAGCGAATGGTCGGCCGGACTCCAGGGAATATCGTTGCGATCCGTCCTATTAAGGAAGGAGTTATTGCCGACTTTGCCATGACTGAGCGAATGCTCAAATACTTTATTACCAAAGCTCACAATCGCAACGCCTTTGTCCGGCCTCGCTGTATTATCGGCGTGCCGTCTCGGATTACCGAAGTTGAACAACGGGCAGTTCGTGAGTCGGCGACGCACGCGGGAGCCCGTGAGGTTTATTTGATCGAAGAACCTGTCGCCGCGGCGATTGGCGCGGGTCTCCCAATTACCGAGCCCTCTGGAAATATGGTCGTGGATATTGGAGGAGGTACCACTGATATCGCCGTAATCTCGCTGGGAGGAATTGTATGCAGTGAATCGGTTAAAGTGGCCGGTGATCAAATGGACGACGCCATCATGAACTATATCAAGCGGCGGTACAATTTGTTGATTGGCGAACATATGGCCGAAAAAGTCAAAATCGAGGTGGGTTCGGCGTATCCGCTTGAGGAGAGAAAGACCATGATGGTGAAAGGCCGAGATATGATCTCCGGTATCCCAAGGACGGTAGTGGTCAACGATGCGGAAATTCGAGAGGCATTGGAAGAGCCCATTCACGCCATCGTTAACGCGCTTCGCACTTCACTGGAAAATACGCCACCTGAATTAGCTGGGGACATCATCGATCGGGGGGTGGTGATTACAGGCGGAGGGTCACTGCTGCCGGGCCTGGCCACACGGTTCCAGGAGGAGACCAATCTCCCCATCATTACTGTCGACGATCCCCTAACCTCGGTGGTGTTGGGTGTGGGAAAAGTCTTAGATGAGATCGAGTTGTTCCGCAAAGTCTCGCTGCTGTCCTCCGACCGTGATACGGCATGAGGCAGGCCCGAAAAATGTCGCGGCAGAGATGGAGTGCTTAAGAAGCGGGGATAATTCGATAAATTCCTCCGCCGTGGTGAACAACGTACAGTTCTCCTCGCTCATCTTCTCCAAACGAGGCAATACGGAGATCCGTATCGAGGAGTACGGTGATGGTCCCGTTGCGAAGGCCCATAATTTCGCCGCTACAGTAGTCCCCGAACACGTAGGTGCCTGCGAGGTCGGGGATCAACCGACCCCGATATACGTATCCGCCGGTAATCGCACAACGCGGTGGGGCATTTCGATATTCCGCCACAGGTAGAATCAACTGCTCTCGGCGGCAACCTTGGGGAGGGTGGTAACAATGCATCCCTTCCATGATCCGCCATCCGTAGTTCTTCCCCTTCTCGATCACGTCGATCTCCTCCCAGTTATCCTGCCCCACGTCGCCAGCCCAGAGAGTGCCTGTCAGCCGGTCGAAAGAGAATCGCCAGGGATTGCGCAATCCCAAGGCATACACCTCGCCTGCCCAGCCGTGAATGATCCCGGGATTGTCGGAGGGAATCGCGTAGGGTGAGCCATGATCGACGTCGATTCGGAGGATTTTCCCCAGCAGGTCATGTGGATTCTGGGCGTGATTGCCTGGGTCTCCCCCTGCACCGCCATCGCCTGTTCCGATATACAAGAATCCATCCGGACCAAACGCGACCATGCCTCCATTATGGTTGCTAAACGGCTGGGGAATAACCAAGAGAACACGTTCTTGTGGGGCTGAGCGAGCGGGGTCGGATGAGACGCGGAATTCCGAGACCACCGTGGCACCGTCCGGCACACGAGTATAGTTGACGATGTATCGACCATTCGTCGCATAGCGGGGATGGAATGCTAAGCCAAGGAGTCCTTGTTCTCCCCCGGATTGCACTTTTGCGGTAATATCGAGGAACGGCGTAGGATGGAGGCGCTCTGAGTCGAGAAGGCGAATGCGGCCTGCCTGCTCGACTACGAACAATCGCCGTCCGTGGCCAGAGGCATGGGTAATAAAGAGCGGGTGCTGCAACCCTTTTAACACCAGCGGGACAAGAGTGATTGGTGAGGAAATCCGCCCAGGGCGAGCTGCCAAGACATGTGCTGGGTCAGGCGAATCGAGTGTCAAGCTATCCATCTCAGAGTTGATACCCAGGATGAGACAGGCGACAGGAATAAAGACCATGCTGGGATAATAGGTACGAAGCGGGAACAGCAGGCCCCTCCTCTGAGAAGGGAACCATTTGTGCGGATTGCGCCTCATCGAGTGCCCTTGTTATATATCACTTCCTCGTCTCGTCATGTTGGGGGTTCATCAGAGAGGGATGAGAGCTGGCAACAACTGGAAGGAGGCAGTCATGATCTTGAAGTACGAGAGTGATGTGCTGGATCATGAACATGCACGGGGTCACTTTTATCACGTCTGTCAGGGACGAATCCAGGAGGAAGAGTTGTCCATTCCTTCCCCAGATCAACCCTATGAATGTCCAGTGTGTGGAATTGATCTGGAATATGAAGATTTTTTGCTTGCTCAACGGCGTGGATGGGCGTAGGCTGCAGCCAGCAGCCGTCTTATCCT
The DNA here is from genome assembly GCA_003696975.1 of Nitrospirota bacterium. Lineage (GTDB taxonomy): Bacteria > Nitrospirota > Nitrospiria > Nitrospirales > UBA8639 > J031. The sequence goes on along the minus strand of RFGT01000166.1, from coordinate 506 downwards.
CTGACCCATTCCTTTCTTTTCTCCACAAAGTGAGGAGCAGCGATGTCGGCTGGCCAAGCGTGACATAGGGTATTGGTGATGCAGGGCAGATGGTCGTGTGTGTGCTTTCAACCAGGGTGGCCGCAGGGCACGTGACGTGAATACACGTAACGTTGTTGCAGAATTTGAGACGTTATGTGGAGTCCTGTGCCTGGTTGTTCGGATTTCAATTGGCCATTGGTCGACCGATATGTTGGGTAGTGCTGAATAAGCGCAAGTCCCGGAAAAAGTTCTGCGCCGCGCATAATACACAACAATTAATCAACCGAAACAACGTTTGTATAGGGTGCGGATCCTTTGCAGAAGAGGCCTGAAAACAGCTAGTTGTGAAGGCTGGCCTCCTTTGTCGGGAAAATCATGGTGCACAAAGAAAAAGAGGTAACCTGTGGGAGAAGCTCATGTCATGTCTGATTGGAGGCAAGCGAAAACACACCGATTCCTTTTGTCTTCTGGATTGTCCCTCCTTT
>RFGT01000165.1 GCA_003696975.1 Nitrospirota bacterium | reverse complement strand
TGTATTTGAATCTCTTGCAGGCCTTTACTATGCTGCAACGAATGCATACGAAAGAAGGCCTTTCATGATTCGTCACGGGTCCTCTTAACCAAAGGAGAAGCACGCATGTATGTCTGGAGCAAACGCATTGTCATCACGCTGCTAGTGGTCTTTGCTCTCTTGGAACTGCTCTTTTGGATGGCGGCCTCCGGAGAAGAGGTAAGCGGGCTTACAACGAGAACAACCCATTGGCTGCTCTTGAATTACTTCTTGCTCTTGATCTGGATTTTTGTGTGGATGTTTGACCAGGCGCGAGTGCGAGGCAGAAATGTGTGGATCTGGCTGCCGCCGTTTGTCGTCGCTCCGCTGCCAACACTGGTGGTGTTCATTCTTGTCTTGCAGCGCCGGCTGGCATGACCTGTGAGACCTGTTTCAGCCAATGACCACCCGGGATTCGGGAAATCGATACCGGCTCTGCGGAGCGGTCTTAACGGCAAACAGCCCAATCATTAGAGGACCGAAGCGGCCCAAAAGCATTGAGACGATGATGATGCTTTTCCCAAAATCCGTAAACAGTGCCGACAGGCTATGTGCGGCGCCGTCTCCTAGTGACATTCCGACAATGCCCATTGCCGAGGTGACCTCGAACATAATGCTCAAGAAGGGCCGCTGCTCTGTAAAAGCCAGGATCAGCGTGAATCCGGTGATCACCGTGACAGCTAAAATGCAGAGGCAGAATGCACGGATGACCAAATCAAGGGGAATGCGTCGATGAAAGACCTCGACATCCGCCCGTCGTCTGAGGACTGACCAAATCGTGAGCCACACGATGGCCACGGCCGTGGTCTTGATCCCGCCCGACATACTCCCGGGCGAGCCGCCGATCGCCATGAGGAGGATAAGAAAATACAGGGTAGCATCCTGCATCTGGCTGATGTCGATTGTGATGAATCCAGCCGTTCTGGAGACGGTATGGAAATAGGCGACAGCTAACCGTTCGCCGAAACTCAAGGGCTGGAAGGTCAGCGGGTTGTTCCATTCCAGCCAGAGGATTCCCATTGTTCCCCCGCCTAACAGGATAAGCGTGGTAATGATCACCAACTTGGTATGAGTTTGGAACCGAAACCGTCTCCCGGTGAAATTGTCCCACAGGTCTTGAAAGACCAAAAATCCGGTGCTCCCCATAAGAATCAGAATCGTGATGACCAGATTCACAGGGATATCGGCTTGATACGAGATGAGACTATCGGAAAAAAGCGAGAACCCCGCGTTGTTGAATGCGGAAATGGCATGGAATACCCCTGAATACAGGGCCTCGGTCATGGGCATCTCTCCGGCGAAGCGGACCGTCAGCAACAAAGCCCCCAACCCCTCAAGGCCAAAGGTAATGATGGCGACCAGCTTGACATACTGCACAGACCGGGCCATATCCAAGGTGCTCAAGGTCTCTGCGAGCATCATACGGTCGCGCAGTCCAATCCGTCGGCCCAAGGCGAGCAGGATGAGGGTGGCCATCAAGGCGTAGCCTAGCCCGCCAATCTGGATCAGGAACAGAATAATCAGTTGTCCGAAGAGCGTGAATTCATGCGGGGTATCCAGAACGATTAAGCCTGTGACGCAAACCGCTGATGTGGCGGTAAAGAGGGCGTCGATGAATCGGATTTCCACCTGAGGTGGGGTGGCAAAAGGAAGCATTAGCAATCCGGTGCCGGCGAGAATCAGAGCTGTGGCCGCAAGGACGACGATCTGACCAGGCAGCAACTGTATCGAAAAAAGCCGGCGCACTACTGATCGGCTTACCCCAGCGCTGTTCACAAAAGCCATAGCAGACCTGCGCTGCAGTCTTGGAGTGCAGTGTTCCGGACCTGAAGACAGAGAAAAGGAGCCGTCTTCAATAGAAAGGGCTTTTTCTTGGAAACGGTCTCCTTACCATGCGGTTGGCCAAGAAACCGGTAATGTCCTTGATGCCAAGCAAGTTGTTCTGGGTGGGCGTGCTCTATTTTGGAGAAGGCTTCCCTTTTGGCCTCTTGATGGATGCCTATCCCGTGTACTTTCGGATGCATGGCATGAGCCTCAGGCACATTGGGTTGCTCAGCGTGGCAGGGTTGGCCTGGACGTTGAAGTTTTGCTGGGCACCAGTCGTCGATCTTGTGGGGGAACGCCGCACCTGGATCGTGACCTGTCAAGTCCTGTTAAGTGCGGGAATGCTTGTCCTATTGTGGGGAGACATCGCAACCATAGGACCAAGCCTCTGGCTTGTATTTCTCCTGCTTGCGCTGTGCTCGGCCACGCAAGATATCGCCATCGATGCCTACAGCATTCAATTTCTCGAGAAACGGGAGCTCGGCTTGGCCAACGGCGTCCGCGTAACAGCATACCGTATTGCGCTCATTGCCTCAGGGGGCTGGCTTGTCGCGGGAGCAGGAATGTGGGGATGGGCCATAGCCTTTGCGGGTGCCGCGGTGCTCCTGGCCGGATTGGCTCTCTGGCTCTCTTGGCGATTGCCTCCCCTTCCTCGTCTGCCAGCCGTACCGTCTCTGTCCTTGTATGAGCGGGTGGTCCTCCCGTTTGCAGACTTGCTTCAACGACCGAAGTTTATCATTGTGGCGCTTTTTATCCTGACATTCAAGTTGGGCGATATGGCCTTGGGTCCTATGATTCGCCCGTTTTGGGTGGATCGGCAATTTTCGCCTGTGCAAATCGGGTTGATTCCCGGTACGGTTGGAGTCCTGGCGACGATTGGTGGCGCACTGGCTGGAGGCTTTCTCACTAGTCGCTGGGGGATCTATCGATCCATGTGGATATTGGGAGCGGCACAGGCAGGGTCTAATCTCATGTATGTGTTCGCGGCGGTCAGTACACCGTCGGTCCTGCTCATGTATGCGGCTTCTATTGTGGAATCCTTCTGCGGAGGCTTAGGGACAGCGCCGTTCCTGGCTTTCTTGATGCACCTCTGTTCCAAGCGGTTTGCTGCGACACAATATGCTGTACTCAGTGCCTTATTTGGGCTTACCCGGGTGGTCGCGGGCAGTGTATCCGGTCTTGGGGTTGAATCCTTGGGATATCCCGGTTACTTCACGCTCACCACGATCTTAGCCCTCCCGGCTTTTACCCTCCTCCCGTTTATCAAGCGGTGGGTTGAGCAAGAACAGCGAAGCTGGTAGCAAGCCGTAATCATCAGCACCGCTGCCCGTTGAAAAGGCAGGGCTTATACCGGGACGGATCAAAATCGATATTTTCCTGATAGACGCGCTCGTTGCCGTTGACGCCATCCTGTTCGGGATCATTCCACAGTGTATGGTTCCACCAGTAAAACAAGGGATAGGGTTCGAGGTAATACACCGGATTGCCATACGCGCTGCGTTGGTGATCCCACACTTTCCGTCCAACGACATAGTCCACTTCTCCGGTTCCGTTGAGCGAGTAAAGAAAGAGCACCATTCTGGTTTCATGATCGTAAATTTCTTCCAAACGGGTGTCTTCATCTGGTTCAGGAGGTAACTGCGGCTGCGCTTCACTCACTGAAGCGCTTCCCCAGACGGCAAGAACAGCAATGAGGGCCCCTGTCTTCCACGGTATGTTCCACTTCATGGCAACATCCTCCTCAACAAGCCTTTCGGGAACATGACTCCTGTCCGACCAAAGATATCAAACTATAAACTATCTCTCTTTTTCTCGGCAAATAGCTGAGACTCCCTAATCTTTGGTACGTGCATGTTCAACCATGGCTCAGCAGCAGGGTGAGGGTCATGCCACGAAGAAGGTTGCCAAGCAAAGGGTGTCCTGATTATAGTGCTGCACGGTTATGCATGAAGGGACGTCACGCTCACTGATGAAAACCGTCGCCGTGCATACGATTGGCTGCCGTCTCAACCAGGCAGAAACGGCCCTACTGGTCAATCGATTTGAAGAATTGGGCTACCACCCCGTTCCGTTTGGCCACCCTACCGACCTGCTGGTTGTGAATACGTGCACGGTGACGGAAGAGGCGGAGCAGGACTGCTGGCGGGCTGTGCGCCAAACGCTTCGTCATTCCCCTCACGCGATTGTGGCGGTGACCGGCTGTTATGCTCAGACCGGCAGAGATCGGCTTCGTCAACTGCCAGGCGTGGATTTCATTATCGGCAATCAATACAAGATGCAATTGCCGGATGTTCTGCATTGGGCTCCCCGTTGGAAAAAACGGTTAAAGCCGACTGTGCTTCATTCCCCGCGTCTGGATCGAGCGCAGTTCATGCAACCGGGAGTGGGGCGGTATCAGACCACGCGTGCGAACTTGAAAATTCAAGATGGGTGCAACTTTCGATGTGCGTTTTGTCTCATTCCCACAGCTCGCGGGCGCGAACGAAGCCGCGTGATGGACGATGCCCTGCGTGAGGCCGAGCAATTGGTTGCGCGAGGCCATCGCGAGCTGGTCCTGACCGGGGTGAACATTGGTCGGTACCGGGAGGGAGATCTCGATCTCCTCGCGCTCATTCAACGGCTGGAACGCATCGCCGGGCTGGAACGCATTCGCATTTCCTCGATTGAACCCACGACGATCCCCGACGGCCTGCTCGAATATATGGCGAGTTCACCGAAACTTTGCCGCCATTTGCATGTGCCGCTTCAAAGTGGAGACAATGCGATTCTCCAGGCGATGCGTCGCCGGTACATGGTGCGAGACTATGTGACGTGGGTCGAACGAGCTGCCCAGTGCGTACCGGGCTTGTGCCTGGGAACTGATCTCTTGGTGGGATTTCCGGGGGAAGAGGATCCCCAGTTTGCCAATACCCTGGCGATAGCCAAGGAGTTACCGTTCGCCTATTTTCACGTTTTTCGTTACTCCCCTCGTCCGGGGACCGCGGCCGCTCGATTGCCTCGTCGGGTTCCACCGGCTGTAATAAGGGAGCGGGCAAGGCTGCTCAATGCTCTCTCACGGGCCAAACGGCTGGCATTTTACCAGACTCACATCGGCCAGACGGTCCGAGTGCTGGTTGAGGCGAACGACAAGCACGGGGTTATGACGGGGTTGACCGACAATTATGTGAAAGTCGGGATTCCAGGCGATACGCCCGGTTCCAATCAACTCGTTACCGTGACCATTACCGGAGTGACCGATGGATTAGCCCTGGGGCAGCTTCAAGTCGGTGCCCAGCGCCCGAGCCGGACCTTGAGAATATTCATGGACTATGACCAAACTTCAGCCTGGCAGAGGCTGCAACTCGAGTCAGAAATGGTGATGACATCATCCATCGGCAATAAGCGCGCCGACGTGTGAGGGATCATTATGCCCTATCATGTATATATGGAGACATTCGGGTGCCAGATGAATGAGTACGACACCGAGTTGGTGCGCACCCTCCTTAAACAGTCGGGGTTCGCCATCACCCAAGAACAACAGCGTGCGGATGTTGTGTTGCTCAATACCTGCGCCGTTCGCGAGCATGCACACAGTCGGGTCTATGGACATCTGGCCGAATTCCGAGCGATCAAGCGCCAGCGCCCGCTCGTGGTGGGAGTGTTGGGATGTATGGCCCAGAATCTCAAGAAGGAGCTGCTGGACACACAACCGGTGATCGACGTGCTGGTAGGGCCCGATGCCTATCGGCGGCTTCCGGAACTCTTGACACAAGCCCTTCTCCACCAAGAGAAGGGGCTGGCCGTGGACCTCTCGGAGTATGAGACCTATGAATCCATTGTGCCCGATCGCACGCCCGGCGTGAACGCCTGGATTGCCGTAATGCGAGGATGTGACAATTTTTGCACATTTTGCGTGGTGCCGTACACGCGAGGGCGGGAACGATCCCGCGATCCGCACAGTATCCTGGATGAGGCGCGGAGCCTCGCGGACCAAGGATACAAACAAATCACTCTCTTGGGCCAAAACGTCAATTCCTATCGCTATGAGAATTGGGATTTCGCCAAGCTGCTGGTGGCCGTGGCGGATATACCGGGCATTTCGCGGGTGCGTTTTACCTCCCCGCATCCTAAGGACTTTCCCCCTGCGCTCCTGGAGGCCGTGGCCTGGCACCCGCGCATCTGCCGGCATATTCATCTGCCCGTTCAGGCTGGAAGTGATCGAATCTTGGCCTTAATGGGACGACAGTACACGAAGCGAGATTATTTGACGCTAGTGGAGGACATTCGAAGGCGAGGAGCAGATATTGCACTGAGTACCGATATCATTTGCGGATTCTGCAGCGAAACCGAGGAGGAATTTCAAGAGACCTATCGACTGGTTGAAGAGGTGCAGTTTCAATCGGCGTTCATTTTCAAGTACTCGGAACGGAAGCATACAATTGCTGCTCGCAAGTACGCGGACGACGTGCCTGATGCCGTGAAGACCGATCGAGTGATGCGGCTGGTCGAACTCCAGAAATCTATTGCCTTGGCCAAGAATCAAACGCGCATCGGCCAATCCGTCGAGGTGTTAGTAGAAGGCAATGCCAAAAAGTCCGACCAGCAATGGATGGGCCATACTGAAGAAAACATCACAGTAGTATGGGAAAAACATGGAACGATCTGTGCTCCAGGGGATCTGGTGACCATCCGGGTAGAAGATGCCTCCCCAAGCACCCTGTTTGGCACCTGGCTGCCTGAGTGAGTAAGCCGGGCGATCTATCTTTCATGATAAGTTGTAAAAACGAGGACTTCCGTTGATGGATCGTGTCCGAGTCAATCAGGAGCTGACAGTGGCAAGGTGCCCCCTGAGGTCAGCGGTCGTTGGCGAGCATTCAGACGGTTCACATCGACTGGATTCCCGCCTGCGCGAGAATGACGGAACAAAAATCCCTAGATCCCGGTCCCATCCGTGGAGCAAGGTCTTCACAAGACAGTGTGGAGTCTAAGTTTTTACCTCATAAATAATCATTCTCTAAACTCGGGTTCATCACTGGCTTAAGTCGGCGGCCGTTTCTCCGATACTCCTGCGTAGACGTTTTTCCTGACACGTCAAGGTGTAAGCCTCTCAGAACAGCCCGGTGCATGTGCGCCCCCTAGGCAAATGGGGATTCCTATCATGCCTGTGAAGCAGTAAGCCGAGAGAAAACTTAATAGGAACACAAGCTTACACCATGAATCCACTCCCAGCCGTGAAGAAAGGTGGTGCCTATGACGCCAGACCTGCTGCAACGCGTGAAGAATTGCAAAACGCTTCCCACCATTCCTGCGTTACCGCTTCAAGTCCTTCAACTGTGTCGGAATGAGGACACGGATATCAAACGCCTGGCAGAGCTCATCAGCAAGGATCCTACATTCGTGGCCAAGATTCTCAACGTGGCAAATTCCAGTTTTTTTGGCAATGTTCGCCATAAAGTTGCCACGGTGACGCAAGCCATCACCTTATTGGGCATGAACTCCGTCGCCACGCTGGCTTTTTGCTTTTCCCTCTATCGAGACTTGCGCCGACACGGGCGCCACGGGTTTGACCATGCCCGATACTGGCGTCGGTCGCTGCTGGCCAGTGTATCCGGAAGAGTCATGGGCCGATGGCTGAAGCGAGCAGATTGCGAGGAAATTTTTTTGGCCGCCTTGCTGCAGGATCTTGGCATGCTGGTTCTCAGTGAAACCGAGGGGCAGACGTATGGCCAGTTGATCCAGCGATCCGCTCACAGCCATCAGCGCCTGGTGGAAGTGGAGCGTGAGACTCTTGGGGCCGACCATGCGGAAGTGGGAGCGTGGCTGGTAGAGCAATGGCAGCTTCCAGAATTGTTGCAAGTGGCCATTCGGTGCAGTCATGACCCATTGCAGGCGGAGGTGCCGGAATCTTTTCAACCCATCGTGAAATGCGTAGCTGTCTCGGGGAGACTGGCAGACATTTGGTGCGATCCCCAAATGGAACACGCGATACAGGAGGCTGCCGGGGCTGCGCACAACTGGCTGGGGGTAGACGGGGAAGCCTTTGACTCCATCCTTGTCAAGACTGCTGAAGGCTTCTTGGAAGTCGCAGGCTTGTTCCAAATGGATCTTGGGAATACACAGGATATGCAATCCGTGCTGGAACGCGCTCGACACTTCATCCAGACAACAGCCTCGGCGTAATGCCAACACACGGTTAATCACTTCAAGAGTCTGTGCGCTGTTTCGCCTCAAGCACGACTCGTTCTCTCCACGTATTTTCACCGCGTGCGTTCTTCCAAGAGGTGAGAGGGGTGTGGGCAAGAACTCTGACAAGCGCTCAGGTTAGGAGAGTCCTGGCTCAGTCAGGGGGCTTAGTGTGGGCAGCCAGGGCTTCTTCCACGCTGTTATAGCTGGGAATCAACTTGGGCATGGCCGCCATGTCCAGAATCAAGCGAACCTCAGGCTTGGGATTGACTAAACTTACGGTGGCTCCTCGATCCTTGAATTTGCGATGCGAGATAACGAGGAGGCCTAGGGCTGCACTGTCGATTAAAGAGACCCCGACAAGATTCAGAATGACATGGGATGTGCCGGAGGCAAGGGCCTGCTCGATGGCCTGTTGCACTTCGTGTTTCGCCGCCGCATCGAATCGGCCAGAGAGATCAAGAATCAATGCATTGTGGACCGTCCGTGTGGAAAGTGGCATAGCCTGTCTCCCTCCTCCAATTGTATATCGGTCGGCGGTACCGGCAAATCAAGAGTCATTCCTCTAGGGGTAAGACACGTCAGGATTCTGAGAGGCGGTCAAGCTGAGCAGTTGACGCTACGCCTCCTGAACGGTATAACGTGTCGGCAGACAGCAGAGAATTCGGTGCGCGCCCGTAGCTCAATGGATAGAGCATCAGACTACGGATCTGGAGGTTGGGGGTTCGACTCCCTCCGGGCGCGCCATCTGTGATGCTCGCCTGCCTGACCCATGCAATTGACCCCGCCCATTCCGCTTCCTGATCCCATTCCTCTCCCCGGTCCCCTACCCCTGTTTCAAGGCGGGTTGCTGATGACCTTTGTCTTCCATGTGCTGGCGATGAACATGGTGTTGGGGGGCACACCTATTCTCGTGGTGACAGAAGGGATCGGGTATTGGACCGGGCGAAGCCGGTACCAGTGTTTGGCCAAAACGCTCTCCACTGTGCTGCCAACCGCCATGGCCTTCGCGGTTGTGTTGGGAGTGGGGCCGTTGCTGTTTCTTCAGGCGCTATATGGGCAGTTTTTTTACACCGCGACGATTCTCATTGGCGATCTGTGGATTGCCCTGGTGCTGGCCGTTATGGTGGCCTATGCAGGCCTCTATGCCTACAAGTATTGGCGGGATTGGCTCCTCCTGTCCTCACCGTGGGCATTACTGGCTATTGGCGGGGCCAGCATGGGGCTTCTGTGGGGTGTGGCATTCGTGTTCGTGACCATGAGCGTGCTGGCCATTCAACCCCATGCCTGGCAGGCAGTATGGCGGGAGGGCATGGATGCGGTATTCACCTTGCCTATGGTGCTCCCGCGATACTTGCACCTGGTTTGTGCCAGCCTGGCTGGTATGGGACTCCTGCTGGTCGTGTATGGATTTGGCATGACACGGGCAGGGATTCGATCGACACGGCGTGATGACCCGGCATACGGGGATTGGGTTATTCGTCAAGGGGTGGCCTGGACACTTGTGGGGACATTACCACAAGTCGTGGTGGGTCCGTGGTTTCTGTTTTCGTTGCCGCCGCATGTCCGCGCAGCGTTGGTCAACGGAGAATCATGGGTCTCACTGCTCTTCTTTGCCAGCCTGACGTTGGCGCTGGTGAGTCTGGTCTCGTTCAATGCCGCGCTTATGGTTCCCCGGGCTCGATGGCTTGTTCTCGCCGGCATGGGGAGCTTAAGTGTGACCATGGGCTTGATGATCTGGATTCGCGATCAAGTCCGGCACCTTGCACTTGCCGAATATCTTGAGACACCTCAGGCGGTCCCTCAATGGGACATGATCGGGCTCTTTGCCGGGGTTGCCGTGGTGATGGTGGGGCTCGTGGGATACTGCCTGCACCAGTGGGTAACCTTTTCAAAGATGGCCACCGAAAAGTCACCCCAGATCCACTGAAACTCGTCATCGAAAGAACCCGCGGTCAATCTTAACCGAAGGGTCGTATCTTCCTGGTATCCCGCGATTCCGGGTATATCTCGCTTGCCGGGCTCCTCCTTTTTCCGGCTTGCTCCATGGAGAACTGCGACCATAAAGGGTGCAGCGCACAATGGGACATGACCTTTTGGCGGCATTCACGGGTGTAGTCGTAGGCTTGGCCTTGAGTCTGATTGGCGGGGGTGGGTCGGTGATCGGCATCCCGCTGCTGGTCTACCTCGTGGGCCTTCCCGTCCAACCGGCCATGGCGCTCTCGCTTGTGGTGGTGAACTATTCCGCGTTGTTCGGGACATGGAGGGCGTTGACCCAGGGATACGTGCGGGGGTTGGCGGCGTTGGTCGTCAGCCTGACCGGCGCAGTGGGAGCATGGACGGGAGCACGTGCTCATCGGCTCGTCTCTGAGGATATCGTGCTGGGAGGATTCGGCCTGCTGTTGGTGGGGTTAAGTGCGTGGATGGTGAAGCGGCGGCCAGGAGGCGGAGAACGACCGGGAGCTCCGGAGGAAACCTGCGCCCAGCGCTTCTCTGTCGGATGCGCGGGAAAGGCCCTGATGCTTGGATGGGGTGTCGGATTGATCACGGGATTCTTCGGCATCGGCGGAGGGTTCCTGATCGTACCCCTGCTTCGTATCCTGTTGGATTTCCCCCCACGGGTGGCGGTCGGAACGTCGCTATGCATTGTGGCACTCACCTCGGTAGGAGGCATTGTCGGTCACTGGGATCAGGTAGACCTGCATGTCCCGATTCTCTGGTGGACTCTCGGAGGAAGTTTGGCAGGAATGGTAATAGGGGGACGGCTCCTCGCGCTCGTACATGAAGATTGGCTTCATCGGATGTTTGCCCTGCTTATTGGCTTCTTGGGTGTCGGTATGCTCAGCGTGCAGAGTCTGCGCCTGATCCCATAACGTGGTATCTTCTACCCGCTTTGCGCACGACTGATCCGAACGAACCGTTCACAGGCCTTTCCCTCCTCATGGCCCTCACGGCCATAGCAACATAAGAATCCGCCTAATCCTATAAAGAAAGTCGAAGAGCGGGCCGACAAAGAAGCGGATTCTGGCTTCTCGCATCAAAAAACGCACGAAAGGAAAATCATATGGGGAGAACTGGCAAGTCTTCCAGTCGTCATCCACAAGCTGGTATGAGCTTGATGGAGATGATCGGGGTGTTAGGGGTCATTGCGGTCTTGGCAGCCATGATTGTGCCGAAGGTGTTCGATGTCATCATGGATTCGAAAGTAGAGGCCTTGGCTGTGGCCATTCAGACATATGAGACAGCCGTGACTAACTACTATACCGATATAGGAACAGTCCTTCCGCTGAATCAAGAAGGGATACCCCAAGTCGAGACGACCGGTGACAGCAGCGTGCCTCGATCTCTGGCCGCTAGGCTGACGTTGGTCTCTTCCGATCCATTGGTGCTCACGACGAATCTGTGGCCGAAATTTCGGGGGCCCTATTTGGAGCAGTTTGTTTCGCAGCGACCTCCGGAATTGGGAGTCAAAATGTTTCTTCCGACAGGAGTGACCGTCCCGTTGGGCACAGTGGTAACCGGAACCAATCTGGGGTGGGATCTTAACGGTGACGATGGCAAAAGCGATCTGCCCAGCGGCGTCTATGTGGCCTACTTCAAGCTGGAGGGGTTGAGCGAGGAACATTTTCTCAAGCTCGACCAAATCATCGATCCTCTTGTGAGCGCCACACCAGCAGAGAAGAAACTGCGCGGCCGAGCCAAGTGGGACCCGGCTCATGATGGCACCCTCTTGGTCTACCTGGCGCATCGCTGATCAAGTCTCAAGATATATCTCGAAGGCTCCGAATATTTCCGCAAATCGCAGGAGAAGGGGTTTAGGGTTTCGCTTTAGACCGTGAAAAGAGCATCGCCTGAATGCGAAAAACATGGGCGATGTTCACCAGGAGAGGAATAGAAAACATGCCATTGAAATCTACAGACAACCAAGCGGGATTCACATTAGTAGAAATGATCGGAGTCTTGGCGGTTATCGCCATTCTTGTGGCTCTGGTCTTGCCAAAGGTGTTTGAGGTCATCGCCAGCTCTAATGCTCAGGCCTTGGCTTCAGCCGTGCGGACTTATGAAGCGGCTGTGGTCAATTATTATGCTGATATTGGCTCATTGTTGCCATTGGATGCGAATGGCGTGCCCAAGAAAGAAGGGAGTGGGAATAGTGCGACAGCTACCTCCCTTCCTGCGCGATTGACGTTAGATGCATCGGATTCCTTGAATACCGGTGAAGGGCAATGGCCAAAGTTCAGGGGGCCATATCTGGAAAAATTCGACAGCACCAAACCGCCTGGATTGGGAACAGCTATGTATATGCCAGCCACGAGTCCTGTGGCCTATGGCACGGCCGTGACCGCTTCAAACTTAGGCTGGGACTTAAAAGGCGATGATGGCAAAAGTGATATCCCCTCCAATGCCTATGTTGTCTACCTCCGGGTTGATGGGCTGACCCAGGAAGAATTTCTCAGGCTCGATGCTATCCTTGACAAAGGAGTGGGCACAACCACAGACACCAAAGTCCTCAGGGGTCGGGCGAAGTACGACGCGAACAACTCCCGCGCCTATATTTATCTCGCGCATGGGTAAGCAAGACCACAGGCAACGGGTTCAACCCTTGAACCATGATCTCCTCCTCAAACACATCCATTTCCCAACGTGCTCCTCTCGGCCAGCGTCTCCTTGATGTTGGCCTCATCACGCCAGATCAACTGGAGTTCGCCCTACGCGAAGCCAAACGCGAGGGCAAGTATCTGGGAGAGACTCTTGAACAACTGGGGTTTGTCTCCCATGACACGCTGGCGTTCTTCCTCGCCTCGGAAACTCATGCCGAACTCGTCGATCTCAGCCGGCGGTTCATCCCCCCGCATGTACTCCAGCTTATTCCCTATGAGGTCGCCAGGCGGTTCGAGGTTCTGCCGCTGACGGTCGAGGGACAGACGCTCACGATCGCGCTGGCTGATCCGTACAACGTCATGGCCGTCGACACAGTGGAGCGGATCACGGGATTGCTCACCCACGTGGTGGCGGCCTCGCCAGCCGCCATTCGCGAGGCCATTGAGCAGGCGTACTCCCGAACCGCGACCATCCAGGACATCATCGATGAGATCGTGCGCAAGGGCGCGGTGGGCCTGGAGGAGACGGGAGCAGAAGCTCCCCTGATTCGGCTGTGCAACCAGATCATCACCCAGGCGATCTATAACCGCGTGACGGATATTCACATTGAACCCGACGAGAATATCGTGCGGGTGCGGATGCGTGTGGACGGCATCCTTCGCCAGGAAGTGCTCATCCCCAAGGCCATCCAACCGTCTCTCATTGCGCGGTTGAAGCTCATGGCGAACCTCAACGTGACGGAGAAACGGGTGCCGCAAGACGGACGAATAGTATTTTCAGCCGGTGCTCGCCGAGTGGACCTTCGGGTATCCACGCTGCCCACAGCATTTGGAGAAAGTGTGGTGCTTCGGGTCCTCGACAAGTCCGCCGTGCAACTGGATTTCGACGCGCTGGGCTTATCCGTGCGGGATCGGGCCATGCTGGAAGCGTTGATCGCTCGGCCGCATGGGATCATTCTGGTGACCGGCCCCACGGGAAGCGGGAAAACGACCACGTTGTACACCGCACTTGGGGCCATCAATGCCCAAGAAAAGAGTGTTTTCACCCTGGAGGATCCCATTGAATACCATATGCCGCTCGTCCGCCAAACTCAGGTCAATCCCGAGGTAGGAATGACCTTCGCTGCGGGACTCCGGGCGCTTTTGCGCCAGGATCCTGATGTCATCCTGGTGGGAGAGATTCGAGACCAGGAAACGGCGGACCTGGCGTTTCGGGCGGCGTTAACCGGCCATCTGGTCTTCTCCACCTTGCATACCAACGATGCCATCGGTGCCATCCCCCGATTGGTGGACATGGGGGTGGAGCCCTATCTGATCGCCTCGGCCTTGATCGCTGTGGTGGGGCAGCGCCTCGTCCGCTGTATCTGCCCGGGCTGCCGGCAGGAGGTAGACCATCCGGAAGAGGTCTTGCGCCGCTTCAAGGTCACCGTGCCCTCCGATACCACTCCAAGGCTGTGGAAGGGCACGGGTTGTGAGGCCTGCCATCATACCGGCTATCGCGGGCGACAAGGGGTGTATGAGCTCCTAATGATCGATGAGTCCTTTCACCAACCCATTGTCGACGGTCCTGATCTGGCCGCAATCCGGCGCCGAGCCAAAGAGGTTGGGATGACGACCATGTTCGAAGACGGTCTGGCCAAAGCTCTGGCAGGTGTGACCACCGTAGAAGAGGTCTTCCGAGTGACCCATGACGCGGTATGACTATCGGGCCGTCGATCAATCGGGTGCAGTCAGCGAGGGAACACGGCTGGCTGTTGATGTGGAGGACCTGGAGAGAACCCTGAGTCAGCAGGGCTATTACCTGATCCACGCACAAGCGCGTTCCAGCCCGAACGGAAGCACCGACAGCCGGAAAACCTCGGGCTCCATGAGCCGGGCGCTAGTCGATTTTGCTACACAGATGAGCGGGTTGTTGAACGCGGGCGTCCCTTTGCTAGAGGCGTTGCAAAGTGTGGCCCGCAATGCCCCAACCCAAGAACTTGGCAAGGTGCTCGGCTCTCTCTGCCGGATTGTGGAATCGGGGACCACGCTCCATGGAGCGTTGGCGCAGTATCCTCGGATTTTCCCGCCGGTTGTGGTGAATTTGGTCCAAGCCGGCGAGGAAAGCGGCACGCTACCCGATGTTTTCGAGGAGCTCCGCCAATATCTTGAGTGGATGCATCAACTCAAGAGCGATATGCGCCAGGCCATGATGTATCCCAGCATAGTTCTCGCTGCGGTCTGCGGGTTGTTAGTGTTGCTCTTCACCTTTGTGATTCCCCGGTTCATCCCTGTGTTGGCGGGGTTGGACATTGACCTGCCTGGAGTGACAAAGCTGGTGTTTGCTGTGAGTGAAACCGTGGCAGAGTACTGGTGGATCGGGCTTGTGGCGGGAGGGATGGTGCCTGTTCTGGTGTTCCTGAGCGCTCGATACGTGCCGTGGCTGGCGGACCGACTCGATGCTCTCAAACTGAAAATGCCTGTCGTGGGGGAATTCATGCAATTGCTGGCCCTTGCTCGATTCACGCAAAATTTCGGCGTGTTGTTCCGAGCGGGAGTCCCCATTTTGCGATGTTTTAGGCTCTGCGAAGGCTTGGTGGGGAATCGAGTCATCGCTAAGGCGGTGCGAAAGGCTGGAGAGGAGGTGGCTGAGGGAGCCTCGATCAGTGACGCGCTCAGTCGGCATGCGGTTTTTCCTCCCATGCTCATTCAAATGGTGGCCGTGGGAGAAGCTTCGGGAAAACTCGCCCACACGCTGCGAAAGGTGTCGGTCTTTTACAATCAGGAAATTCCTCGCCGGGTGAAGAAACTCTTTGGCGTGTTGGAACCCGCCATTACATTGCTGTTGATTGGGTTAGTGGGCCTGGTGGCCTTGTCCATTTTCCTGCCCATCGTGAGCATGT
>RFGT01000164.1 GCA_003696975.1 Nitrospirota bacterium | reverse complement strand
TGTCTGGACTACCGAGGCCTGTGAACGACTGGAACGAGCCCCTGCGTTTTTGCGTGGGATGGTCAAGCGACTGGCGGAAAAAAAGGCCCGTGAGCTCGGGGAAACCACCATTACGGCACAATTGCTTGATCAGTTCAAGCGGCAGATGATGGGACGCATGGGAGGAGACGCGGGATTGGTGGACGCGGCGGCCCGCATGGAACAGGGGCATTTGCCCTGGACGGCCGAGGCTCGAAAACGGCTTGATGCCGTCCCGGAATTTCTGCGGGGCATGATTCAGCAGATTGCTGAGGAGATTGCCCGGGAGCGCGGGCATCTGGAGGTTAACGTAGAACTCTTTGAGAAGGTGGAAGCCCTCGGTGAGACGGCCCACCCACCTGGACCTCCCCTGGAATGGACAGAGGGGGCCTTGGCCATGTTGCAGGAGAAGCTGAAAGAGTCACCGCCCATTGCTATAGAATTTGTGACGGACATGCTCAAACACGATGCCGAGGATCTGGCCCGTGAGCGCGGCGTGACGACGATTGACGAAGCGACGCTGAAACAGTTATGGGCTGCTCCACGAGAGGCCATCGCTTGGACGGATGAAGCCTGGAAGCGGTTGCTCACCGCGCCGGATTTTGTCCGGAGTGGAATACGCAAGGCGGCGGAGCGGCGAGCCCGCAAGCTCGGCCTCAAAGAGATCGATTCAGCCCACCTCACGCAATTTCGAAATGAAGCCATGATGAAAGCAGTCAAGCGAATCCGAAGCTTCGGCTATAAGGAGCTCACCTTTGATGCCTTCAATGATGCCTTGGACAAGGTCAAGCGGTTGAAAGGGAATGAACAAGCAGAGCAGCGCCTTGCGGAGATTCGTGCATATATGCAAACCAAGCCGGATGTAGGAGTCCTGGGAGAGGAACTCATGGATCGGTTTCGGAAATACCTCAAAGGGGAAGGCCCGCTCTAACACGTGCACCCCCGGCTAGTTGAACGCTGACTCCCTTTAAGGCACGTAGTCAGGTGGTCTTCTGGCCTTGAGCCGCCGTGCGGGCGAGATCATCCACAATCTCATTGTATTTGATGCCTGTATGAGCCTGAATTTTTCTCCATGATAGCTGTATGCCGGACTTCCGCACGGCTTGAACATAGGCTTGAGTGAAGGGCGTCTTCGCCTTCCAGGATCCTTGGGCCCAGGCAGCGAGTCCCTGGTAATCGTGATACACCGTGGCCGAGGTAATCCCATGCTGGTGACACCAGGCCAGGGCCTTGAGCACCGCGGTGATTTCACCAGCCACGTTTCGATGAATCCGCGCTCCAGAAGGAACGTCATGGCCGCTGGCCCGATGCACCTCTTTCCCGTTTTGGACGATGAGATAAGCCCACCCAAACCGCATGCCACCTTGAGCATGTTGCAGGCAGGCCCCATCGACCCAAATCTCGACAGCCGGCGAGGTTGCTGTCTGTAGCTCAGGGTTGTCTGCGAGAGAGAATGGAGCGAGACGGGACGATGTCCCCCTAACGAATGCCTCTGCCTCCTGTCTCGACGGAAAGGCTTTATATTTGGCGCCGGGATATCCTGTGACTTGCGCTTGGCATGCTGCCCAAGAAGTATAGACGCCTGGAGCCCGGCCTTTTTGTACGCCATAAAATTTCTTGGACATTACTGCCCCGATGAGAGTTGTTCAATTCGTCGCCGAGCAAGAGCTGCGCGGCGTTGTTCTTCGGGTACTTCTTCAACAAGGGCGAGATACGTTTCATATTCCTCGATGGCACGGCGCCGGTCCACGCGTTCCAGGAGTTTCGCCAAATTGTACCGAGCCCGGGCATAGTTGGGGCGTAAGGTAATCGCTCGTTCGAATTGAGTGCGGGCTTCCTCATTTTTGCCCTGCTGGGCAAGAGCGCTCCCGAGGTGATTGATCACCTCGGGTATATTCGGCCGAATGCGCAAGGCCTGCTCGAACTGCATTTGCGCTTCGCGGGCTCGACCCAGGTCAAGCAGGGCCAACCCTAGCCGATGGTGAGCCTCGGCAGTTTGAATAGGGTTGGGGAGCCCATAAGCAATTGCCTGCGAATAGGCATCGACGGCGATACGGGCATCCTTTCTCCCACAGGAGGCAAAGAGAGCGGCCTCTCCACGGGCAAACTGCTGTCGAGCCAAGAACTCGGAATGACTGGCACGGTCTGAGGCATCTGGTTGAGAACGGCGGCTCTCTCCCTCGTGACGTTCAATGTCGGGGAGAAAGGTATTCTGATAGGTGCTCAACAACGGCTCATATGGGTCAATCATGACCGAGGCTGCCAACAAAAGCTGTGCGTCGTCCTGTTCCAAGACCAGGTATTGGGTGGTGGTTGTTCGGTCTCCCGTGCGGTACAAAGCAGCAGTTTGGGTCGACCCTCCAGTCAGGAGAGGCGCCGTGTTCAGGAAGAACTCTGCGGTTGGGGTCAGCTCGGATAACGTATGGCGGAGGATAGGATAAGGAACCAGGGATAGACCAGGCCGATACCGAAAGACAGCGCCAACCAGAATCTCGTCCTGATCAAAAAAGAGAAAACGATCATGGTCGGGCTGATGACTGGAAGCAGGTTGTTCAATTTGTTCTCCTGATCCCCATGGGTGGCGGTGAAAAGGCATGGGCAACCGGGATAAGATCGCGGCCTTTGAGGTACAGAGACGTAAGTCCTCGAGCAAAGGGAGATCACTGGCTGAAGGCGGGAGATCCGGATCTCGAACAGCCTGGGTACAGGAGGCGAGCAGAGAGAGCAGCATTCCCAGTGTCAAGATTCTCCACCCCAATCCCATCAGTAACCGGGTGGTTCTATGTAAGAGAATATCTTGGTGAAGGAGAGAAAAGGACACAGCGAGAAAATTACGTGGTGCCTTATGAAACGGAATGGTGGGCGATACTGGTATCGAACCAGTGGCCTCTTCCGTGTGAAGGAAGCGCTCTCCCACTGAGCTAATCGCCCACGCAGCAATAAATTTAACACAAATCTTCACAGCGAGACAATAAAGGGCAAAGAGCGCCTTGACTGCCCAGAGAGTGGTCGACCGTTTGGGTCCTCCTGAACACGGGACAACCCAAATAGGAGCTGGATGCAGGTTGGTACAAAAGAAAGCTTGATTTC
Organism: Nitrospirota bacterium; assembly: GCA_003696975.1. Lineage (GTDB taxonomy): Bacteria > Nitrospirota > Nitrospiria > Nitrospirales > UBA8639 > J031. The sequence goes on along the minus strand of RFGT01000164.1, from coordinate 6,713 downwards.
TCCATGAGGTTAACGGCAAAGTGGAGAAGCGTGATTGTGTGGACTCCGCTAGGAGGACAGTGGGAAACAGATATGAAACGCAAAGGTGACACCTTTCCCCAATGGATGAGTTCCTTGGCTCTCAACATGCCGCGGATCTGGGGGGTTGGGCTGCTATCCATGCTGGTAGGGGCAAGTCCGGCAGGCTTGGCGGCACAACCCTACTTTTCCCAGGATATCCCGGACATCACCCCGGGGCTTCTGTTGATCGCTAGGCCAGAGTTGCGGGATCCGCACTTTGCCAAGACCGTGGTCTTGATTTGTCGGCATGATGAACGCGGCAGCATCGGGTTGATTCTGAATCGGCCGACGACCATGCCCCTCTCTAAGGCTTTGCCGCGACTGAAAGGTCTTAAGGGAAACCGGCACTATATCTATGAAGGTGGGCCTGTGCAGCCCCGGGGGATCATTATGCTCTTTTATACCGAAACCCAGCCAGCAAAAACTACTCAGGTATTGGAACACCTCTACGTTGGCGGTGATCAAGAAAGCCTAGAGGAACTCCTTGCCAATCCAAACGAAACCTCCCAGTTTCGTGTCTATGCCGGTCATGCCAGTTGGTTTCCAGGTCAACTGGAAACAGAAATTACTCGGGGAGTCTGGTGGACGGTTATGGGGGATCCGAACACGGTGTTTGATCCGCATCCTGCCACACTATGGGACCAGTTGTACCTACGGCTGACGGCTCCACGCCGAATGATTTCCTTTTCTTCCCAGTAAGTTGAGAGTAAATGGGCCTTACAGCCAAAGCGTGCGAGACCTGGATCACTCAGAGGGGACCACGACCGCTCCTTCGTGTCCCAAGGAAGCATCTCGAAGCACGCGTTCACCAGCCCGCAAGCCACTGAGGACTTCCACAGTCTCGTCGGAAAAGCGCTTTCCTGTTTTGATCCAGCGGAGACGCAGCACGTTCTCCGGTCCTACTACGTAAATTCCTGTCAAATCGTGGCGAACGAGCACACTCGTCACCGGCACAACCAAGGTAGTGGTCTGAGTGGTAGTCAGCAGGGCGCGGCCGAACATGCCGGAGCGAAGACCATGGCGGGATGGCAACTTCAACTTGACCAGAAAAGTATGTGTGGCGGGATCTCCAGCCGGCACGATTTCGTCGATTGTCCCGGTTAGGGAAGACCGAGGTGCAACCGCATCGATGGTCACGGGCAGGGTCTTGCCGATGGCCAAAGGGGCGAGGTCCGTTTCCGGTACGGAGATGACCAGTTGTAAGCTTGAAGGGTCTTCCATGGTGAGCACGGATTGCCCAGGACCTGCGAATTCTCCCGGTTCAATCATCCGTCCCGTGATGAGTCCATCAAAAGGGGCTTTGATTATGGTGTATCTGAGCCGAGCTAGGGCAGCTTGATGCTGGGCTTGGGCGACACGAAAAGCCCGGCGGGCTTCGTCGAGTTCGCGCGTCGCGACAGAATCTTCAGCATGAAGCCGTTCCATGCGCTGGAGATGGATTCGTGCAAGATCAAGCTCAGCCGCCGTACGTGCCACCTCAGCCCGGAGGGGTTGTGCCTCAAGACGAACAAGCGGTTGTCCCTCTTGCACTCGATCCCCCTCGCGCACGTACACCTCTTGGACTAACCCGCTTACTTTGGGAGCAAGGGTTGCTTGGACCTTGGCGGTGAGCACGCCGGTGATTTCGACCTCGGTTGAGCGGAGAACCGGTGTCACCTCTACTACGGACGCCTGAATCGTGGATTGGGTGGCTAGAGAAGGAGAAGCCGGCGGCTGAGTATCACACCCGGCTACGATGATACTCCACATAACCACCCACAGGGTCGGTCTCATCCACTACTCCTTTCCCGGTCCTGGTGAAATTTCCCGGTGACGAGATCGAGGCGGGCGCGATTGACATGAAAGTCATACAGGGCACGTAGCCTGAGGATCTTGGCTTCGCGCAAGATCAATTCTGCCGTGAACAACTCGAGTACAGACGCAAGCCCTGTATCATAGCGATTGCGAACGATCCGGAGATTCTCCTTGGCTTCGTCGATAGCTTGTTGTGTCACTCGCAGGCGTTCAGCCGCAGCCGTCAACTGTGATGAAGCCTCCACGACCTCGACTTCGATACGCCGGCGAGTGGCTTCGAGAAGATGCTGGATTTTTTTGGCCTGAGCTTTGGCTTTCCGCACATTGGCCATGTCGACCAGTCCATTGAAAAGGTTTAAGCTGATGATTCCAAAGATGGCATAGTTGTTTGAGCCATTCGGGCTGAACGGTGCAGTGGCGTTCAGTTCGTAGTTGGCATGAAGATTCATGCTGGGGAGAAAGGTCGATTGCGCCAGCCGAACAGCCAGCTCGGCACGTGCCATCTCAGCGCGTAATTGTCGATAGTCCGGCCGCTGAGCAAGCGCCGTGGTAATAAGTTGCTGCCGATTGAGTGGGGGAAGCGGGCCCCCGGTCAATGTCTCCACTGTGTCTATCTCTTCATCAATGCCAATGGCATGCTGAAGGCGGAGTTGGGCAACTGCCACGCGCTGGGTGGCACGAACCACCTGTTCTTGGTGTGCCGCAAGACGAACACGCGCATGGAGCACATCAGATTTGACTGTTGTGCCTTCTCGATATCGCGAGAGAATATGGCGGAGATTAGCCTTGGCAATGTCCAGGGTTTCCTTGGCAACACCCACGTGTACTTTGGCGAGTGCCAGATTGTAATACGCCGTAGCCACCTGGAACAGCATGTGTTGTCGTGTCTCCTCTAAATGCTCTTGAGAGACAGTCTGTCCTACCTCCGCAAGGGCTATGCCCAAAAGTTCCCGGCCTCCGTTATAGACAGGTTGCTCCAGGCGAATAGACGATTGGAAGTTTTCCGTGAGCCCGGGATTGTTTAAACTATTGATCGCGAAATCTGCCGCGGTGAATCGGCCTTGATCCAGCAAGATTCCAAAAGCTTGCGACGGCCGGTTGGTATTGACATATGTCCCCGTGGCCGTCAACCGTGGAAGAAACGCGCCTCGAGCTATCTCATACTGCGCAAGAGCGGTTTTGATCTCTTGGCGAGAAGCTTGGATGGTGGGGTTATGCTGGCTGGCCAAACGCAGGGCGTCAGCCAGCGTAAGCTGCTCAGCAGCATGCGCGGGAGATATGGCAATGCTCAAGAGCCAGACTTTCAGGAAAAAAGCGGCAGGCCACCACGTATGGATAGAGAAAAAGGATCGTCTTGTCCAGTTGATCATGGGTCACTCCTTTTGGTCATGGGGCGCTTCCCCTTAATGTCGTGCCGTTCAGCAAGTGAGAGTTCCAGGTCTCGTGTGATCGCGTTGGTTAGTAGATGACAATGACGTGTTTCATACGCTTTCGTTCCTCCCTGGTGTCTGCATGAAGGCGCACTCCACCAATCTTCGTGTCTTCGATACTATCATCCGTACCTTTGTCGACTCCAAGCTTACCCCCTTGCTAGTTATGGCTACGCTGCTCCTAGGGCTCTTCGCCATCTGGGCCACGCCTCGCGAGGAAGAACCCCAAATTATCGTCCCAATGATGGATGTTTTCGTGGACATGCCGGGTGCATCGATTCGAGAGGTTGAACAACGCATCACCATTCCCATGGAAAAGAAACTCATGGAGATTCCAGGCGTGGAATATGTCTACTCCACGTCAATGCCGGGACGATCCCTAGCCATTGTCCGCTTTTATGTGGGCGAGGATGAAGAAGATTCACTGGTGAAGTTGTACAACAAGCTCTATTCGAATTTCGACTTGATTCCACAGGGCGCCACTCAACCGTTGATTAAACCACGATCGATTGACGATGTACCCATTCTCACCTTGACTCTCTGGAGCAGGCAGCTCGGTCATGCCGAGTTGCGCCGGCTTGTCGCGGCCCTGGATGAACAGATCAAGGACATTCGTGATGTCTCGGAAACCACTATCATTGGCGGGCATCGCCGTCAACTGAAGATCGTACTCGACCCGGTGAAACTTGCAGCTTATCACATGGACCCTGTGCGACTGCTGGCGATTGTGGGGCAGGCCAATCGAGAATTACCAGCAGGAAGCTTTGCCAGAAATGATGCCGAGTTTCTCGTCAATGTGGGCCAGTACTTCGCCAGTACGGAGGATGTCCAAGATGTGGTGGTCGGCGTCCATGAAGGCCGACCGGTTTACCTTCAAGATGTCGCTCGCATCGAGGATGGACCGGAAGAGCCCGTCAATTATGTCTTCTTCAGTCCCGGACCTGCGGGTTCCGCCAAGGGGATTCGAGCGAACTCCGGCGGCCAGTTCCCCGCTGTCACGCTGACCGTGGCCAAACGCAAGGGCACCAATGCCGTGGAAATCGCTGAGCGCGTGCTCGATAAAGTACAGGCGCTCCAGGGAACTCTTATCCCTGCTGAGGTCCATGTCACCGTGACGAGGCATTACGGTGAAACCGCGCAAGAAAAATCCAATGAACTCCTCGAACACCTGTTGATCGCCGTCGTCTCGGTGACCTTGTTAATTGCGCTTTTTCTCGGCTGGCGTGCCGCGGCGGTTGTGCTGATTGCCGTGCCTGTGACGCTGGCGTTCACCTTGCTGGTGTACTATCTCTACGGGTACACCCTCAATCGGGTCACGTTGTTCGCGTTGATTTTCTCCATCGGCATTCTCGTGGACGATCCCATCGTTGACGTGGAAAACATTGTGCGTCATTTCCGGCTCCCCCGGAACCAGGGGCGCTCGCTGGTGGACATCACCGTCGAAGCCGTGACCGAAGTGCAAAGCCCGCTGATCCTTGCCACGCTAACGGTCATTTTCGCCATCTTACCCATGGCCTTTGTCCGCGGGCTCATGGGACCGTACATGCGTCCCATTCCCATTGGGGCATCAACCGCGATGCTCTTTTCCATGGCCGTGGCCTTTGTCATCACGCCATGGGCCGCTGCCAAGCTACTGCAGCGAGAGCGCGAACAGGGGCCATTGATCCATCATGACCAGGAAAGCTGGACGACACGGGTCTACCGGCGCATGATGACCCCGTTGATTCACAAACCGCACATACGCTGGTTGTTTTTGGTAGGGGTGGTGTTGCTCCTGCTGGGTGCTGTGTCGTTGGTGGTACTGAAGGCCGTGCGAGTCAAAATGCTGCCGTTCGACAACAAGTCCGAGTTTCAGATCATCATCGACATGCCGGAAGGCACGACGCTGGAACGAACCGCCCAGGTGAGTGCTGAGATTGGGGCCTATCTCGCGACCGTACCAGAAGTGACGGACTATGAGCGCTATGTCGGGATCGCTGCCCCCTACAATTTCAACGGCCTTGTGCGCCACTATTTTCTACGCGCTGGCCCTAATGTCGCGGACATTCAGGTGAACCTCCTTCCCAAGCACCTGCGTGAGGCCCAAAGTCATGAGATCGCCAAGCGCGTTCGGCCTATGGTCCAAGAAATCGCCCAGCGGTATGGCGCTCGTGTCAAAGTCGCCGAGGTTCCGCCTGGCCCACCTGTGTTACAGACGCTGGTCGCCGAAATCTATGGCCCTTCGTATGACCAACAGATCGACCTGGCGACACACATTCGTACGTTGTTCGAGACGACACCAGGAGTGGTGGACGTAGACTGGTATGTGGAAGCTCCGCAGCCCAAATACCAGTTTGTTATTGATCGAGCCAAGGCCGGGCTCAGCGGCGTGACGGATGCCCACATTGTGGAAACCATGACCGTGGCGCTGCAGGGGAGACAGGTGGGACTGCTTCATGTCCCCACGGCCAAAGAAGATATCCCTGTCGTACTCAAATTGCCACGGGCGAAGAGGTCCAGCATTGAAGACTTGTTGGCTTTGCGCGTGCTGTCGCCTGAGGGACAGCTGATCCCCCTCGCCGAGCTCATCCACGTCCAGACAACACAGGAAGCGCCATACGTCTATCGCAAGAATCTCAAGCGTGTAGTGTACGTCACCGGTGACGTGGCCGGTGAGGAAGAAAGTCCTGTGTATGCAATTTTGAAATTGAACAAACAATTGGATCGAATAACACTCCCTGATGGATCGCCGCTGCCACGGTATGCAACTCAACAACCCTTTCTCACGGAAACTTTGAGCATGAAGTGGGATGGGGAGTGGCAGATCACCTACGAAGTCTTTCGGGATCTAGGGTTAGCCTTCGCCGCGGTGCTCGTCTTGATTTATATTTTGGTGGTGGCGTGGTTTCAATCATTCAAGACCCCGTTGGTCATTCTCGCACCCGTGCCGTTGAGTCTGATCGGGATTCTGCCAGCCCATGGACTGGCAGGTGCCTTTTTTACTGCAACCTCGATGATCGGGTTCATCGCGGGAGCAGGCATCGTCGTGCGCAACTCCATCATCCTCATTGATTTCGTTGAGCTGCGGAGGCGGGAGGGCATGCCCCTGGCTGAAGCCGTCATCGACGCTGGCGCCATTCGCTTTCGCCCCATGCTTCTCACGGCTTCGGCAGTCGTCGTCGGGTCCGCTGTCATCCTCTTTGACCCCATCTTCCAGGGGCTCGCCATTTCCTTAATGGCCGGCGAAGTCGCCGCCACTCTGCTCACCCGCATGGCGGTGCCCGTACTGTATTATTTGAGTGAGCGGGGCAGGGATATACAGCGTTAATGGCTGATACCAGCCTTATTATCTCTCGTTATGTCCAAGGGCAGCCCACATATCAAGTAGAAGCTGCTTATCCGGGGTCGACCCCTAGCGCTTCAGTGTGCCAAACTGTTGTTGTGACCAGA
>RFGT01000163.1 GCA_003696975.1 Nitrospirota bacterium | reverse complement strand
GACACAGACATCCCGCATCTGAGCGAGGTCCTACGACGGGCGGCCTTTCACAAGGGTTCAGCGTTCGTCCATATCCTCCAGAACTGTCCGGTCTTCAACGACGGCGCATTCGAGTCGGTAGGCGACCGAGCAAGCCGCATGGAACACGGACTCTATCTGGTGCATGGACAGCCGTTGATCTTCGGCAAAGACCAGGACAAAGGAATCGTGCTTGAGGGCTTGACCCCTAAGGTCGTGCCAGTGACCCCAGACAATCAGGATCGCCTACTTGTCCATGATGAGCAGGCTGATCAGCCCACTCTCGCGTTTCTCTTGAGTCGGATGTCGTCTCCCCCTTTTCCCATTCCATTGGGCGTCTTTCGAGCCATCACGAAACCAACCTATGAGGATGCCCTGCTTGCCCAAATCAAACAGGCCATGTCACACACGCCGGCGCCGGATATTCAGGCGCTCCTCGAAGGCCCGGAAACTTGGAGGGTTGAACCATGAGCGGAGCAACCATGGTATGCCCGGACTGCGGAAGCGCTAACCTGCCGGGCGCTGACTGCTGCGCAGCGTGCCATCACGATTTGACCCTTCTCTCTTTCCCTCAAGGAATCGCACCGGCGGAACAGCGGTTGCTTGAGAACAGCATTAACCACCTCTCACTTCGCCCTCCGCTTGTGGTACCTCCGGACATGACTCTTCAGGACGTTCTTCAAGCGATGTGCACCCATCGGGTGGGCGCCGTTGTGATCGGTGATACCCAGCAGATCCAGGGAATTTTTACTGAGCGGGACTATCTCTATCGAGTTCTGCTCCAACCCTTGGATCTTTCGCGGACTCCGGTGCGCGAGGTCATGACCCGTTCTCCTGTTACGGTCAAACCCTCCCAGAGTCTCGCGTTTGCCCTGCGGGAGATGACCCTTGGTCGTTATCGCCATCTCCCCGTTCTCAATGCCCAGAACCAGTGCCTTGGCATTCTTTCCGCTGATCACGTGCTCCGCTATCTCCTTGAAATGATGGAAGCGGAACCCGCATGAGGCTTCCATAAGATGTGGGAGTTGCTCCCTATGCTTGCCGTCACATGAGCTACACGCTTCCCCATGAAAGGTACAGAGCTTTTCCTCGCAGAGAGCCCAAGACAAGGATTATCTGAGGTTACACCGGCCCATAGACGAGATGATGCCGCGGTAGGGCTGCTATGGGAGGCCATAGACCAACCTAACGGCGAAAAAGCTTGCTTTCCCGGAAGATCAGCTTGTCTCCGTCCTATTCCATGGTTATCACTGGAGTCGGAAAAGGCAGCTTGTCCTTTCCGCTCATGAGAGAGCTTGTGGCAACAAACCAAAGGGAGGCTGCTATGCATACCCCATCACACTTTGGGCGAACTTTTTCAGTTTCATTTTCTTTCCGGCGTCCCCGGTTGAATACCCTACTTGCCGCGCCATTTCTGTATGCCATGATCGTCCCACTACTTCTGTTCGATCTGTTTCTCGAACTCTATCACCATATTGTGTTTCCCATCCTAGGGATTTCATTGGTTCCACGGCGAGCATATATCCGAATTGATCGGCATCGACTGTCCTTTCTGCCCCCAACGTTGAAGCTGGCTTGCGCGTATTGCGGATATGCCAACGGCCTCCTGCAGTATGCTGTGCGAATCGCCGGGGAAACCGAAGCCTACTTTTGCCCAAGCAAGCATCAATCGGTCCCAGGTTTTCATTCGCCGCCTCACCATCGAGATTTTGCCGAATATGGCGATGCAGAGGGCTTTTTCCGCCGCTTATACCGGGTGAAGGAACCAACACCATCCGCAAGTACGACCAAAGCCCCGGCCTCGCGAACTGGATCGTGAAATCTCATTTGTCCACCGGGGAAACAAGTGAGGCTACTCGAAGAAGGTGGCTTTTGCTTGTGATAGGCCTTCCCAGGAGGAGGCTGTTCATATAATGTTCCCTTATCCCTGGATGACGAGGAATGCAACTTGCTGCATACACGGTTCTATGGGCATTCGATAAAACCTGACTCTACCCTGTCCATGACTGACAGAGCCGAACGCTGCGCGTAACGAAGGAGCTGTATGGCAACCCAGAAAGACCCATTGGGCACCGTCATATGGGTCAACGGCCCCGTGGTACGAGCGGACACGACACAACAAGCCCACATGATGGAAATGGTGTTTGTGGGTAAGGAGCGCTTGATCGGCGAAGTGATCCGACTCCGCGGAGCCGAGGCTGTCATCCAAGTGTACGAAGACACCACTGGTCTGAAAGCTGGAATGCCGGTCTTTGGAACCGGAGCCCCACTTTCCGTGGAGCTGGGACCTGGTCTGGTGAGCACCATTTATGACGGCCTTCAACGGCCGCTGGCGCGATTCATCGAGCGGAGCGGCCCTTGGATTGATCGCGGTGGGCACTTTCCTGCGCTCGACCGGACCCGGCGGTGGCGATTTTCTCCAACTGCACCAGTGGCCACAATGGTTAAGGGCGGCACGATCTTAGGAACCGTCCAGGAAACTCTGCTGATCACTCATCGCATTATGGTGCCGCCCCGATTGGAGGGGAGACTGTCTTGGCTGGCTCCTGAAGGCGAGTACACAGTCGACGAACCTATTGCTCGTCTGCACACCCGCTCAGGGGAGATCACGGTAACGATGAGTAGCCGCTGGCCGGTCCGTATGGCCCGTCCCGTTCGCCGTCGACTTCGCCCATCAAGGCCGTTGCTCACCGGTCAAAGGATCATCGACGCGCTGTTTCCTTTGGCCAAAGGCGGCACAGCCATGATCCCTGGAGGATTCGGCACCGGCAAAACCGTGATGCAGCACCAACTGGCCAAATGGTCCGACGCCGACCTCATCGTCTACATCGGCTGTGGAGAGCGGGGCAATGAAATGACCAACGTGTTGCGGGAATTTCCCCATCTGGAAGATCCCAAGAGCGGTCACCCGTTGATGGAACGGACCATTTTGGTCGCCAACACATCCAACATGCCGGTGGCCGCACGTGAAGCAAGCATCTATACAGGTCTCACTCTTGCGGAATATTATCGTGACATGGGATTAGATGTAGCCGTCATGGCTGACTCGACCTCACGGTGGGCGGAGGCTCTCCGCGAGATTGCCGGTCGCTTGGAGGAGATGCCTGCGGAGGAAGGCTTTCCAGCTTACCTGGGCACGCGCCTGGCGGAATTTTACGAACGCGCGGGACTCGTGCAAACGCTGAGCGGCGAGCAGGGCTCCCTGTCCATCATTGGCGCCGTATCGCCACCGGGTGGGGATTTGTCCGAACCTGTCACGCAACAAACACGTCGATTCGTGCGCTGTTTCTGGGCACTGGACCGCGAATTGGCCAGCGCTCGGCACTTTCCGGCCATTCAGCCGGTGGACAGTTATTCGGAATATGCTCAAGACTTAATCACATGGTGGATCGACCAGGAGCCTGATTGGGCCCGGTTTCGCGAGCAAGTCGTGGATCTATTACGTCGGGATCGACGCTTACAGCAACTGGTCAAACTCGTGGGGGAGGAAGCGCTGCCTGACGAACAAAAATTAGCCCTCCACGGTGCACGTCTCTGGCGAGAAGCATTTCTCCAACAAAGCGCCTTTGAGGCAGTCGATCGCTATACGACCACCCGGAAGCAACTGGCGATGATGCGCGTCCTTCATCATTGGTATCATCAAGCCAGCGAACTCATCAAACGCCATATCCCGTTTTACCGCCTGGCGGAATTACCGGTAAACGAACGGATCATGCGCATGAAGTTGATTCCTAACGAAGAAGTGGACACCATTCTGCAATTGATTCCCACCATTACGGCGGAGATGGATGCCTTGGCCCGCTCAATGCAGGTGTGAGTCTAAGGATGCGACGCTTGTCCGGAACAGCCTGCCGTGGTCTTCAGGAATTACGCGGTCCTCTTCTGGTAATCGAAGGCGTGAGTGGGATCGCTTACGGCGAAATGGTGCAAGTGCGCGACACGCATGGGGAGCTACGGTACGGGCGAGTTCTGGAAGTGAGACCTGAAGCTGCAGTGATCGAAGTCTTCGAAGGCACCGCCGGGTTGGGACTCGAAGACACCACCGTACAGTTTTTGGGCACGACCTTCGAGCTCGGGGTCTCTTCCGATATGGTTGGCCGCGTCTTCGATGGATTGGGGCGCCCTAACGATGGGCTTCCGGCTCCACCCGCGGTGGCTTGGCGCGATATCAACGGGCGCGCTATCAACCCCTTGGCGCGAGATTATCCTCGGGAGTTCATTCAAACGGGCATCTCCGCTATTGACGGCATGAACAGCCTCATCCGCGGGCAAAAGCTCCCCATTTTTTCCGCAGCGGGTCTTCCCCACAATGAACTAGCGGCCCAGCTCATTCGATTTGCCAAACTCCCCGGTGAGCCCCAACGCTTTGCCATCGTCTTTGGTGCTATGGGCATCAAGCACGACGAGGCGGAATTGTTTCGGGAGACCTTTGCCATCAGCGGACTTCAAAAAGTGGTGATGTTTCTCAATCTTGCCGATGAGCCGTCCATCGCTAGAATCATCACACCGCGCGTGGCCATGACGGCAGCCGAGTATTTGGCCTTCGATCTCGGCATGCATGTGCTTGTGGTGCTCACGGATTTTACCGCCTACGGCGAAGCGGTGCGGGAGATTGCCACCGGCAAAGGGGAAATTCCCAGCCGTAAGGGCTACCCCGGCTACCTCTACAGTGATTTGGCCTCGATCTATGAGCGAGCGGGACGTATCGAAGGACTTCCCGGCTCTATCACCTTGGTGCCGATTCTGACGATGCCCAATGACGACATTACCCATCCAATTCCCGACCTCACGGGCTATATCACCGAAGGCCAGATCGTGTTGGATCGTAATCTCTTTCGCAAGGGCATTCGACCGCCCGTTAATGTTTTGCCCTCTCTCTCGCGACTCATGAAGGACGGCATCGGAGCTGAAAGCACTCGATCTGACCATGCCCACCTCGCCAACCAACTCTATGCGGCGTATGCCCGTGCGGGACAGGTCGAACGTCTAGCCGCCATTGTCGGTGAGGAGGAACTTTCCGCTGTTGACAAACGCTATCTCGCGTTTGGCGAGCGGTTTGAACGGGAATTTGTCGCACAAGGCGTCAATGAAGACCGATCCATCACCGAGACCCTTGACCTCGGCTGGCGCATGCTGACGGAACTTCCCAAGGAAGAGCTTACACGAGTCACCGAAGAGGAAATCAAGGAGCATCTGCCATGAAAGTGGAAATGGCGGCCACACGGGCCAATCTCATAGCGGCCAAAGAAACATTGGCTATGGCCCAAGAAGGCTATGATCTCTTGTCACAGAAACGGGAAGTCCTGCTCACCGAATTGCTGCATCTTGTGAACGATGTGCGGCGGGTCCAAGCCGACGTGGCTTCAGCCATTTCAGAAGCCTATACCACCCTGCGCCGGACCCTCGCGTTGGTGGGTCCGGATGGAGCCCATCGTCTGATCCAAGGGTGTCGCCGACTCCGTGCGGATGTGACCGTACAAGAGCGAAGCGTAATGGGGGTGCCGATTCCGCTTTTACAATTGACGCTGTCGCCCCTCCATCCGATTTGGGGTCTCGGGGAAACGCCCGCCCTGCTGGACGAACTGGTCCAACAGTTTCATCGTCTCGTGTGCTTGCTCGCCGAACAAGCGGAAATCGAAACCACCGTCCGACGGTTGGCGCGAGAATTGAGCCGCACGCAATTGCGGACCAACGCGCTCGAGCATGTCATCATTCCCCAATATCAAGACACCGTGAAATTCATCCAAGACACCATGGAAGAGCGCGAGCGAGAGGAACATTTTGTTTTAAAACGTCTCAAAGCTGGACGCGGTGAATAAACCAACCACGTCCCGTACCCTTGTGTTTGGAGAAATCCGTGAATCTGTTTGAACATATCCTTGTCCCACTAGACGGCTCGCTCCATGCCATGAAGGCGTTACAAACCGCCTTGAATCTGGCAGCCCTTATCAAGGCGCAAGTGGAAGTCATCCATGTGATCGACACCGCCCAAGTGCGGCAAATTGCTCATCTGTTGCAGAAAAATGCCGAGCAGATGCAGAACGAGTTGAAGGACAAAGCCTTAGGCATTTTATGCGATGCGGAATGTCTTGCCCGCCAACTGGAGATGGAACTCGTCACTCATTTGGCGGAAGGCATCCCCTATGAGGTCATTGTGGATTACGCAGACCACCATGGAGTTGATTTAATCGTGATCGGGCGCATTGGCACGCGAGGACCGCGGCGCATCCTGATCGGGAGCGTCACCGAGCGTATTTTGGAAGCTGCGCACTGTCATGTGCTGGTAGTTCGATAACTGGCTCAGTCATTGGTCATAACCACGGGATGACAGCATGCCACAGGCTGACGATCCAATTTCTCAATTACTTCGATGGGAGCAGGAAGCCCGCCGATTAATCGACGAGACCAAAGCACGGGCCCAGATCATTCTGGACCAAGCAACCCAACGGCGTCAGGAGCGCCTCGCACAGGCCCAACAAGAAGCCAAGCGTTCCGCTGAGCAATGTCGCAAAAAGGTCTTGGATGAGGCCCAACCTCTCTGTCAGGCAAAAAGAGAAGAGGCCCAACGTACAGCGGCTGGCATCCAAGAGGCTGCAGCTCCGCACCTCGAGGGAGCCGCCGATGCCGCATTGCGCTGGTTGCTTTTTGGGGAAGAGGCCGAACATGTTTGCCGCCGCACAATACAGTGAGACCGTCGCTCTGCTTAAGACTCGCTTGGCCGGGCTCTTTCCATTATCGTGGTATCGCACATTGTGTGAGTCGCCGACCGCGGCGGCCTTTCTCAAGCAGCTCCAAGACGCCGGAATCCCTCTTGCGCCGGATGGCCGCTTACCCACCAAACAGTGGCTACTCACGCATTGGCTGGTTCCTGATTATCGGTCTGTCATGTTGCGAATTCCGCGAGCAGCACAGCCCGTTATACGCGCCTGGATTGATCGTCTGGAACTCGAAAACGTGAAATATGCGGTACGATCGCTGGCCTCAGGGGAATCCATTCGCCTGGAAGCGCTTATTGATTTAGGCCCACTGGCAACGATTCCCAAGGCTGCATTCCGCGATCTCACACATATGGCAGACCTGGAGGCTGTTGCCCAGCATACCACATTCGAAACTCCATTGCGCGCAACCGCACATCGGCTTCCGGAAGAACATGGCGGATTTATTATCGAGGCCGCGCTTGATCGCGCTGTGTATAGCTCGCTCAATCGAACAGTTCATCGGTATCGGGGGCTGGGAGCTGTTTCGCTCCGCCGGCTTACCAGCCAGTTTATGACCATGATGGTCCTTTTGTGGGTCATCCGATATCGGCTGTCGTATGGGCTGCCGGCTGAAACGGTCCTTGGATTAGCCGCGACTTCCTCGCTTGGAAAAGTCGTAGACATCGTGCATCGCGCAACCGCAGTTGCTACCCACGAAGACTTGCAATCACTCTGGACGGATGTTGCCGGTGAGGCCGCGAGTCGCCAGAGCGGACAATCACGTGCAACCAGTGAACAAACCCTTCTGGCTTGGGAACACCTTCTCTGGCACAAAGTGCATCAGGCAGCCTCCGCCTCGCTCCTGGGGCCGCCATTTGGGGTTTCCGTGCTTGTGGGGCTTTTGCTCCTGAAAGAATTAGCCATTCGTGACATTGCTGTAATCTGCCAAGGGCGAGCGCAGTCTCTTGCATCCGACGCGCTGAGACCCTTGCTGATTCATCAGTATTAAGGGAGATCCCAGACCTCGGAGGAGACGTACCACGTATGGCAACGATTCAAATGCAACGCGCCACCATCTTAGTCCTTAAACAGGATTGGCATCGGTGCACGCATGCTCTGATGCGCTCCGAGCTGTTCGAGCCCTGTGAAGAGATCACATGGGAAGACGGTGACCTGCATCTCACCCGTGAACAGGCCTCAGATGCGCTTGCCGCATATGCCGAGCTTGAACACCATCTCCAAACGATCCTGACCCGCTTCGGCGTCACCGTCGACCCCGAAATTATCGCACAGGCCGATCCCTTCCAAGACCTGGCATCGCTAAAGCAAACCGTTGAAGACGTTCGAGCCCAGCTCGCCCAACATGACCGAGAACGTGACCAACTTCATCACCGGATCCGCGCTCTAGAACGTGCCCAAGTTCTCTATCAAAGTTTAGCGGAAAGAGGGCTCTCTCTCGAACTGATCAGAGGTGCTCAACGACTCTTGATTCGCCTTGGCTGGATCTCCCAACAGGTACTTACGCAACTCCAAACAGCCTTACAGGCCATTCCTGCCATGGTCGAACCGCTTGCAGCTCTTGGCCAGGAAACGTTATTGCTGGCTGTCACCTTTCCTGCGCAGCGGGAGATCATCGATAGCACGTTGCTTGGCGCCGGGTTCCAGCCGCAGAATGTGGACGTACTCGACGAAGCCTCGTCTCTGAACGACCTGCCCTCGACACTCCATTCGCTTCGAGCACAAGAGGCTCAGCTTATGCGTGCGTATGCCGACACTCAGCAACATTGGCTGTACCGGCTCGTTCGTGCGCTTCATCAAGTGCAGACGAACCGCCTCATCCTCGAGTGTGAAAAATTCGGTGGCGTGGCGGGACCGGCCACGGTGTTTCAAGGATGGGTTCCCGAGACCGGCACGACCGTAGTGGAAACGCAAATCGCCCAAGCGACGCAAGGCCGCTATTGGATTCGCTGGGAGCCGGTCACTTTTGATTCTCCCGAGCCCCAACCGAAAACCACTGTTCCGATCCTGCATCAAAATCCCATACTTATTCAGCCGTTTCAGCGACTCATCAAGGCATATGGAGAACCCACATACGGTGAAATCGATCCCACGCCGATCTTTGCCCTAAGCTTCCTCTTGATGTTCGGCATGATGTTCGGCGACCTGGGACAAGGTGCCGTCCTGGCGGCGATTGGCTACGGACTCTTTCGCCGTATGCCGGGGCGCGAAGACATAGCCATTCTCTTCATGGAATGCGGAGCTTCCTCGATGCTTTTCGGCGTGCTCTATGGGAATATATTTGGACTCGAAGCGCTTCCTGCCCTCTGGTTCCGTCCCATGGAACACGTGCCGTTCTTCTTAAACATGAGCTTGTTGTTCGGCATGAGCATGATCACGCTCGGATTCGTGCTCAATATTGCGAACGCCCTCCGGCGACGCGCCTATGCCGAAGCCGTGTTTGGCAAGAATGGGTTGGCGGCGGCTTTGTTTTATTGGATACTCGCAGGACTTGCGATTCGTTATCTTCTCGGTGAATACTCAATCACCGCTCTTGACCCCTGGATTACGGGAACCGTGACTGTACTATTTATGCTCATGTTGTTCCACCAGCCATTACTCCGATGGATACACGGACAGCGCCCACTCATTCACCCGCCGGTGCTGACTTCTCTGTTCGAGTCCGTAATCGAAGCCGTCGATACGGTTGCACGATACGCGGCGAATACCGTCTCCTTTTTGCGGGTCGCGGCCTTCGCACTAATGCATGTGGCGCTGTTCGTCGTAATTTTTACCATCGCCGACATGCTGGCCCACCTGGCCGGCGGCACACTCTGGTACTGGCTGACCGTAGCACTCGGAAATATCCTGGTCATCGTCGTGGAGGGCGTCATCGTGACCATTCAAGTCCTGCGGTTGGAATATTATGAATTTTTCACCAAATTTTACTCGGGCGAAGGCCGACCGTTTCGTCCCATGGCCAGTTTGGTGCAAGCCCGTCAACGAGAGGAGTAACGCATGAGACTGAAACGCTTGATTCGGCAATTTCTCATCGTGAACGGCGTGATCGTTATCGGGTCACTCGTCGCAGGGACGCTTGTCATGGTCACTCCTGAGGCCGCCATTGGACAACTTGCCTCCTCGATTCCCGAAGGCGTCGTCGGTTGGGGATATCTCGCGGCGGCCATTGCCGTGGGGCTAGGAGCCCTCGGAGCAGGCATTGCCGTTGGGTTGGTCGGTGCCGCAGCTGTGGGCACGATCGGCGAACGGCCGGAACTGATGGGCCGTACCTTGATTTTTGTCGGCCTGGCCGAAGGCATCGCCATTTACGGATTGGTGATTGCCATTATGATCCTGGGCCGTGTATGACAGGCGTTCGATGTTTATTCGATTGATCGCCCCAGAATCGCTGCATCTCGGCTTTGCGTCAGCCGGTGTAGAGTGTATACCTGTGGAGACTGCGCAGGACGCATGGCCGGTGATTGCAGAATCCATCGCACAGCCTGATCTCGCCATTTTGTTGATTGCCACCACCATCGCCGAGCCGTGGCGAGCCGAGCTCGAACAGGTCCAGGCCTCACGTGCCTTTCCGTTGATTTTGGAAATTCCCGACTTGGCACACGAACCCCCACGAGGAGCTGACATACTGTCCTCGTTGATGACTCGCTTTGGCCTGAAAGTCTAAAACACATGCCTGTTTCTGGAAACATCGCCGCCATGGGAGAAGCGCTGCTGGCGCAAGCGCGAGAGGAGGCCCAGCATATGCTCGCCGCGGCCCAACAAGAGGCCGAGGTCTTGATGCAGGCCACAGAAGAAGAAGCGCAACAAATCGTGTCAGCGGCTATTAGCCAAGCGGAGGCCGAGGCTAAACTCGAAGCTCAACGTCGTATCGCGGCTGCTGAAGTGGAGGCAGCTCGCGTAATAATCCGAGCGCGCGAAGCCGTCATCCAACAGGCGACGGATCGCTTGGTCCAGCAACTTCATGCGCTGCCGCACAAGCCGGACTACGTCACCGTTCTAGAGCAACTCTTGCGTGAGGCGGTGACAGGACTAGGGCGCCCCGAACTTTACCTCCAAGTTCGGAAGGTGGATTGCCCTCTTGTCACGGAAGAATGGTTGAAACAAATGGGCGACGAACTCGGCGTCTCGCTCCACCGTCACCCTGAGCCAGTAGACATTTCAGGCGGCCTTATCGTCTCCACTCCAGACAGGCGTCTCACCTTCGACCAGTCGTTCAATGCACTCCTGCACCGCCACGCAGACGTGCTCCGTGCGATTATGGCGCAAGTCTTGTGGGGTCCCCAACAGGCGAATGTAAAAGAAGCACAAGACGGGTAACAGCTTGATGAGACGAACAACCCGTTGTTATTGAAATTTGATCGATGTTGGCTAAATGCCAATCCCTTGGGAATGGTGCTGAGGTCATGTAGGCCATGACTTCTGAAATACCAGTTTAGCAAGGGCCGCCGAGACAAGCCGAGAACGCGGGGGATCCGACCGGGAAGGGAGAATAATTGGAACCTTGGCGCCCAAGACAATCCCGGCCAAGGTTGCATGCGCAAGATACTCTAAATCTTTCGCCAGAATGTTCCCGGCATCCAAATCAGGAACGAGGAGAATATCGACATCTCCCGATACAGGACTTTCGATATTTTTGGTCCGAGCAGCCTCTTGGGAAATAGCATTGTCGAACGCCAGGGGTCCATCGATAATGGCATGAGGAATTTGCCCTCGCTGAGCCATTTTACTCAGGCACGCGGCATCAATCGTGGAAGGAATAGCCGGTTTGACCAACTCAACCGAGGATAATGCCGCGACTTTGGGAATTGTACGTCCTAGTATTTGGGCTAACCGG
The DNA here is from genome assembly GCA_003696975.1 of Nitrospirota bacterium. Taxonomy (GTDB): domain Bacteria; phylum Nitrospirota; class Nitrospiria; order Nitrospirales; family UBA8639; genus J031. The sequence continues at coordinate 618 of RFGT01000163.1, read as the reverse complement.
ACAGCGTTATGCACAATGGCCGCCTTTGTCAGAAGATCCGGCATGATGTTAATCGCTGCATCGGTGACCAATAACAATTTGTGATACGTGGCCAGTTCCACCACGAACACGTGGCTCATGCGAGACCCGGTCCGCAGGTGCTTCAACACCGGATGCATGAGTTCATCCGTATGGATCCAACCCTTCATAATCGCTTGCGCTTGATTCTCCACTACTAAGCGGACGCCACACTCGGCTGGACTTTCTCCTGACGACGGGGTCGTGATCGTGACGGGCTGGGGTGCAGAAAATCCCTCCCATAGATCACGAATAATTTTTTCCTGTCCGATCAATATTGGCGTGATCAACCCAGCCTTCGTGGCATCGAGCACGCCCTCCAGGACATGACGCTCTTCCGCATCCACGACAGCCACTGAAATAGGAGGAAGGTCGCGAACCGCGTGGAGGATCTCATCAAGATGGGTGATAGGAGTCATAAATTGCCGAACATATCGTTCACATATATGTCTCCCAATGAACGCAACAGTTGACAAAATTCAGAGCCATTGGCCTTTTCTCTGGCATCAAACCTAAGACTTTCTAGCAAGAGCACTTCTCCAGGGTTCAAAGCATTGACGG
>RFGT01000162.1 GCA_003696975.1 Nitrospirota bacterium | reverse complement strand
GTGTAGGACCGTATTGTATCCTCCTCGTGTCACGATAATAGCCAATTTTTTCACGTCGCAACTCCTTCCTGTATGCTGTTGAATAATGCCGTGCTGAACAACACACACCAAGAAGCATGTCGCGTCATTGGATTATTAAATGGGTCACTTGTGAAGGCCGCATTCGGTTTTCCCCAGGTTGCGCCACCGGCCCGCCCGGGGATCCTCCCCCGGTTGCACGGGACTGGTGCAATGGGTGCATCCAATGCTGGGATACCCCTGATCGTGCAGGGGATTGTACGGTACATCGTGTTCACGGATGTAACGCCACACCGCTTCGCTCGTCCAACATGCAAGGGGGTTAAATTTGACCAATCCAAACTTGGCATCCCACTCGACGAGACCGGCATTTGCACGGGTGGGAGATTGGTCCCGGCGAATGCCCGTGATCCATGCGGCATATCCTTTGAGAAAGTGCATGAGGGGCTCGACTTTTCTGAGTGTACAACATTGATCCGGGTGGTGAACCCACAGAAGTGGACCATATTGGTTTGCCTGCTCCTCTGGGGTCAGGCGTGGGGTCACCTGCAGCACCTGGTCGGGAGCAAGCTGATACTTCGCCATCATCCGGTCGCGCACGTCCAGCGTTTCAGGGAAAAGGAACCCCGTATCGAGATAAAACAGGCGTGCCCGGGGATTGAGTGTGAAGAGCATATCCGCCAAGACCATGTCTTCCGCGCCGAAGCTGCAGGCCAAAATAATATCGGGAAAATACTGCTCGAGTGCATAGCGCAGCACGGCTTGTGGCGGCTCAGCTTCAAAACGCTGACTCACTATGCGCAGGTCCTCGCTCACTTTGGATGCGAGCGCTTTCGATGGAGGAGATGAGTTGACTATTTCTGCCATGCGACTATCCCTCAACTTTTTCTACGAGCACTTTAAAATGAAGCGCCTGGGCATCCAATGGCTCTTGGGTCAAGACGGTATGACCATCATTTCGCAAACTCACCGGGACATTTTTGATGGGATCGCCCGCGTCAAGCCACACTTCCAGCCGGTCGCCATGATTCATAGTCTCAAGTTTGAGCTTGGTTTTGACGTAATTCAGGGGACACATGACTCCACGGAGGTCGAGAACTTCGGCGGGGGGTTGGTGCGCGGCTTGAACGGAAGGTGGTTCTGTCGAGGAAGCGGACGCCGCAACACAAGAGGCTGCCTCGCCAAGTTTTAAGTCCTTGGTAAGCTGCTCAGTGGCGAGGCGGCAGGCTTCAACGAACCCCCGGGCAAATGCCAGCTTGGCGTGGACGAATTCCTGGGTTGCCTCCTTGGGGCCGAGATCACTAACTTGGGCGCGCAGCGTTCGATACGTCTCCGGAAGAAGGTCCGCGTGAGCGGCCATGAACCGATCAAGTTCAGCCAACGTTTCCGCATCGGTATTGGGATCCACTCCTTCGGTGACCAACAAGGCTTTGGCCGCGGCTACGACAGCCCGATAGGCCTTGTTCACGGCGAAGGCGTATTGATGTTTTTCAGCCAGCACCTTGGCCTGGTACAACTCCTGCTCGGCCTCGAGGATTCGATTGTCGATCATTTCCAAGGCTCCTCCAGCACATTCCCCTGGGCCCAAATCCTCGACCGTGAATTCTTCATCTGCCTCCCAGTCGAAGTAATACGAAGCATCCTGTTCATAAGCGGGAAGGATGCTGTAGGGAATAAGCTCCTCTTTGAGCTTCGCCTTACCCAGTCGGTCGATAAACGCCGGGAGAGTTTCTCCTGGATGGCGCGAGCGGCGATACAGGTCAAGCAAGTGGGCAATGGCACGAGGGACGGCCTTTGCCGGGAGTTTGAGAATCATCTGGCCAATTTTTGTCGAACCGTTGATTTGGCCGCCAAGGTGGAGTTCATAAACCGGTGCTACATGGTCTCCCTGGCGTTTGCCCACGCCATGAAGACCGATAGTGGCAATATGGTGTTGGGCGCACGAATTGTGGCATCCGCTGATATGGACGCTGACGCCATTCAGATCGTCGGCCGTCTGCCCGGGAGGGAAAATTTCAGCGAGAGCCCGAGCCAATCCTTTGGAAGAGGTGATCCCAAGGCCGCAGGTGTCGGTCCCAGGACAGGCCACGATGTCCTCTGCATGTTCCGCTCCCGGCTGCCCTAGTCCATGAGTGGCCAGTTCGCTATACAACTCCTCGATTCTGGCTTCCGGGACCCACCGCAGTACAAGATTTTGATGGATCGTGGTCCGAATGTTGCCGTTGGAATACGTTTCCGCCATATCAGCCACGGCCAACATTTGATCAGCCGTGATGTCGCCCGTGGGAAGCTTGATCACCGCTGCCAGGAACCCTGGCTGCCGCTGAGCCACGGTGTTCGTTGTTCGCCATCGCTCAAACTCAGCCCCTCGACCATTGGTCTGAGCGGAGGCCTGGCTCTGCTCATGAGTCCCATGACCGCTGCGGGATGGCTTGACAGGCATGATTAGTGGAGCTGGGTCAGGGTGCGACAAAAAGGTTGGAGTCGGACGCTGTCCCGAAGCCGCTTGAAGGGCGTGATAGGCCTCCTCCCAGCGCCGGGTGAATTCCGGAAATCCCAACTTGTCGATAACGAATTTCATGCGCGCCTTGTTACGATTTTTGCGGTTGCCGAGATTGTCGAAGACCTTAATGACGGCCTCGATAGAGGGAATCAATTCCTCCATGGGCACGAATTCCCGCAGCAGGTGGGCTATGCGGGGAGTTGACCCTAATCCACCGCCGACGACCATTCGGAATCCCATCGTCCCGTCGTCCCGCTTGGTGGCAAGCAGGCCGATATCGTGAATGGGGGTCAGTGCGCAATCGTGGTGACAGCCGGAAAACGCAATCTTGAACTTGCGAGGCAGACTCTGGTTGAGCGGATTGCGGAGTAAGTGGTACGCCACGGTCTTGGCATAGGGGGTGACATCGAACACTTCGCCAGGGCATACCCCGGCGAGATGGCAGGCAGTGACATTGCGAACGGTATTGGCACATGCTTCTCGTGTGGTTAAACCGACTTCGGCGAGCTTGCGCATGATCGTGCCCACGTGTCGCAAGGAGACGAAGTGCAGTTGGATATCTTGCCGAGTGGTGACATGGCCCACTCCCGTGGCATAGGTCTCGGCGAGTTCGGCAATGCGACGCAGTTGATTGGCGGTCAGTCCACCGAAGGGGATTTTGATCCGTACCATCTGTACATCGGGTTGGCGCTGTCCATAGATGCCATATTGCAGACGGAAGGGTTTGAAAATCTCAGCCGGCGTCTCGCCCGCTTGGAATCGCTGGGCTTCCTCCTCGAACGTTTCGATTTCTTCCAGAATTTCTGGCGGAATAGGAGTGGTATGAATCTCGGGAATAGTCAGTGCTCGACCAGCGTGCATAATAGCCTCCACACGTTTGAGATCAATCTTTCTCGTACCTCAGGACAACCTGCGTGACTGCCTTGGCCATAGGCGATCGTCTTCATCAGATGTGGTACATCAAGCCTCGTTCATGGACAAGTTGACGGTACTGGTCCTTGAGTGTGTCAAGCGTAATGGACTGGAGAATGTCTCGTTCGGCTTGCCGCACGCGCTCCCAAATGGTCGCGAGCAACATGGCATGGTGAAACGTCTGGGCATGTCCGTTGTGGTGCACAGTGCCACCGCCAAGCGGTGGGGATTGGTACTCTCTAGGGCCTTCCACAGCCTCCACAATTTCCGCAAGTGAGATAAGCGCAGGATCTTTCCGGAGCGAATACCCACCTTGGGCTCCACGCACGCTGTCCACAATGCCGCCCTGTTTCAAGGCGTGGAGAATTTGCTCAATAAATCGCACAGGGATCATCTGCCGCTGAGCAATGACTTTGGCTTGAACCGGGTGTGAGCCATATCGGAGCGCTAGTTCTAATGCCGCCAAGATGGCGTAGGTAATTTTTAGCGGAACCTTCGTCATATAATAATTCCTAGAATTCCGATAGGAATGTGAAATTAATGGTTTTCTGTGTGATTTGTCAAGAGCTTTATGGTAAGCGCTTGTAACCGGGGGTCCTCACCCTGGCAAGACCCTAAACCCTATCTCAGTGAGCATATGCACGAGATGAGGATTCCCATGAAGTAGACGGATTGCCCTGCTGGAGAATTCCCGTCTGACAGGATACGTAAGGCGGAGTCGGTCAAAAGCATGTGCCCTGTCTTCGTGAGGAAGGTCCAGTAAAGCGCGCATTCGGCAATCATCCTTGCGCAAATCATAGAAGTGCTCAGTCAGCCTTCGAGCCACTTCCTGGCCATCCTGTCCATAAGCGTCGAATGTCAGAGGAGGTAGAGCCTCACAAGCCATGGTCATTGTCCACGTAGGGGTCATCCCGAAAAATCGGCATGCAGCTTCGTAGACCATTTGAGTCCCCCGAATTTTGCCATCATAAGAATGGCCGGCAATATGGGGAGTGGCAATGGCTGTATGGTCAACCAGCTTCCACTCAATGTGAGGTTCTTGCTCCCACACATCGATAATTGGTGGGCGAAGATGCCCGCTTGCGAGCACCTGAAGCAGAGCTCTGGTTTCGACGACTTCGCCTCTGGCTGTGTTAATGAGGAGGGTTGATGGCGAGAGGCGGCTCAGTTGATGAGAATCAAGCAAATGGTACGTGGGATCAAGACCGTCATGAGTCAGAGGCACGTGCAGGGTCAGGATGTCGGCTTGCAGGACTTCAGCTAAGGGACGGTAACACGACTTGCCTGTGAGACGGGCGAGTGGAGGATCGTGAAGAATGACTTCCATTCCCAAGGCCGTAACCTTGCGCGCCACCAAAGATCCGATGTTGCCTACCCCAATGATGCCAAGAGATGTGCCTCGCAGTTGGATCCCTTGGGAGTGGGCGTACCACAGAAGCGCGGCGAGAACATATTCAGCCACCGAATTGGCATTCGCTCCGGTTGCCGAAGCAAAGCCGATTCCTTGCGCGGCTAAATAGGCTTGATCAATATGTTCGACTCCCGCCGTGGTCGTACCGACGAAGCGGACCTGGGTTCCCGCCAAAAGATGAGCGTCGACCGGGGTAGTGGACCGTACGATCAGGGCCGAAACGCCATCCAACTGACGGCGATGGAGGGTTCGTCCGGAAAAGACTGTCACCTCCCCCAAGGTAGAGAAAGCGTCCTTGCCGAACAAGACATTCTCATTGACCAGAATTTTCATCTGCGGCACAGTATACGGGATGAGATGAGAAGATAAATTGACAGACGTCCCGTCTGTCAGGAGTTAATCGATGGCCTGGACATATGCGCAAGGATCCTGAGTGTGGCTATGATCTGTTTCATGTTGTTATCTCGACAGCATAAAGTGGATGCGGCAATCCGGACAAGAGCGTGTGATTTCGCTCACAGACGAAAGGAGGACTCCGTATGAGGACGACGACGTCCAAGGGGAAAACGGCAAAACATACGACAGTCAAACAGACAGCAAAAGCACGCGCGAAACATGCCACCTTATCTTCCTCCAAACCAGCGGGCACATCCCAGTCCTCACCCTCATCCTCGTCTCGGGTCCAACTGAAGGTTGGGCAAAAGGCTCCAACGTTTTCTCTTCCCAATCAGGATGGGAAAACAGTCAGGTTATCGGACTATAAAGGGCAAAAAGTCGTGCTCTACTTCTATCCCAAAGATGACACGCCAGGGTGCACTAAAGAAGCCTGCGCTTTTCGAGACGGATTGGAAGAAATCCAAAACAGTGGGGCTGTCGTATTGGGGGTAAGTGTGGATTCCGTTGAGTCCCACAAAAAATTCGCCCAGAAATATGGCCTGAATTTTCCTCTGTTAAGTGATGAGGACAAACGCGTGGTGCAAGCCTACGGGGTCTGGAAAGAACGCTCGCTCTACGGCAGGAAGTTTATGGGTGTGGAACGCACCACTTTCATTATCGATCGCGAGGGAAAAATCCAGGAGATTTTCCCAAAGGTGAAAGTGGACAACCACCTGGAAGAGGTCCTCAGCGAGCTGGAATTACTTGACTAGGGGATGGAGCCATCTGGCCTTCTAAGGCTGGAATCTCAAAAAGCAGCAGAGGCCCTTTCATCAGGATGCCGCCGGGGAGGTGAAAGTAATGTTAGGAGGATCGCGGGACCACGATGGGTTTCCCGCGTCCAGCCCAGTGCCCTGCGGGCATCCAAGGCGTTGTATGACGGATGGCAAAGCGTCCGTCAGGGGCCATCACCAGTGCGCCTGCCGTTCCATCAAGGCGCTGGAGGAGCTCATGCAGCGCACGTTGCGCGGCTTGTCGAGGGCTCATCCCCTGTTTGAGTGCCATGACGATGTGCTTGGCGGTGACCTGGCGCGTGATCATTTCGCCCAGACC
>RFGT01000161.1 GCA_003696975.1 Nitrospirota bacterium | reverse complement strand
GTCTGTAACCATGGAGTGTGGGAAACGGTCTGAGTTCAGGTTTGTAACGCCCCAATCTTTTTTTCCTGCCAAGCTGCCCGCAGCCGTTCTTCCCAGACATAGAGTGTGGGGAGAACCAAAAGAGTCAAGGCGGTGGAGGTGATCAAACCGCTGATGACCACGGTGGCCAGGGGACGCTGGACTTCGGCGCCGGCCGAGGTGGACAGCGCCATCGGAACAAACCCCAAACTTGCCACTAAGGCCGTCATCAAGACCGGTCGGACTCGGATCAAGGCGCCCTGCACTGCAGCCTCTGCGGCGGTGAGCCCCTGCTCGCGGAGGCGTAGGATATACGACATCAAGACGACACCATTGAGCACGGCCACGCCAAACAAGGCGATAAAACCGACTCCTGCCGAAATCGAAAATGGCATGCCCCGGAGGGCCAACGCCATAATACCGCCGGTGGCCGCCAGAGGGATGTTCAGATAGATGAGCAATGCCGGCCTCACGGAGTTGAAGGTCGTATAGAGCAAGACAAAGATCAAAAACAGGGCAAGTGGCACGACGATGGCCAGCCGCAGGGAGGCCTGCTGCAATTGCTCGAATTGTCCGCCCCACTCAATCCAATAGCCTTCCGGTAATGGAACCTGTTCTTCGACCGCACGTTGCGCTTCTGCGACAAAGCTGGCCAAGTCGCGTCCCCGCACGTTGGTTTCGACAGCCAATCGGCGATGAATATTCTCTCGGCTGATCTGCGCGAGGCCGGTTTCAATGCGGATGTCCGCGAGTTGGGAAAGCGGGATCAGACGGCCTCGCGGGTCGGCCACGCGGATATTCCGGATCTGCTCTACATTGTGGCGATCCTTTGGGCTGAACCGGACTTGAATGAAGAAACGGCGGTTCCCTCGGACCACTTGGCCTACGATGCGACCGCCCATAGCTTGGACCGTGTCCAGGATCTGGGAGGCATTGATGCCATACCGGGCGATGGCCTCTCGATCAATGATGACCCGCAAGTAGGGAAGCCCAGCCACTTGCTCGGCTTTGGTGTCGGCGGCTCCTGGCACTCGGGAGACGACCTGAACGACTTTGTCGCCTATGGCCTTGAGTTGGTCCATGTCTTCCCCGAAGATGGAAATCGCAATATCCGATCGGACCCCGGCGATGAGCTCCTGCACGCGCAGCTCAATCGGCTGGGAATAACTGAATTTTGTACCAGGAACGGCTCGTTTCAGCGCGGCGTCATAGGCCTGAATAAGGCCTTCTTTGGTGCGAGCCGTGGTCCATTCATCATGTGGTTTCAGCAGGACATAAATATCACTTACCTCTACCCCCATGGGATCCGTGGCGATTTCCGGCCGGCCGGTTCGAGAGATCACAGAAATAACTTCGGGAAACGTCTTGAGAACCTGCTCGATTCGCGTGGTGTTTCGAACGGATTCTTCCAACGAGACGCTGGGCAATCGCCAGGCTTGGATCGCAATGGCCCCTTCATCCAGTTTGGGAATAAACTCCGCGCCCAGAAAGGAGGCCACCACCAAGCTCGCCGCGAATAAGGTTGCTGCAATGCTCCCGGTGATGGCGGGATGTTTCATCGTCCGGTTTAGGACGGGGTGATAGAAGCGCTTCACCTGCCGAATGATCCAGGTCTCTTCTTCGTTGACGCCCCTGCGCAACCAGAGGCTTGCCAAGACCGGAGTCAGAGTGAAGGCCAACACCAGTGAGGCAATCAGGGCAAAGATCACGGTCATGGCCATCGGGGTGAACATTTTCCCCTCGATACCTTGGAGGGTCAGAATGGGCAGGTACACCATGATAATAATGCCCACGGCGAAAAAAATGGGGCGGAGAACTTCCCGGCCTGACTCGAGGATGATGCCGTGAATTTCTTCTGCGGTCAGGCGTGCGGCCTGGAGGGCTTGCCGCCGGCGCTCGGCAATATGTCGCACGATGTTTTCGATCATCACTACCGATCCATCCACAATGAGACCGAAATCAATAGCGCCGAGGCTCATAAGATTCCCTGAAATTCCAGCGGCGACCATGCCGGTAAAGGCCACGAGCATGGAGAGCGGGATCGCCATGGCGACGATGAGTCCTCCCCGAAGATTTCCCAGGAGAAGCAGGAGCACGGCGATTACGAGGATGGCACCTTCGGTCAAGTTGGTCGCTACCGTTCGAATCGTTTTCCGCACCAAATCCGTGCGGTCGTAATAGGGCTCGATGGTTACGCCCTTTGGAAGAGACTTTTGAATATCCTTCAGTTTCTCTTTGACTCGATTGACCACCACCCGGCCGTTTTCACCGATGAGCAACATCACGATTCCGGTCACCACCTCGCCCCGGCCGTCACGGGTGACCGCCCCCTGGCGGACCATGGGCGCATAGGTCACGCGACCCAAGTTCCGAATGTAGATGGGTGTACCGTCGTTCCGGGTGGTGACCACGATATTCTCAATGTCTTGGAGTGTCTGGACGAGTCCCTCACCTCGAATCAGATACTGCTCTTGCGCATGTTCAATATAGGCTCCACCAGCGTTGGCATTGTTTTGCTCGAGAGCCGCGAAGACTTGGCCGATGGATAGGTCGTAGGCTACGAGTTTCGAGGCGTCCAG
>RFGT01000160.1 GCA_003696975.1 Nitrospirota bacterium | reverse complement strand
CTTATTTCGGTAGGCATTATTGCTATAGTGGCTTCCCTAGGCAACTTTCTTAGGGAAAATGTATTTAATACTATCATGACCACGCTTAATGCGAATATGCCAGCTGGGTCATAATCTAACTAAAAAGTGAATTGTGCAGAAACAACCAATCCCAAGGTGAGGACCTATGTCCCTAAAGGGACTCATGTTACGGGAAAAGAGGAGTGTGCGATTTCGACGCGTGGAACTTGGTGCCCAGAACACTAAGGTGCTTGGAATGTCCTTTGGAATGTCCATGGCTGGGCGAACTAAATTTTAGTTGCTCGTCCCTCTTTTATAACATTTGGTGATCAAGGCTGGTGAACCGATGGCCCAACCCGTTAATGCGAGCATCCCACCGGTGAATTTCCGCTCGTCAACCTCCTTACGGAGCTCTCCAGTTTCTCATTGAACCAACGGATTTCGGCGTGTTCAACGCGAACTGTATTAATTTGGCTCCTCCAGCCGGTTAATTTCGTTCCAAAGGATTTTGCTTCACTTCGCAGGGCTTTGAGCTCTAGTGCGGCAATGTCTTGAAACGCCGCTTGAATCTGCTCGTAAATCCCCATGCTTAGGCTTCGTCGTCCCGCAAGTCTTTAAAGGAGTCTCCGGAGAAGACTATTGTGAGGGTCTATTATGGTGTGTTACGGTTTTGTGGAAAATGGCTGCCTGTCCAATCTCGTCAAGAAAGAGGCGAGAAAAAGGGTGCAACGAGATAGAGCCATGAGAGCTGAGGAAAACTAGTAAAGGAAGGGGGGAATGGAGACTCACGCCCGTCCATTTGATACGCATGCCTTTGTCAAGCGGCTGAAGGCTGCAGGAATGCCTGAGGAACAAGCAGAAATTTTAGCAGAGACTCAGGCAGGATTGATTGAGGAACGTCTGGCAACGAAACATGATCTCAAGGAGCTTGAGATGAATCTCAAAAGGGATCTCAAGGAGCTTGAGATGGATCTCAAAAGAGATCTCAAAGAGCTTCAGGTGCAGTTAGAGGTAAAGTTGGCTGAGACAAAAGTGGAAACCATCAAGTGGGTAACCGGCTTACTAGTGGTTCAAGCAGGGGTTATTATTGGAGCGGTTTTTGCGATTATTCGATTTCTCACTCCTATACCCTAACTTCTTTTTCCGCATGCACTATCTTTTCCCGGTCATGTGAGGTGCGAAGCTTGGTCTCCAGAGCAATCAGGCGCTCACGAATGTCCATGGCTGAGCGAACGGTATGTTCTAGTCCGTCCATGCGGTGATCAAGGCTGGTGAACCGATGGCCCAACCCGTTAGTGCGAGTATCCCACCGGTGAATTTCCGCTCGTCAACCTCCTTGCGGAGCTCTCCAGTTTCTCATTGAGCCAACGGATTTCGGCGTGTTCAACGCGAACTGTATTAATTTGCTCCTCCAGCCGGTTAATTTCGTTCCAAAGGATTTTGCTTCACTTCGCAGGGCTTTGAGCTCCAGTGCGGCAATGTCTTGAAACGCCGCTTGAATCTGCTCGTAAATTCCCAAGTGCAGGCATCATCTCCTAGAGCTACTGAGCATGCCGACGCCTGTCACACGACTCATAACCTTCCTGACGCTGTTCTCTTTTTCAGAAAAGGCGCTTCCATCTGCACACGCCGAGTCCCAGCAGGCCTGTGCCGAGAAGAAATACGGTGCCAGGCTCTGGAATCACGGGAGTGTTGCCGCTATTGCCTCCACCAGGGGGCGGTAACGGAACCGCCTGTGTTGGTTCATTAAAAATAGCTAGTCCAAACAGGGTATTTGGTCCGGTTCCCGTGTTATGAACAGCCAGTATATTTCCGGATGCGATGTCAAATTTATAAAAATTTGCTGTTTCGGAATTGCCGCTCCAGAACGAGGTTCCGTCTGGGTCAAGATTTAAGGCAAACCATTGATCTTCACCGGGGGCATCATAAGTTTGAATGACAGTGCCCGTGCTATCAAGCCGTTTGATATCAATGCCGTCAGCAACAAGGAGCCCGCCGTCATTCAGCAGCCGTAAGGCAAAAGCGGTTCCGGTCCCGGGTAGGGTTGCAAAGTTTGGGAGTTGCGTATTGGTGGCGGTATCAAAACGAAAGATTGTTCGGCCCTCTGAAGTGTAAAAAATTGTTTTCTGGTCAGCGGCTAAGTCAATCCAATCGGAGCCTCGAGTTTCTGTCGCGACGGTAAACCGGTTTAAGAATGTCCCATTTGAATCATATTTCAAGATCTCCTTGGTTCCCAAAGCTTGACCAACATAAAAATTGCCCGCCGTATCAAACGCGATAGACTCATTAAACGAACCTGGATCATTGGTTACAAACGGGTTGGGAGGGAGGATATTCCCATTGGCATCAAATCGTGTGATGGTAGCATCTAAAAAGTTGGTCACATAGAGATTACCGTTTGCGTCAAAAGCCATTCCAGTGGTCACGCCTGAGGATCCTGGCAACCCGGTGTTGAGAGTTTCAAGCAAATTTCCCGCACTATCGTAATGTTGAACGGTTCCATTGGGTGTTCCCAGGTCAAAAACACCGGCAAAGATATCCCCGGTGTTAAAGGCGACAGCCCAGGATAAAGAGGGAATAGCCCAAAGCATGAAACTAGCAAGGAGCCCAGCTAGGACAGGGGCGAGATACCAGTGGCGGAGAGGATGGATGTACGTGTGAAGCTCCAGTCTCTTCATGATTGTTCCTCCTTTGCTAGGAAGATCGACATCTACACTGTAGGTCCATGTGGTTTCCCTGCAAAGGAGTTGCCAGTTTCTGTCAGTTCAGGCGATATGGTGCGAATTGTATGGAAATACATGGACTTGGGCGAAGAGACAAAGGCCTCTTGGGGAAAGGATTGAACACAAGCTTGTAAAAAAACTTGTAACATCTGAAGCGTACAACGAACAACGGAGAGAAAAAAACACCTGCAATCAAAAGAGTTGTGTCGCAATCTTAAATCTGTAAAATTGTGCGACATTGGTAATCACCCGCATGAGGCATCGGGCCCTTTTCTTTGTCTGTTTGCTTATCCTTACCTTTTCGGTTTTTCCCGTATTGACCTCTTTTAGGTGAGGGACTAGCATACCATTCCACCTTCTTACCTCATAAATAATAAAAAAAGTCAAAGAGAATCTCTTCTTTCCTACGCGGGGATGCCATGCAGGCAGATAACTCTCTGGTCCGAGTTCTCAAAGCCAGGGTTCCCAAGTGCCTAGGATGTTGGAAGTGCTTCATCACGTGATCAATTTCCTTACCGTCTTGATAAGGAGAGAGGAGCGTGAAGCGAGTATGGGCTCACAAAAAAGATCTGACGTATCCGGCGCAGCCGCTATAGAATTCGCCTTGGTGTTTCCCATTTTTCTCGTCGTACTGTTAGGCATCATTGGGCTCGGCATTTTTCTCTACAATGAACAGGCCCTGATTTATGCCACGCGAGAAGGGGCAAGATATGGCATTCTCATGCAAGCACAACGACCTGACTGTACCCAAATACGGGACCATATTCTTAATGATGTCAACGTAAATAACGTCCTGGTGATGACCTCTATTGGCTCAAATGATATTGAAGTAGAAGTGAATGGGGTTTCCTGTGGCACCTCAGCCCCTGGACAAAACTTAACCGTCCGGATTACCGCTCCATTGCCATCTTTACTCTCCGGAGTGCTGGGGTTTGTGAGCGGGAGTTTTTCCGCGCTCAACCTTAGAGCTGAAACGACCATGACGATCGAGTGAGTGCAGTGAAAACAAGCGATATCATTCACAGTGAACAAGGTGCCATTGTTATTCTAGCAGCCAGTTCACTGCTGGCAGGAGTTATTTTGGCAGCGATTGTTATTGATTTGGGCTGGTATTTCATGGCTCAAGCCGAGCTCAAACGGGCGGCTGACGCCGCCGCGCTCGCTGCCGGGAAAGAGCTTGGGAGAATATACATGAATCAAGCCAATTTTGCCGCCCAGCAAACCTATAGTCTCCAAAGTACAGATGAAACTCAGATCAAAAACGCAGCCAAACAGTTTGGCAATCAAAATCAAAACCTTGTCGCTGGCCGATCCATCATCGTTCTTGATAATGAGATTGAAATTGGGATTTGGGATGAAGCTACCAACGTGTTCACGCCAAACCTGAACCCGCCCAATGCTGTCCGCATCACTGTACGGAAAGATTCTACCGCAAACGGTCCTCTTCAGACGTTTCTAGCCGGCTTGGTTGGTTGGCCGAGTTTTGACATGCGTTCGGCAATGTCCGTGGTTGCTTTAACACCACTCAATCTCGTTCCTCCGTCGGATTTCGTTCCCCCTGGTCAGCTTCGCTTTCCTCTCGGCATTGATGCCGACTGGCCTGGGCTGTCCACCTGTTCTGGAGTTGGTGTATGGGACCCTCAACAGGTTACACCCTATTTTGCTTGGCATGTATTTGGAGGTCCTCAAAGTGACCTTCCACTTCTGGCCAGTGGGGCCATCCCGGTCCCTCAAGTTGTTGCCAATCCTGTTCCGGCAACTGTAACTGGCGGGATAACTGCCTTTACCTTTTGGTCAACAATGACGGCATCCCAAGTGGCGAGCGTGGCTCAAATTTTCAATGCCAACGCCCCGGGAGGGTTTCCTGCGGTCTGGGAAACACTGGTTCCGGTTTTCCAAGCAAACGGAGGGACCCCCCCTGCCTCCGGAGGACAGACACTTCAAATTGAGGGGTTTGTGAGTGTACAAATCGGCTGTCAATCTCCTAGCCCTGCTGGAGGATGTCTTCAGCCTATTTATACGGTCCAGCAGTCTTGTGGGGTCGTTGCTACCGGCCGCAGTGGAGGGGGGGCTGACTTTGGGACGCGAGGATCCATCCCCGTGTTAGTTGGATAAGTAGAAGAGTGGTGGTGTTTCTTGGAATCGTCATAGAGAGATAATAGGTAGGACTGGAACCCTATGGTGACCGATTTCAATACCTTGAAAGAACAGATCCATCGGACCTGTATCAATCGCATTAATCTGGACACCTTTTTCAAACTCTCGCCCACGGAGCAAGAGCGTGAGTTGTTCCGCATCATCGAAGAGGAATTGGCCCACCATCGCCTTCCCATGAACGCGTGGGAGCGGAAAAATTTTTTTAAGGGCATTTATGATGAAGCCTTAGGCTACGGGCCATTAGAACCTCTACTGCAGGATGAACGGGTTACGGATATCTTGGTGAATGGTCCTCATCAAGTGTATGTCGAACGGAACGGAAAGCTGGAACTCACCCGCGTGACGTTTGCCGACAATGACCACCTGCGCAAAATCATCGACAAGATCGTGATGCAGGTAGGACGGCGGATCGACGAATCATCCCCCATGGTGGATGCGCGATTGCCGGATGGGTCGCGAGTCAACGCCATCATTCCCCCGCTGGCCATTGATGGGCCGGCGCTCTCCATTCGGAAATTTCGCCGCGACCCTCTGCAACTTCCTGAACTCATCGCCAACAAATCCTTGACCCCGGAGATGGCGGAAGTGCTGAAAGCCGCAGTCCGCGCACGACTGAACATTGTGATTTCCGGAGGGACGGGATCAGGGAAGACTACGTTGTTGAATTTGCTCTCCGGCTTCATTCCCAATACCGAGCGCATTGTCACCATTGAAGACGCAGCGGAACTCCAACTCCGGCAAGAGCATGTAGTGCGTCTGGAAACGCGTCCACCCAATTTAGAGGGACGTGGAGAAGTCACACAGCGGGATTTAGTCAAAAATACTCTTCGGATGCGGCCGGACCGAATTGTGGTGGGTGAGGTCCGAGCGGCCGAGGCGCTGGATATGCTCCAGGCCATGAATACCGGCCATGACGGGTCGCTGACCACTATTCATGCCAACTCCCCGCGTGACGCCCTGACGCGAATCGAAACGATGGTGGCCATGGCGGGTTTAGACATTCCCACCAAGGCACTGCGGCATTACATTAGCTCCGCCATCGGGCTCGTGCTTCAACAAAACCGCCTGTCCGATGGAACTCGTAAGCTTGTCAGTATTCAAGAAATCACCGGTATGGAAGGTGATGTCATTACCTTGCAGGAGTTGTTTAAGTTCGAACAAACGGGGGTGGATGACAATCGGCGCGTGAAGGGCCGATTCGTGTGCCTAGGGGTTCGCCCGAAGTTTGCTGAAAAATGCCGGGCCTATGGGATTCCCTTGGCTTCCACCCTCTTTGATCCCACGAAAGTCCACGAAGTGTAACCTTGGGAGAACGGTTTCTATGTTGCTCGCGATCAGCGGAATCTTTTTTGTGTTCATCTTAGTGATCGGAGCGACCTATCTGTACTGGGCACCTCAATGGCGTGAAGCCGAAGCCTTGGCTCGCCGTTTAGCTCAGACGAGCACTGCTTCTGCGGCCCAGATGGAGATTCCTGTGGTTCAGCAACAGGTACTCAGCCACATTCCTTGGTTTGATGCCGCACTCAGGCGTATCCCATTTGTCCTTCGCCTCGACCGGCTGCGGGAACAAGCAGGAAACCAGACTCCAATAGGCATCTGGCTCCTTGTCGGAGGCATGTGCGCCGTACTTGGGTTCTGGTTGGTAAGCCAGATTGGCCGATTGCCGTGGTGGGGGGCTTTGGTATGTGGCAGTGGAGGATTCAGCCTGCCTTTTCTGTACCTCTCCCATCTAAAACATGATCGATTGCGCCGGTTTCATGAGCAGTTTCCGGAAGCCTTAGGGATGTTGATTCGCAGCATTCAAGCCGGCCACTCGCTGATCATCGGGATGCAATTGGTCAGTGAGGAATTCCCCGATCCCTTGGGACCCGAATTTCGTCGCACGGTGGAGCACATTACCAAAGGAGGACTTCCTTTCGATGAAGCCATGAAAGCTCTGTCCGACCGCCTTGATAGCTTGGATCTGAAGTATTTTGTCATTGCCACCATCATTCAACGAGAGTCTGGTGGAAACCTGACCGAGGTACTGGAAAAACTTGAGGGACTGATTCGGCAGCGGTTTGAGCTGCAAGATCGAGTGAAGGCCTTGTCGGCTGAGGGAAAACTTTCGGCCATTGTCCTCTTTGCACTTCCGTTTGTCATTGTGCTGGCCCTGATGGTCCTCAATCCCGGCTATCTCAGCGTGCTGTTTGAGACGGAGACAGGACGTTGGTTGATCGGCGTTGGACTCAGCATGATGATCATTGGCGGATTCATTACCAAGAGAATGATTGCCATTCGGGTGTAGAGGATTGCATGGATTTTCTTCTTCTAGGAGGAAGCCTTGGGATTCTGGCGTGTTTGTTTTTCATCCTTCTCGCATTTGTGCTGTCTTCGCGACAGCGGGCCAGGCAGTGGCTCAATCGCCTCTCCACAGGGACAAGCCGATTGCACGAACATGGGGTCGCCTCCATGAACCTTGGAACGTCTTCCACGGTAAGAAGGCTTTTGGAAATCCTGCAGCGAGTGGGGCAATCCGCGCAACCGAAAGATCCCAGGGAACTTTCAAAAGTGCAATCGTTACTGACGGTGGCGGGATATCGTCGTCCGCAAGCGCCGGTTATCTTTTGGGGAGCGCGGATTGTGACGGGTGGAACTGCTGCATTCTGTATGGCGTTCCTTCCCCTTCCAAGGGCCGGTGAGGGAGGAGTGCTTCAGGTGCTCTTCATGATAGTCCTAGCCGCATTTCTCGGGTTGTATCTTCCTAATTTGTGGTTACGAGTTCGGGCACAATACCGGCAACGTCAATTTCGAGACGGGTTTCCCGACGTGCTGGATTTGCTGGTTGTGTGCGTCGAGGCAGGATTGGGGTTGGATGCGGCGATCAGTCGAGTGGGTACCGAAATTCGACTCAGCTACCCCGTCATTAGTGAAGAATTCGGGTTGTTGTCCCTTCACTTACGAATGGGTGTGACGCGAGAGGAGGCCTTGCGCCGATTAGGCGCTCGGGTGGAGTTGCGAGAAGTGAAGCAATTGATCAGCCTGTTGGTTCAAACCGAGCGATTGGGCTCGAGTGTTGGAAAAGCCTTGCGCGTCCATGCCGACTCCATGCGAAAGAAACGATTTTTTCGCGCTGAGGAGTTGGCGGCGAAGTTGCCGGTCAAACTGACCTTTCCACTGATTCTCTTCATTTTTCCTGCGTTGTTTATTGTCCTGTTGGGGCCTGCCGGCATTCAGGTTTCTGAAACGTTGCTTCCTGCGTTGGGAGGAGGACGATGAGAAGAAGGAG
>RFGT01000159.1 GCA_003696975.1 Nitrospirota bacterium | reverse complement strand
TGTGATGGTTCCCACGGTTTCTTGATCGTCTCGCCATTCTTGAGCCACGAGAGCCTCACGGATAAGATCGCGAATGGCTTCTGACCGATTGGCGTAACGTTTTCGCGCGATGTAGCGGTCAAATGTCTGCAGCAACCGTTGATCCAACGAAATGCCAAACCGGACGAGCTTGTTCTCCATACTCTCTCTCCTCTAGAGACATTCCTGTGGAGCGCTTATCTCTCAAACTCTCAAACGATTGAGCGTGGGAGACTGTTGCTCAATTCGTTCTTATGAACGTGAAGGCTTGCATAACAAGATAGGCTGATTGGGTCAACCCGTCCTTAATGAAACCGTGCTTTTGCGTGATCCTATGCTTCTGTGTTACTTCCATATGCGATTCTGCTGATCAAGAAAAGCTGGTGTCTAGTGACCTGCAGAGAAAGCATGCGAACAAGAACAGGGCAACTGTCTGCTCAACAGAAAGCTTGGATAGTCATGGGTTCTTGGCCCCTTCAAAACCAGGATTCTTTAGCTGGAGTTGGGGTCACCCAGGTTCCGAGCGGGTAGATTCCACACATCGAGTCGTTCGCTGGCGATTTGGCAAAAGGCAGTGAGAAGAGATAATTCCATGTAAGTTCTTACTGGTAATTACGTGGTTTGCGGTTGGGCTGATGACGTGGCCTGCTCCCCTTTCAGCGACACCTACAATTGCAAAGGAAGGTTGGCGAACTTGTCAGATCGAACTACAAGACGCGTTGATTTTCGGCGATACCCTATTCGGGCAAGTAGCGAATGCCAATGCATTGAAGAACCAAGGCCGTCAAGCCAGACAATGACTCTTTGACTCGGTTTGACAACACTTAACCTACGCTTCCCAAAATGCTCTCTTGAAGCCTCTGAGAGGCGATGGCAAAATACATTTTGTTCCATTGATCGTCTCTACGTGAGGCTCGTCAAATAAGGAGGATTACCATGCGATTCGTTGTCTGGCTTCTTGCACTGATTGGCATGCTTGGCTGGTCTCACATCGGTTGGACGGCCGGGCAACAACTCGATATTCATGACGGGTCAGCGATCACTATCACGGCGCCCGAAAATGGCGCCACGGTGGGCAGCTCGTTTCCCTTGCGGTATGAGCTGCGCAAGGGGTTGAAGGCTGACCATGCCCACGTGTATCTCGACGGGAAGTATCAAAAGGGGTTCAAAGGCATGTTCCACAATGTCTCGCCGGGACGCCATACCATTACGGTCAAGGTCGCGACGAAAGACCACGATATGCTGCCCATCTCCGACTCTGTTGAGGTGACTGTCAAGTAAAATAGCTCTCGTTCAGTGGATGGAGACCGGCATCTGGGAGAACAGGTGCCGGTCCGTCCATTCCTCTTCCTGCCTTCACGAATTGGATTGGGCCTTTTGTCTGTCTCCGCATGCTCGCGAAAATGGATGAGGCTATAACCACTACAACCCTTACGTGAGAGAGGAAGTGGTGTCTTCTGTAGCCTGTGCCCTTAAAGGCCTGAAGGGCTCTGTACTTTCCGCTTCTCAAGACCTGTTGATCAGAACAATCCTGTTCTATGGGAAATTCGACACGTCACATGCGAATTGGCATCGACCTTGGTGGAACAAAGATTGAAGGTGTGGTGCTGGATGCTCAGGGTCGGGAATGTGCCCGGCTGCGGGTGGCGACCCCTCGGGAGGACTATTGGGCTACGGTGGAGGCCGTGGTTCGTCTCGTTGCGGATCTGGAACACGATACGGGAGTAATGGCCTCGGTAGGCGTTGGTATTCCGGGCACAATTTCTCCGGCCACGGGCTTGGTGAAGAATGCCAATTCTGTCTGGCTGATTGGCCATCCCCTGGCTCAGGATTTGGAGGCCCGACTTAACCGGCCTGTGCGTCTAGCCAACGATGCGGATTGTTTTACGATTTCCGAAGCCACGGATGGTTCAGGAGCCGGGGCGCAGTTAGTCTTTGGGGTGATTCTCGGCACGGGGGTCGGAGGTGGGATTTGTTGGAAAGGGGCTCCGCTTGGCGGACCCAATGCCATCACCGGGGAATGGGGGCATAATCCACTTCCCTGGCCCGAGGAGGGAGAACGGCCGGGACCATCCTGCTATTGCGGGTTGTCAGGTTGCATCGAAACCTTTCTCTCGGGGCCTGGTCTGAGTCGAGACCATGAGGCTGCGACAGGACAAACTTTGTCTCCTCCGGAACTCCAAGCGTTGGCCCATACCGGGCATAATCAGGCTGAGGCGACATTGAAACGGTATGAGCATCGACTAGCCAGAAGCTTGGCCATGGTGATCAATCTGCTTGACCCTGATGTGATTGTGCTGGGTGGAGGCTTGTCGAACCTGGATCGGCTCTATCGGCACGTACCTGAGCTCTGGGCGCAGTGGATCTTTTCTGACCGCGTGGACACCAAGCTGGTTCCTCCCAAACATGGCGACTCCAGTGGCGTGCGAGGTGCCGCCTGGTTGTGGCCATCTGCCTCCTAGAAACGCTCAGCTTGCTTTTGTTCCTCGTATCCAGGTATGTAGGCAGGAAGTGATCGGCTGAAGAACCGTTCTGCTCACCGAGATCATGCATATGGATTTTTGCGCGAAGGAGTGACCCGGTCACATGAGCGAAACAGATTCACGACCGACTGATTTCATCCGGGAAATTGTGGCCCAGGACGTCAAAGCCGGTAAGTATGGCGGGCGCGTACATACTCGGTTTCCCCCGGAACCTAATGGCTACCTCCATATTGGTCATGCCAAATCGATCTGTTTGAACTTTGGGATTGCTCAGGAGTTTGGGGGATTATGCAATCTCCGGTTCGATGACACAAATCCGACCAAAGAGAGTGAAGAATACGTCCAATCCATTCAACGCGATGTGAAGTGGCTGGGATTCGACTGGGAGGACCGCCTGTTCTATGCCTCTGATTACTTCGAGCAACTCTATCAGTTTGCCGTGCTTTTGATTAAGAAAGGCAAGGCCTATGTCGACAGCTTGAGTGCTGAGGAAATCCGGCACTATCGAGGGACCTTGACGGAGCCAGGCAAAGAAAGCCCCTATCGCTCGCGGTCGGTTGAGGAAAATTTGGATTTGTTTGCCCGCATGCGTGCCGGTGAGTTTCGGGATGGGGAACATGTGCTGCGTGCAAAGATTGACATGGCATCCCCGAACCTGAATCTCCGTGATCCCACATTGTATCGCATTCGCCATGCCACGCATCACCGAACCGGCGACACATGGTGTATCTATCCCACCTATGATTTTGCACACCCCTTGTCGGATTCCATTGAGGGCATTACCCATTCGCTGTGCACGTTGGAATTCGAGGACCATCGGCCGCTCTATGATTGGGTGCTCACCGAATGTGAAGTGGCGTGCCACTCCCAGCAAATCGAGTTTGCCCGACTTAATTTGACCTACACTGTGCTGAGCAAGCGCAAGCTCCTGGAGTTGGTGGAAGAAGGGCATGTGGCGGGATGGAACGACCCGCGGTTACCGACGCTCATGGGGTTACGGCGGCGCGGATATACCCCCGAGGCCATCCGCCGCTTTTGCGAACATATTGGCATTGCCAAACGGGACAGTGTGGTAGAGATGGGCTTGCTGGAGCATTTTCTCCGTGAGGACTTAAATCGCCGTGCGCCGCGAGTCATGGCTGTCTTGCGACCGCTTCGCCTTGTCATTGACAACTATCCCGAAGGGCAGGTTGAGGAGCTTGATGCCATGAATAATCCCGAAGATCCCAGCATGGGAACGCGCCGCATTCCCTTTTCCCGGGAATTGTATATTGAACAAGACGACTTTCGCGAAGATCCTCCGCCCAAGTTTTACCGGTTGGCTCCGGGACAAGAAGTGCGGCTTCGCTATGCCTATATCGTCCGCTGCGTGGATGTGGTGAAGGATCCGCATACGGGTGCCGTGGTGGAAGTGCATTGCACCTATGATCCCGCTACCCGGAGTGGATCAGGCCAATCCCAGCGCAAGGTCAAGGGAACTATCCACTGGGTCTCGGCTCTCCATGCGCTGCCGGCCGAAGTGCGATTGTATGACGCATTGTTTACTGTTCCTCACCCTGGCGAGGAAAACGAGGGTCGGGATTACCGATCGTTTTTGAATCCGCGTTCGCTTGAAATACTGACCTCGTGCAAAGTGGAACCAAGTCTCAAAGGAGCCGCTCCAGAAAGCCGGTTCCAGTTTGAACGGTTGGGCTATTTCTGCGTAGATGCGTTTGACTCGTCAGAGAATCGGCTGGTGTTCAATCGCACCGTGGCGTTGCGAGATTCTTGGGCAAAAATCGAGAAAACCCAGCAGACCCGATAGGCATATTCTCCCCGGCTGAGTCCTCAGGCCGGCGTATCTTGCACCGACCTTCACACCAATAATACTTCTCGGCGGCCGCTTCGCCTCCGTTGGGAGGAGGCGAAGCAGAAGGATCTCCTACTTGTTGGGCTCTCCGGCAAGCCATCTGGTAATCGATAAAGCAGCACTTAGCCTTTGACCTTTTGCACTTTGTATGCCGTGGATGGCGAGAGGCCCGATGAAAGATTCTGAGCCAGTTCTCGGGCACGTGCGGAGATGGTTACGGAATCGGTTTCGGCTTGCAAGCGTTCGAGTTGCTTGGGTTGGACCTGTTCCATCGGATCAGGTTTTTGCTTGAGTTGTTCAAATGCCGTTTGGCCGATCAAGTTCGTTAAATCCGTGGTAACATTGGGAACGATTCCTGCTAACGCCATGTGTCTAACCTCCTCTTACACAGTCCGTATGAGGGTAGATGATGGGTTATGGGAGAAATATCGGTGGATCCTGAGGAAACTTAAGCGAGCGATGAGGATGCGTGGATAAAGTGCGGTCGATTATTGGTGTGGCTGAAATATAATAAGTGCAGAATGTGTTGAAAACACAGGAAGGCTTCAAAGGGATGGACATGGATAGGCCGTGGTGGGTGAATCCCTGAAGATGCAGGAAGCTCGCTCAAGCCTGTGCGGGCGAGGCGTGAGGCTCGGTCACGGCGCTGGCTGGTTCGGAGATTGGCTTGGAGGCCGGTTCAAGAGCGGCTTTTCCCTGATTGGATGAACCAGGTTCTGGGGCGCGAGAATCCCCTTGTTGGGGCAACCAGGCTTCCAACTTTTGTCTGATGGAGTCTTGTGAAAAAGGCTTAATGATGTATCCGTTTGCACCAGCTTGAATCGCTTCTAAGATTTGTCCTCTTCGGCCTTCGACCGTCACAAGGAACACGAGCATATGTTTGGTCCGCTCGTCCGTGCGAATGGCATGAAGGAGTTCTAGGCCTGTCAGTCCCGGCATATACCAATCCGTCAGCACGAGATCAGCGGGTTCGGCTTGCAGGCGTGCGAATGCCTCATCGCCTCGATTGGTTTCTTCGATTTGAGGGATACCGAGGCGTTGGAGAATTCGATGCAGTTTTTTTCGCGAAACCGGATCATCATCAACGATCAGGACTTTTTGCAGTATGGGATTCGCCATAGATCATTTATCTCCATTGTAAAGATGGGAATGGAATGGCCATCGAGTGATGCGTGTAACGAGAATGACGCACGACTAGTGATGTATGGGATCACCTGCCCAGCTTGGCCGGTGGATTGATGGGACAGAACCGGATAATCGGAAAGGATTCCTTTGGAGGAAAGTCGTTGAAGTCTGGAAGGAGCGCCGGTCATCTTGACCTTATTGCTGTTCAGAAAAGCAGGGGGTAACGAGACAATCTGCAAACTATTTCGGAGGGAGCATCAAAAACTTAATCTATTCTCCTTCAATGATCTCGGCTGCAACAGTGGCGAGGGTTGCCAAAGAGCTAGCAGGCAGTTGAACGGTCTTCACGCAGGCCCGTTAGAGAGTTCTTCTATGATGGTTCAACGCATCAAAATGTTGGATGCCGAGGGCATCGTAGATCTGAAGGGTGGCTTTGGATTTGTTCAAGGTATAGAGATGGATGCCGTTGACATTGTGGTCCAGCAAATCCAAAATTTGCTCGGTTGCCCAGTGAATCCCCACTTTCTCCACGTATTCATCGGTTTCCGCCCGGGATATGGCACGGAGGAGTTTGGCTGGGAAGCGCGCTCCGAGTGCGAGTTCGGACATACGGATCATGCTCTTCCGGGATGTAATGGGCATGATGCCGGCGATAATAGGGATGGTAATGCCGGCAATTTCACACCGCTCACAAAAATCATAGAAATCCCGATTATCGAAAAAGAGTTGCGTGCAAATGTAATCCGCCCCTGCGTCCACCTTGCGTTTTAAATGCTCGATCTCGACGAGCCGATTGGGGGTTTCCGGGTGTCCTTCAGGAAACCCGGCGATCCCGATGCCCATGTGGGGGAAATGTTTTTTGATAAAGGCGACCAAGTCCGCGGCATAGCGAAACCCTTGGTGAGCCGGAATGGGGCGGATAGGTGATTTCGGAGGATCGCCCCGCAGGGCCATGATATTTTCAATGCCGCTGGCTTCGTATTTTTTAAGAATTTGGTAGATTTCCTCCTGCGTTGAACCCACACAGGTGAGATGTGAGACAATAGTTAAATTGGTTTCGCGCTGGAGCCGTACCACGAGGTCATGGGTTAACTCTCGGGTGGAGCCTCCGGCTCCATAGGTCACGCTGACATACGCCGGGCGTAAGGGAACAAGTTGCTGGATGGTGTGGAACAGCTCTTTCGAGGCAGCCTCAGTTTTGGGTGGGAAGAACTCGAAGCTGAAAGCTGGGTGGGTTCTCTTGAGAATATCGGAAATATGCATGGAGCCACAGTTGCTCATGCGGACATGCCGCGCGACCCTCAGCTCACCAATGAAAGGTTACACAAGCCTCGAAATACAATTCCTAATACCATAAAAACCTTTTGCTCGCATTGCAATGGCAGAACAGAAAACCCAAGAACATGTCGGGTTCCCATGTCTTTGATCTTGAGACTGCTCTCTTCAGTCACCGTCGATGCGCTGGATCTCCATCCTTGAGCCTTCCTGCAACATATCGCAAGCGATTCTCTGAGCATGCCGATATGACAGAGAGGTTTTTCTGAAAGAGCGTATGAGATGATGCCAGATAGTTACGCCATGCCGACATGTTCTCTCCCCTCACTGGTTCTGCGCATGAGCGTCATGAGATCCCACAGGGCGTGCGATCTCAGACCCTCGAAGGGAACATGTCGGCCTTTTTACCTGAAGTTGCCTGTATCGCATAACCCTGCCGTCTTGCCATAGCTCAAGCTGCGGGCTTTGGGTGTCAAAATCCCCGACATGTCAAAAAACTGACGATATTTCCCGCCTTCCCGCTGTCGCGAATTTTTGCCAGGTCGAGAAAGAGAAATCTTGAAAATTCAAAGCGTTCTATCACTAATGGCTTTGAACTTTCCCTAACGATTGACTCCTCTCTGGATAACGGTATTGCTTTTGCTCTACCCTCTTCGCCAAGAGAAGGGGATGCCGCGGGGTCCTTTACCCTAAACACAATGCCAAAATGGAGGCTGAGATGGAGAACAGCCATATTCGTGTACTTCTTGTGGATGGTCAGGAAGAAGATTGTGTGTTGACAAGAAGGTTGCTTTCGAAAGCCATGAGCAAACACTTGGTCCTTGAGCGGGTGACCGGGTATGAACGGGCTCGCGAGGCCATTCGCCAGAATGCCCATGATGTGTATCTTATCGACTATCGGCTGGGTGAGCGGACCGGGTTGGATCTCCTGCGTGAAGCTATCTACGACGGGTGTAAAGCCCCCATGATTATGCTTACGACGCAGGCCGATCATCATATCGACACGGAGGCGATCAAAGCCGGGGCAGCGGATTCTCTGGTCAAGGGGCAAATCACAGCGACCCTGTTGGAACGATCGATTCGCTATGCTATTGAACGCAAGCGAGCGGACGAACGGATGGCCTATCTCGCTCAATATGATTCCCTCACAGGATTGGCGAATCGGAGCCTTTTCAAAGAACTGCTCTCTTTGGCTCTCGCGCGTGCGGAACGCAGTGGCAAACATGTGGCGCTCATGTATCTGGACTTGGATCGATTTAAAATCATCAACGATTCGCTGGGACATGACGCCGGGGATCATGTGTTGAAGGTCGTGGCCCAACGGCTCCGGTCACGCATGCGCAGGAGCGACACCGTGGCGCGGTTGGGCGGGGATGAATTCACGGTGATCCTTGAAGGGGTGGGAACCGTGCAGGACGCGACAAAAGTCGCCCAGGAGTTACTGCACATTATTGCACTGCCTATCACCGTCCAGGATCAAGAAATCGTGGTCACGCCGAGTATCGGTATTGCGATCTATCCGCAATATGGCACAGATCCCGAAACCCTTATCAAGCATGCGGATATCGCCATGTATCGGGCAAAACGGCAGGGACGCAATGCCTATCGCTTCTATACCACTGAGACGGGAGGGAAAGCATACGAACATCTGGCCCTGGAAAGTCGCCTCCGACGAGCCCTGGACCGCGGAGAATTCCTGCTGCATTACCAGCCGCAGATTGAAATGGCGAGTGGCCGGATCGTCGCGATGGAGGCCTTGTTGCGCTGGCGCAATCCTGATCGAGGCATGATGCCCCCGGATGAGTTCATTCCGCTGGCGGAAGAAAATGGGATGATCATCCCGATCGGCGAATGGGTCCTCTGGACGGCTTGCCGGCAGAACAAGCACTGGCAAGAGGCGGGATTATCTCCCACGCGGGTCAGCGTCAATCTGTCCGCGCGCCAATTTCGGCAGAAGTCGTTTGTGGAAATGGTGGAGCGCGTCCTGCATGAGACCAAGTTGGCACCTCAGTATCTCGAACTGGAATTGACGGAAAGTTTGCTGTTCGAAAGCAACGGCACATCCATTAATCGGCTGAAGGAGCTGAAGGCTCTCGGCATTAACATCTCGATTGACGATTTTGGAACGGGCTACTCGTCTCTGAGTTATCTCAAGAGCTTCCCCATTGATGCGCTCAAGATTGATCGATCCTTTGTGGGTGATATTCCGAACAGCCTGGAGGATTCGGCGATCGCTGGCGGAATGATCGCACTGGCCCATGGGTTAAAACTCCAGGTGACCGCTGAAGGCGTGGAGACACGCGCGCAATTCGACTTCTTGCAGGAACGAGGCTGCGACTTGATTCAAGGGTATCTTCTGAGTCTTCCGCTTCCCGCCGAAGACGTCACAACGCAACTCCGAACAGGTTACCTGTTGGTGGCCTGACTGGAACGGGTGATTGATCTCTTGAAAAGACAGCAGATTCATGTGCCCACTTGCTTGGTCATTCTCTCTCACTTGTGATATGGTTACGATGAAGGTGGTAAGCTCTGTGAGGCCTGGCTTCTGCTCCGGGAGGATGAAGCCTGTCGCTGTCTAATCCGGTCTCTGGACGAGAGAAGATCCGTCGTTGGGGGAAGTCATGAGCCAGCCAAGCCTGCATATTACGGTGAAGCAGGGAAGCCTGTTGGATGCAGATGCCCAAGTGATCGTCAATGCCGCCAACAGTTCCGGGCTCATGGGCGGTGGTATCGCAGGGGTCATCCGGCGAGCGGCGGGAGTCCAGGTTGAAGAAGAGGCACGGAAGCAAGCACCTATCCCTGTCGGGAGCGCCGTGTTAACTTCAGCGGGGCGCTTGCGATTTCAAGGCATCATCCACGCTCCCACCATGCCTCAACCTGCCATGCGGATTCCTCCAGATAATGTCGCTAAAGCTACACAGGCTGCTCTGGAGGTGGCAGATGCGCAGGGGTTTACCTCCATTGCCTTTCCCGGTATGGGCACGGGCGTAGGCCGAGTGTCGCACCGGGATGCGGCCCATCATATGATTGCCGCTATTCGGCAGTTCCAGCCTCGCTCGCTTCAATCCGTCATCCTGATGGATATTGATCCGGCCATGGTGCAAGCCTGGCAAGAGGCCCTGTAGCCATCCTTCCTTCAGGTGCTCACAGGAGTTCACAGTGGAGACAAGGCCAACCCAAACCCTTGAGGATGAATTCTGCGACATCATCAAGAAAGCGCGGTGCGGGCAGGGCTATACCGTGAGCGATCTCGCTCGGCTGACTGGGCTAACCACGAGCGAGATCCAGCATCTGGAGCATGGCGCTCGTCTTCCGACCTCGCAAGAGATCCGGCGCATTGGACATGCGCTTGGACTGAATTGTCGGGCTTTGGAGGATATTGTCCTGCATGGCTGGCACCCCGATCCATTACCTGGCTGGCTTTCACACCAGGTCATCGAGGTGGACGGGTCTATCGGGGGATATGCAGTAAAAGGTTATGTCTTGTATGATGCCATCGCGGGTGCGGCACTGTGCATTGATACGGCGTACAATGCTCCCGCCATGCTGGAGGTGCTGGAGCGGCAAGCCCTGCGATTGCTTGGAATCTGCTTGACGCATGGACATGCGGATCACGCAGGAGGACTGGATCGAATTCTCCAGCGATGGCCGGTTCCCGTGTATCTGGGACGCGGAGATTGGTCGCTCCTTCCATGGAAACCGGCTATGAAATGCCTACATGATCCCGCGGATGGAGAATCCCTACAAGTTGGAACCCTGACGGTCCGGTTCCTGGTGACGCCAGGCCACACTCCCGGCGGATTGTGTTATTATGTGACCAACGGCGGGAAGAATCCACCTGTCTGTTTCGTGGGCGATACGCTTTTTGCCGGATCAATTGGACGCGCAAACCCGTTTTCGCTCTATTCGGCACACCTGACCTCGGTGCGGCATCGTGTGCTGGGGCTTCCGCGGGAGACGGTCTTGTTGCCGGGCCATGGTCCTGGGACCACGGTGGAGCAAGAAATACAACACAATCCTTTTGTGTGACGGAGAAGTCAAAAGAGAGGTCGTGCGTCTCGCCGGCATGGATGTGTACATAGATGGCATGCCTTGGTGTGTGTAGGAGGCGAAGTGCCTGACACAGTTGCTCTGTGAACAGAGAAGACGGACTCGATGATGGATGACGAGAGAGTGACCCCTCGATCTGACTGGACTCGCGAGCCGCTGGATCCACCGGAACATCTCTCCCCAGTGGATCGCTCATGGCCTCCGACCTGGGATAACTATTCTCCTGCCGCGCCAAGCGTGTGGTCAACCGTGTATCTGCCGGTGGGATTGTTTCTTTTGACGGTGTTTACGACGTTGTGGGCTGGAGCGCTTCAGGTGAACGATAAGCCGGTGCGCGGGGCATGGGATTTTCTCATGCGATACCCGGGCGACCTCTATAAGGGTTGGCCCTTTGCCGGGACCTTGTTAGGCATTCTGGTGACGCATGAATTCGGGCATTTCTGGCTTTCCCGCATTCATCGGGTGCCCGCTTCGCTCCCTTTGTTCATCCCTGGACCCCCGCAGTTTATCGGGACGTTTGGCGCGATCATCCGCATGCGTTCGCCCATTCTCAGTCGATGTGCTCTGTTCGATATCGGAGTCGCCGGACCAATTGCTGGGTTTCTCGTCGCTGTTGTGGCCTTGATTGTGGGGCTTGAACTCTCTACGGTGATTCCCCGCGATCGAGTCTACGGACTGCAATTAGGGGAGCCCCTGCTCTTGCAATTCCTGGCGTGGCTTATCTTTGGTCCCATTCCTGCGACGCACGACATTCTCCTGCACCCTGTGGCCTTCGCCGCATGGTTCGGGTTGTTTGTGACTGCGATCAATCTGCTCCCAATTGGACAGCTTGATGGCGGACATGTCTTCTATGCTCTCTTTGGGCAGCGGCAACGAACTGTGGCCGTGGTTGTCATTCCGATCTTGGTGATGTTGGGGCTCTGGGGTTGGCCAGGATGGATTCTCTGGGCGGGTTTGGCCGGGTTAGTGGGGATTTCCCATCCCCCGGTGATCGATCCAGGAGCGCGATTGGGACGAAAGCGCATCTTTGTTGGCTGGATGGCTGCTGCCATCTTCGTCCTCACCTTTGCCCCTGTTCCGTTTTATTTCGGCTGATAGCTCGGCTATTGGCCAGAGGCTGCAACAACGTTGACCCAGACTCGCGAGAAATGACGCAATCCCTGTCGTCCACATTGTCTGCCTATTTAACCGCTGTACGGCCTAGGTTTGAAGATTGGCTCGGCCATCTGGTGGAAATTCCCTCGGTAAGTTCAGACCCAGATCGGGCACGTGACGTTCGGCGGGCGGCTGAATCGGCTGCGGAGTTCTTGCGCGAGCTTGGGGCAGACGCTACTCTGGTGGAAACCTCGGGATACCCAACGGTGTCCGGAGGATGGATGGTGAATGCCCGCTATCCTACGGTGACCATCTACAACCACTTGGATGTCCAGCCGGCTTTGGAGCCGGAATGGCGGCATCCACCTTTTAGCTTTCAGCGCGACGGCGATTGCTACCGCGGACGAGGCGCCACAGACGACAAGGGCCCGGCCTTGACGGCTCTCCTTGCTGCCCGATACGCCATGGAGGAGGGGCTTCCGCTCAATATCCGGGTGTTGTGGGAGCTTGAAGAAGAAATAGGGAGTCCCCACTTTTCTGAGGTCTTACGGCAGAAAGCTCTGGTGCCCAAGCCCGATTCAGTGGTAGTTTCCGATACCATTTGGGTGTCGAGGCAGCGCCCGGCGATTTCCACGGGGCTTCGGGGGCTTGTGGCTGCCCGCCTAACTCTTCGAACCGGTACAACTGATGTCCACTCCGGTTTGACGGGTGGAGGAGCGCGCAATCCTCTCACCGAGCTCTGCGAGCTGGTGCATGCCTGTGTGGATGCACGAACAGGTCGGGTGAAAATCCCTGAATTTTACGATGAGGTGATTCCTCCCTCACCGCGAGAGCTCCGGGAATTTCTTGCCTCTGGGTTTGCTGTGACGAGATTCAAGCGGGCCTTCAAGTTGCGAAGCCTCCGGACAGCCGATCGCTTGCAATTGATGAAGCGAATTTGGGCGCAGCCGACCTTCGAAGTCCACGGCTTGGTCGGAGGGCATATGGGACCAGGGGTGAAGACCATTGTTCCTCCCTGCGGGGAGTTGAAAGTAAGCATGCGATTGGTTCCGAATCAACGACCCGACAAGATCTTTCGGCTGCTCAAGAAGCATGTGCAGCGCCGAAATCCCGAAGTCACTGTGACCTGTGAAGGACAGCTTGCGCCGTTTCGTGGGGTGGTGGAGGGGCCATATGCCGAAGCCTTGCGCCGAGCCGTGCAGGCCGGCTTTGGCAAAGCGCCTGTCTTTGTTCGAGAGGGCGGGTCGATCGGCGCCATTCCTGTGCTGGCCCACACATGGCGAGTCCCTGTACTGTTCTTGGGTTTAAGTTTGCCGGAGCATGGTTATCATGCTCCCAACGAGTATTTCGATTGGGGGCAAGCGGCCGGGGGCATTCGTGCGTTCGTCCACTATTTTTCCGAGTTGGCGCAGCATTGTTCGTGATAGGCTTCTCAGGGTGAAGGTCGCTCTGTGCATCCAACGCCTGAGTGCTCACCGCGACAAGCCGGGGAAACACATACTTCTCACCGTTGGTAACCAGGAGGCGGAGGAGTTAAGGAAGGTCGTTGGAAACGAATGAAGGATCGAATATAGGCGAGTACATCTCGCTGGTCTTGTTCAGAAAGAATATCGGCCCAACCCTTCATGGCGGTTCGGGGTTTGCCATTGGCGATAACGGCGAGTAGTTCTTCATCGGATTTCACCGAGGTTGCGGCGGAGACAAAGTTTCCTGGCCGAGGGGATAAGAATGGAGCACGTGGACCATCTCCACGCCCCCTTTCTCCATGACAACTCTGACAGTGTCGCTCATAGATAGCCCGCCCATTTTCAAGATTGGGCGACTCAGCTCCGGACGTATAAGACAAGAGCAGTCCACCACTGAAGAGGCCGATCCACATCCCGATTAATGCCCGCCGCTGCATGGCCTCACGACCCCCCGACACAAATGGTAGCAGGCGAATTATACCACAGGTACAGGGGAAAGCCAGCTTCGTGCAATTTGTCAGTTACTTGGGGCGGACAAGAATGCGGATGGGAGTGCCCTCAAACGAGAACGCGGCGCGCAGCCGGTTTTCCAAGTAGCGAAGATAGGCGGCGCCTACCTCGGCCGTCGGACTGACAAATAAGGCAAACGTTGGGGGCTTGGTCGCCACTTGGGTCATGAAGACGGATTTGGTCGGCCGACCTTTTTTGAGGGGAAGCGGGTTGTCCGTCAAAGCCTGTTGGAGAAACTGATTGAGTCTGCCGGTGGGAATACGGGTTGTGAAGGCATCCATTACTGTGTCAATGAGAGGAAACAGGCGATCGGCAGTCTGCGCGTCCAGCGCCGAACCATACAGTACGGGAGCAAAAGAGAAAAACGCGAACCGTCGAGCGAGTCGTTGAGCATATTGGTCTCGAGCATGGGCGACCGATTGCACTTGATCCCACTTATTCACGAGTATAATGCATCCGCGGCCTTGCCGGAGAATCAGACCGGCAATTTTGGTGTCTTGTTCGGTTGGGCCCTCCACGCCGTCGAGAAGAAGCAGCGCAATATCCGACCGTCCTAGAGCTCTCAGGGCTCTGACGACGCTATATCCTTCGATCCCCCGTTCAATGCGTCCTCGCCGCCTGATTCCGGCAGTATCGGTAAAGAGATAGGACCGGCCCTTGTACTCAATTAGTGTGTCGATCGGATCCCTTGTAGTGCCAGGGGTTGGACTGACTATGATCCGTTCTTGGCCGAGTATGGTGTTGACCAAGGTAGATTTTCCCACGTTGGGCCTCCCCACGATCGCCACCCGAGGAATCTCCGGTGTCGTGGAGTCGGTAGACTCTTGGGGAAGCAAAGGGAGGATTGCTTCAAGTAATTCATCGATACCAAGGCCCTGCTCGGCGGAAATGGGATAGAGATGCTCGTGGCCCACTTGATAAAAGTCGGCCATGAGCGGCTCAGCTTGCGGGGTGTCAAGTTTGTTGATGGCAAAGAACACGGGCTTAGCCGTTGTGCGGAGCAGTTCAATGATTTCCAGATCCAGAGGGGTAAGGCCGGCCCGTCCATCCATCAGCATGATCACCACGTTGGCTTCTTCCAGCGCGAGTTGGGATTGGCGCCGCACAAGCCCCAGCATCCCCTCTGAGGAGGAAGGATCCAGTCCTCCGGTATCGACCAACTGGAAGGCATGGCCTTGATATGTGCAGGTTGCGTAGATTCGATCGCGTGTCACGCCAGGACGGTCGTCGACAATGGCATTTCGATGGCCAAGGATGCGGTTGAATAAGGTAGATTTGCCCACGTTGGGCCTGCCGATCAAGGCCACAACAGGAAGCGAAGAGGCCATGTGCCCCATTCCCGGAAGGGGCAACGTAATAGATCTCTGGGTCCGTGTTTTCATCGCGTCTCTGGTCGAGGAAATCCGAAATCCGGGAAGGCGGTGAAATGTAGGCGCCGGACTCACTCCCTTCGTCCGTCGCTCTTCTACGCTACCATACAGCAGAATGATGACACAAGGAAGCAGGAACTTGTTGAAGCGAGAATCGGAGTGCTCTAGAGATGGAGATGTTTCATCGCCGCTGCGCAGAGCAGAATAAAGACACCCATCCACAGAGCTCCCCGCTGGAAGGGAATGGGTTCAATGGTTTGTTCTTCTCTCTCCTCCGCGGTTTCCTCGCCGGTTTGTTCCGTCTTGAAGATCACTGTGTAGAGATAAACAGTCAGTACGCCTAAGACCAGTGCAAGCTTAATGAAAAACAGGGTGAGGTACTTGGCATTGTGGGAGAGAGACACACCGGTTTGCGTTTCCATGAGTTGGCCCACGTAATGGAGATTGATGCCCCCGGTGAACAGAATAACAAGAAGCAGGATACCAACAACCCGGCGATATTCCCGGTAGAAAGCATCGCAAATGGGCTTTACGAATTCCTTGGGAACTGATTTTCTCAAGGATGGGGTGACCGCCATGACCAAAAAGGCCAGCCCTCCAATCCAGACCGTGGCGGCTAAAAGATGGAGCCAATGCACCACAATAGGAATGACTTTGTTGAGATCGACAAGAATAGTTTGGAGGGCGCTCATTCGAACTTAAACACGGGCTTATGGGTGCCGAACCGTTTTCGACGAAGTTCTTCCATGAGCTCGACGGTGATGACTGCAATACCCTGTTCCATGGCATGCCGTTCGACTCCTTTTTTAACCATGGCCCGAAGAAAATATGGGATTCGGCTCAACCGAATTTCGGCCGCCTGATCCCAGGTAATAGCAGGAGAATCTCCCGGAGTATTAAAGGCGACTTTGACCTTTTCACCTCCCTTGGGGGTATAGAGACACCACTGATCCTCGTCGAGCCAGTCCCCATGATCTACATAGGGCCGCGCTCGGCATCCTCCGCAGATGTCGCTGTATTCACACTCACCGCATTTGCCCTTCAGTCGAGGATAGCGGAATGACTGGAAGATGGGGGATTGTTCCCACAGTTCGGCGAAGCTCTGCGTTCTGACGTTGCCCGCGGACAGGGGCATGTAGGGACAGGGGGTTAGATCGCCGGTTGGGGTAACCCGGGCATAATTTGTTCCAGCGAGACAGCCGCCTCCCATGTAACCTTGAGCCTTGGTCAACGGAGAAGTCGGCTCTTTTTCATAGGCGAGCCGTTTGAAATGGGGAGCACACCGAGCACGGACCAGCATGTCTTGGTACCTGCTCTGGCAATCCACAAGGAAGGTAAGAACTTCTTCATATTGGGTCGGCGAGATGTCGGTGAGCTCCTCTCCTCGCCCCGTACAGACCATAAAGAAGACATTCAAAACCTTGGCACCCAGATGATGCGCCCATTCCACAACATCCGGAAGTTCTCGGTAATTCATGGGTTGGGCACTGAAGTGGATCTGAAACTGGAGGCCATGTCGTTTGCAGGCTTCAATACCGGCCACCGCCGCCTTCCATGCGCCAGCAACCCCCCGAAAGGCGTCATGTTTGGAAGGGTCCAGGGAATCAATGCTGATGCCTACCCCCATGACTCCGATATCAACCAGGGTCTTGGCCATGCGGTCGTCGATCAGCATGCCGTTGGTTCCTAAGACCACCATGAATCCTTGGGCCACGGCGTGCCGTACAATTTCTAAAATATCCGGCCGGACTAAGGGCTCCCCGCCGGTAATGACGAGGAGACATCCCCGATTGACTTCCGCGATCTGGTTGATCAAGGTGCGGCATTCTTCCGTGGTTAACTCGTCGCTCCCCCCGCCAGCCTTGGTTGTGGCATCGAGGTAACAGTGGGCACATTTAAGGTTGCACCGTTTGGTCAAGTTCAGGGCGACCAGATAGGGTTTAAAATCATCGACGGTACGGCCGTCCTGGGGAAAAGCCTCTCCACTCGGCGGCAGGCTATCTGGTCGATGACTGAGAGAGGCGGGATTTGGCGGAATCGTGACGACTGGCAGTGATCTACCCATCGTGCTGTGTCCCTGATGGGGTGCCTGTACCGATGAGCCGGGCGATAATGTCTTTGACGTTTCCGGTCTTCATGGCTTCTTCCATGGTCTGTTTCGCTTGTTCAATGCCTTCGTTAGCGACATCGAGCGTGATCACGGTTGTCCCCAATTTCTCGGCATGTTTCAAGATCAGTGCACGGGTGCAGTCTCGCATGAACCCTTCCGGTGCACGCTCGAGACGCTTCAGCGCTTCAGGATCCCAGGTATATTTTGAAGCAGTATCTTCGGAAGTGAGAGTCGAAGAAGGAGATGTGGCGGGAGTAACTGCTTCCCCATCGGATGCCTGCTCCGACGCCTTGCCGGCAAAAATCGGCGGAGAGCCTTCCGCGACGGCTTCCTGAATCATTGGGGCAGCATATTCCAAAGTAATGGTGGTCATGCCCAACTTTCTCGCCGACTTTTCGATTTTGGCTTTGGCGCGCCGGCGCTGGAACCCTGCAGGAACCGCTCGAATGGCTTCTTTGGCCTCCTTCGTCCAGTGGATGGGCACATCGTCATAGGCGAGATGCGTCTCGAGTTCTCCCTCTCGCTTGGAGGCCGCCTCGAAGATGCTTTTGTCGACGGACTTGAATCCCTCTCCTGAGCCACCGCAGATCGGGCATTTCACTGGGGTCTCACCTTTGCCGATATACCCGCATCCATTACAGACATAGTACGTTTGGGCCATCCGGTCCAGGTAGGCCTTGGTGCTGGCGCTCACAGGCGAGGTTTCTGCCGATGGCTCAACGATTTGGCTCATCATCCCGCTTAGAGTTGAACCCATAAGATCAGCCGCGACGGCATCGTCGGCTTGCATGGTGTTCCGGTCAATACCCGCGGTCTCTAATTGAGACCCTAAGGCCTTCATGGCCTCCATGGCGCCCTTGGGCAGAATATCCCCTACGGCGGCATCCACTACGGAATTGCTGATAATGGTATGGCCTTTTTCAATGGCGTACCGGTGAATGGCTGTCTTCGCGACACCACGGGCGAAGACGGGAACCTTTTCCATCCGCAGGAGTGCCTCCTCCGTCCATGCAATCGTGTATTCCGCCTGAGTATCGATGGGCGGGACGTATTTTCTGTTGGAGATCAGAATATTGCACGGAGCAGCGCGCAAGAGATTCTCGGTGTTGCTCCCAATGTCCATGTCGTCATCGCTGTGGACCCCGATTCGGCCGACAATGAGCAGCCAGGGTTGTTCCTTTCGAACATATTGCAGGACTTTTTCAAAGACTTTTCCGTCTAGAAGAGTTGTGCGAATATCGGAGCCCTCCTCCTGAGCGACTTCGCGGGAAATATCCAGATGCGATTGATAGATTTTGGCAAGTCCGCTGTCAATGATTTCTTCGTGGAGCTTTTCCTGCTCTTTGAAGCGGAATACCTTTCCCGCTTCTTCACTGAGGACACCGGAAATGCTGTGGAATGCCGCATAGTGAAAGTAAGGATCGAACGCAGAAATGGCTTCGACGGGTTTATTGAATGCCTTCCCGAGGGCCAGTCCAGTTTTTAGCCCTCCAAAGGAATAGGGACTGCCGTCCACAGCCACGACGATTTTCCCGCCGTTCATAGGTTGCAGGCTTTTGACGATGAGCATGTCAGAGGCCCGGACGCGGCGAACGACGCGTTCGGTGTTGCTCCCAATAACGGAATCCTTGACGGCTCCTACCCCGAGAGCCCCCATGATGGTCAGATCGTAACCATTGGCATTGATATCTTCCACCAACACCTTCCAGTTACGTCCTTCCAGTGACCGCCGCTCGAGCGGAAGGTTGGCTTCCCGGCATTTCTTTTCGACAAAATCCAGATAGGAATCCGTAATGATTTGTAAGCCGCGAGTAATAAGTGAATCGTGGATTTGCCGTTGTCGGTCGAGCTCTTTCTCGTCGTGATATTCTTCGGGAAGCCCTGCCTCCATTTGCTTGAAGCGTTTATCGTGCATCTTGGCGGCATACACGTGACTTCCCACAATTTTTGAGCCAAATTGTTTGGCAAAGGTTACACCCAGATCGATCGCCATATTGGAGTAGTCTGAATTATCGACCGGGATGTATATGGTCTTGTACATCAGATGCCTCCCTTACAACACAGCTCAGTACGCTAAGCCACACCCTCAGACTCTTGTGTACAGCGGTGTTCCTTTTTTACATGACACCAGAGTTTCCCTGTTGTTTTTGGTCACTTGGCTTGAAATGGCTGCTCGTGCAGTCACGGCACGTTTTAGGTCACACGTAGACCCTGGCAAGCTATCGCGGGATCTTAACACCGGGAATTCCGGGAATGCAAGCCAATGGCAGGAAGAATTAGGAAATTGGAGCGGTTTTTGTAAGGCATACGGAGACCTTATCTAAGGCATACGGAGACCTTATCAGCGCCAGGTTGACCCGAGAAATCTTTCCCGGCTTATGAGCCTGGTCGCATAAGACTTCAGCACAGGAACCACTTGGTGCATTTAAGCTCCATGGGGGTTTCTTCGATAAAAAGACATAATCCCATTTCCTATTCGTCCCTCCAGCCAGTTGTTCGAGAACCCGAGATAGGCGGAGGGTTCAAGCCATCGTTTGTGGAGAGAGTGCCCCCAGGCCCCTTTTTAGGACTTTTCTATTTGACAATAGAGAGAGAAATCTATTTATTAATGAAGTACCTTGAGACCTTGAGGTCACTTAGGTGAAGGATCCGAGAGGATGCGGGTACTCGACATGGACAATGAGAGTGGATTATGGGCTTGAAAACGGCTGGCAGTCAGTGAGAAATTCTTTTACTTGATTTTTACTTGACGAAAGGATGAGACCCATGGGGCAGCACAATTTTCTCTTTACCTCTGAATCCGTGACAGAGGGACACCCAGATAAAATTGCCGACCAAATTTCTGATGGGATTCTCGATGCCATTATCGCCAAAGACAAACATTGTCGAGTAGCATGCGAGACCATTTTGACGACAGGATTGGCCTTCGTGGCCGGAGAGATTACCACCAAGGCGTATGTGGAAATTCCGGATATTATTCGAGAGACCATTCGCGATGTGGGATATACGGATGCCACATGGGGGTTTGATTATCAGACCTGTTCGGTCTTGACCTCCATTCATGGACAATCCGGTGATATCGCTATGGGTGTGGACACGGGAGGAGCGGGAGATCAAGGGTTAATGTTCGGTTATGCCACGAACGAAACGCCGGAACTCATGCCCATGCCGATCGTTCTTGCCCATCGCCTGACTCGCCGGTTGGCGGAAGTGCGAAAGAAAAACATCCTGTCTTGGGTTCGACCTGATGGCAAGGCTCAGGTCACAGTGGAATATCGCAATGGAAAGCCGGTTCGTGTGGATACGATTGTTGTCTCCACTCAGCATAGCGACAAGGTCACGGCCAAAAAAATCGAGCGCGATGTCATCGAACATGTCATCAAACCGGTGATGCCGAAACACATCTTCGATCCGGTAACCGTAAAATACCATATTAATCCTACCGGGAGATTTGTTACTGGAGGGCCCATGGGGGATACGGGATTGACCGGGCGAAAGATCATCGTGGACACCTATGGCGGGGTGGGTAGTCATGGGGGTGGGGCCTTCTCGGGAAAAGACCCCAGCAAGGTTGATCGGTCGGCCTCGTATATGGCGCGCTATATTGCAAAAAACTTGATCGCAGCCGACTTGGCCGATAAATGCGAAGTGCAACTCGCGTATGCTATTGGAGTTCCCGAACCGGTGTCCATTCTGGTGGATGCCAAGGGTACGGAAAAAGTACCGATTGAAGTAATTGACAAGCTAGTACGAAAACACTTTCCTCTCACTCCACGCGGTATCATCGAGTATCTGAAACTTCGACGGCCCATTTACAAAAGAACGGCGGCCTATGGGCATTTTGGGAGAAACGAACCGGGCTTTACCTGGGAGAAAACCGACAAGGCGGCCATCTTGAGACGGGAAGCGGGCAAGTAACGGATAGCCATTTACGCTCGCGTGGGAGCGCGAGTCACTTCTTCTAAGGGAATCAACAGGGTGCCGGGGGGATAGGGCGCCACCCTATCCCCCTTTTTCTAGGTTTTGAGCAGCAACAAGGAGGGGCAAAGCCGTGGATTACGATGTGAAGGATATCAAGTTGGCAGATGAAGGGAAATTGCGCATTGAGTGGGCGGAAGTGAGCATGCCGGTCCTGCGCCTAATCCGGAAGCGATTTCGGCGCGAGCGGCCCCTGCGAGGCATTCGGATCACGGCGTGTCTCCATGTCACGACGGAAACCGCAAATCTGATGAAAACGCTCCGAGACGGCGGGGCTGAGGTGCGGTTGTGCGCCTCTAACCCTTTGAGCACGCAGGATGACGTGGCGGCATCCTTAGTGGCCCATGAACACATTCCGGTGTTTGCCATCAAAGGCGAGGACCATCAAACCTACTATCAGCACATCGAATCCGCGATCAACCACAAACCCCACATCACGATGGATGACGGGGCGGATGTGGTCTCCCACCTGCATGCCAAGCGCAAGGAGTTACTCAAGCATGTCTTAGGTGGGACGGAGGAGACGACTACCGGTGTTGTGCGCTTGCGAAGCATGGCGGAAAAATGGGTGCTTCAATTTCCGGTGATTTCTGTCAACGATGCGGAGACCAAGCATCTGTTCGATAACCGGTATGGAACGGGACAAAGCACGCTGGATGGAATCATCCGAGGAACCAATCGTTTGATCAGCGGTCAGACGGTGGTAGTTGCGGGGTATGGATGGTGTGGCCGAGGGGTGGCGATGCGGGCCAAGGGCTTGGGTGCCGACGTCATTGTGACGGAAGTGAATCCGGTCAAAGCGCTTGAGGCCGTCATGGATGGCTTCCGGGTTATGCCTATGAGCGAGGCGGCCAAAATAGGGGATTTTTTCATTACCGTGACGGGAAACATCCATGTGATTCGTCCCGAACATTTTACGGTTATGAAGGATGGAGCTATTGTCTGCAACTCCGGACATTTTGATGTTGAATTGGATATCCCCGGCTTGCGAAAGCTCAGTAAGACATCGCGAATCGTGCGACCCGGGATAGAACAGTTCACTCTGAAAAACGGCCGGACCGTGAATGTCCTTGGGGAGGGGCGCCTTGTGAACCTTGCACTCGCTGAAGGCCATCCCTCCAGTGTGATGGATATGAGCTTCGCCAACCAAGCGTTATCCGCTGAATATTTGGTCAAACATCACAAGAAGCTTGAAAAGAAGGTCTATCCCGTACCCAGGCCGATCGATGAAGACATCGCTCGCTTGAAACTTCAGGGTATGCACATCCAAATAGACAAACTGACCAAAGAACAAGTCAAATATCTCGCCTCCTGGGAGATAGGAACATAGCCGAAAGAGTCCTGACTGGGTTTCCCCCGGGTATATTAGACAAGCTCAGACCACAGCGGTGATTAAGAGAAAGGTAAGAGGGACGGGTATGCCAAGAATTGACAGGAAATAGAGGAAATTCCTATAGTGACCAGAAATGCGGACCTGAGGGCAGTGGTCTACTCTCAATCGAGCGAGCGAGTCTGGGGCCAAAGACTCAGAGAAAGGGAGATCTTTCTCGCCTAACGAGGAGGAGGCTGTAGGTCTTTTTCGATGTTGCGAAAGGAAGCGAGGAAGCATAAAGTAAGTAAAGGTATCGTCTCAGAACCAAGGAGCAGAATCCAATGAAGACGACGCGATATGAGGTGTTACCGGGGCCTGAGCACTTTTTGCCTCCAGCGGCTGCAAGTATGGGGATTCGACTTCCCGACCCCGGACAAGCACACATTCATGGGAGAATTGTTCCGGAAGAGGAGGCCATGGAAGCCGCGGCGCGCCAATTTCTCAGCGCGAAGGTGCCGACCATTTTCCCGGGTCCGCTGGTACTGTGGGCATGGAATGAGAAAGCCGCTCAAAAGGCCAAGGCGGTGCGAGAGCTGTACGAGACCATCAAAGAATGTGTGACGCCAGCTCAGCGTCCCATGTTGATTCCCATGCCGGACTATCGTCCGAAGTATCCGAAAATCAACCCTGAGATTGAAATCAACCCTAATCATCCAAATCTTACGATTTGGCATAACAAAATTGACACATGTATGTTCGTCGGGGTGCATTGTCACCAGGCCAATCTGTCGCTGAAAATTATTCGCGGTGGAACGAATTGCTACACGATCGCAATGTGTGCGCAAGCCGGTCATGAAGATGCAATGCTCTCCTTTCGCG
This sequence comes from Nitrospirota bacterium, assembly GCA_003696975.1. Classification (GTDB taxonomy): domain Bacteria; phylum Nitrospirota; class Nitrospiria; order Nitrospirales; family UBA8639; genus J031. The sequence goes on along the minus strand of RFGT01000159.1, from coordinate 3,768 downwards.
ACGCGACAGCCGAGAAGATCCTACGATTGGCCGAGTGGGTCAAGAAGTTGAAAGGCTCCGTGAAACCACCGGAGGAATGAGACACGCAGGCTTACTGCTTTACGCGTTTTTAACCTGAAGGAGGCGCTATGGCTACGTCATCCGTCATCGGGAAAAAAAATAAAATGGGGCAAACGTATACCGATCCTTGGTACATGATGCATGAAGCGCCTCGTACTCCCTCGTTTTTTACCGGGAGCGAGGTCATCAAGGAAGCGATTCGCCGGGCGAGCTGCGACGTTATGATTGCATACCCTATTACGCCACAGAGCGAAGCGGCTGCGTTGATTGGCGAGCTGTTCGTTGAAGGATATGTCGGAGATTATTTCCGAGGAGAAAGCGAGTTTGCCGTGATGTCGGAATGTGCCGGGGCGGCTTTCGGTGGGGCGCGAGTCTTTACGACGACGGCTGGACCTGGGACCATGCGGGCGATGGAAAATTTCCCCATGTGGGCTGGAGCCCGCCTTCCCATTCAAATGATTGTCACGTGCCGGGGGATCAATTCTCCCTTGTCGATTCAACCTGATACGTTGGAAATTTCCTATCTCCTGAATACCGGCATGTTGGTGTGGCATGCAGAAACGGCCCAAGATTTCTTTGATTGGATCTTGATCGGCTATTTAGTCGCAGAAGAGCCGGATGTGCATCTTCCGCTGGCACTGTGCTGTGATGGATTCTTCGTGACGCATACCAAGGACGTCGTCCAGTTGACGCCGGCGGACATGTGCTTGCCGCCCTATGATCCCTATCGCTCCCCCGTACCGTGTATGGATATGGAGTGTCCTCCGGTTCGGATGATGCGTGATCCATTCGTCATGAAGAGTAATTACATCAGCTATGCCACCCATGCGAGTTGGCAACAGGAAGTGTGGGCAGCGGTCGAGCGGTCCCGAAAGCACACGATTCGATGGCTTGATGGCCTGATCGAGGTGGACAATGGGGATGCGGATATCTTGATTGTCTCCTCCGGCACCGCGGTTTCCCAAGGGCGAGAGGCCAAAGCCCTTCTCGAGGAGGAGGGAATTGACGTGGGGATTGTCAAGATCAAAACGCTTCGGCCATGGCCTGGAGAAGAAATTCGGGAAGCGACGAAACACGCCAAACACATTATTGTGCCTGAGTTCAATATTATTGGCTGGCTCGCCAGAGAGATTCGGGCGACGATCCCCAACAGCGATCGGGTGTTTGCCGGCCCCCATGTGGGTGGGGGAATGACGATGCCCCCTGAGATTATTGCCGCGGATATCAAGGCGTTGTTAGGTATCAAGACCGCGGCATTGGCCGGCCGCGGGAGCTGAGAAGCGGCGAATTTTGCTTCTCGTTTTGGAGAAGTTCGAATATGCAAAGGAGGCCTACATGAGTAAAGAACGGATACAAATATCACCGGATTTGTTTGATATCATGCCTGCCGAATATCAGGACCTCGTCCGGCGGGCGACTTACGGGAAAGAGGATCGCGGGTGGAAAGATATCGGTATGGCCAAGGAGTTGATTGAGGAGCATTCCTTGTGTGCCGGCTGTCCGGAATCCATGGCATTTCGGTACATTTTGGCGTCGCTGCCCAATCCCGAGGATACGGTGATGGTGGGGTCAACAGGGTGCACGAGTCTCGTGTTTCCCCATGTGGCCGTGCACAACATCCATTCCTTGTTTGGTAACCAGAATGCGGTCGCCTCGGGTCTGAAGCGCGCCCTGTCGTTGCGATTTCCCGGGAAGATTAAAGACGTAGTCGTACTCGCTGGGGATGGGGCCACGGTCGATATCGGGTTGGATATGACCTTGCAGGCTTGGTTCCGCCAGGAAAAATTCACCACCATTTGCTTTGACAATGAACTCTATGCCAACACAGGCGGGCAGGAGAGTGGAATGATGCGAAAGGGGTTTGTGGCCAAGATGGCTCCCGCGGGGAAGATGTTCGAGAAGGTCCGCTTGCCGGAGATTGCCCGAGAGTCGGGATGCCACTATGTGGTGAACTGTACGGTCAGCAAGCCCAATCTGGTGGAGAAGGTCATCAAGAACGCGGTCTACGTTGCGCGGGAGATTGGTCCGACTTACGTACAACTCTATACCCCATGCATTTTAGAGATCGGGAAAAACAGCATGGAAGGGCTCCAAGAGATGCGTGACGCGGAAAGGCCGACGGAACGATTTGCCTATAAAGAATATATCAGTGATCAGGCCAAGGAATTGCTGGCGGAGATTGCTGCCAAGGAAAAAGAGAAAAAGGCCGCGGCCAAGAAACAACTGGCCGGCAAGGAGGCATAGCGCTCTGCAATTTTCAGAAAGGGAGACAGAAGATGATCAAGCGGAGATTAAATATTCGCATGTCGGGGTTGGGAGGGCAGGGAGCGGTGACGGCTGCCCACGTGCTGGCAATGGCTGCGGCCCGCGATGGCAAATACGCCATCTCTAATCCGTTCTTCGGGGCAGAAAAGCGTATGGCTCCCGCAGAAAGTTATTGTCGCATTGGCATTACACGGATTTATGATCGGGGCGAGTTGGTCTATCCCGATGTCATCGAGGTGTTCCATCCTCAGGTCATCACTATGGGGAAGAGTTACACCATGCCATTCTATTCAGGCATCAAAGAAAATGGGATTGTTATCATCAATTCGGATGTGCCCCTACTTTCCGATGAAGACGTCAAACGTCTGAATGACCTGAACGTCGCAGTCTTTTATATCAAAGGGACGCAACTAGCCCTGGAAATTGCGGGGACAGAACTGTCGACAAATATGGCCATGATCGGGTCGGTGGCAGGGATCACCAAATGTGTGACCCTCGAAGCGCTGGATGGAGCACTCCAGGAACGATTTGGCAAGAAATTTGTGGCGTCCGGCGGTACGGCAACGCTCGATGAGGCGATCAAGAAGAAGTTTGCGAAAAAAGAAATGTTACTGAAGAAAAACTTGGAAACCGTGACGCGATCCTATGAAATTGCCGCAGAATGGGCCGAAAAAAACCGCGTGGAGTTAGCCCTCGCTGCTGCGTAGAGAACCTCAGATGGAGAATTCGACGTATGTATAATGTTGCTCAAGTCATGGAAGATAAATGTGTTGCGAAAAAAGGCTGCCGGTTGTGCATTATGTATTGCCCGGAGGCCAACTGCTTGGACCTCAACGTGGAAAAGATGGTGGCAGAAGTCAATATTCAGCGATGTAAAGGATGCGAGCTGTGCAAAGTCGTCTGTGATGCAGCGAAACACTACGCCATCAAAATGGTTGCCGTGAGCGCCGATGGCACCTTGATGGAGAAAGCCGGTGAGGCAGCCGCATTAGGACAAGCCTATCAAGGATAAAACACCGACACGGTTACTTTTGTTACGAGTGGCGAAGAGAAAGAGCCCTGCGGTAGCGGCCAAAGCCAGCATGCTGCAGGGCTTTGTTCTCTATGGAGACGGACATACCCATCGTGGTCGGCACACACATGGGGGGAGACCCATGAACGAGGAACTCAGGCAACTCATGAGCGAAATCGGCCGGCACATGACGCAATTCCATCAACTCCTTGAGCGTCGTGCCCAAGAGCTCGAACTCCTTGGCGGAGATCCCGATGTGGTCAAAAAACTTATGACCGGGGCCGACGCCATGCGTGACAGCGCCAACATTTACCTGTCTTGGGCTCGGCACTATGTGACCCTGTCCGAACGCGGGTTGACCACAGAGTCTGAGGAAGACGAAGAGTCCTGGGACGATATTGGATTATGAACATACCAGATATGCAGCCCTG
>RFGT01000158.1 GCA_003696975.1 Nitrospirota bacterium | reverse complement strand
GTTCGTAACCTCGGACCAATTTCCGATGTTGGCGCCAATTGCCAAGGCGCGTCGCCCGTAGCGCATGACGCGATCCATGGTCTCCTGGCAACGGGGCCGATCGAGATCCACCACCGCCACGTCGGCTCCTGCTTGGGCGAGACATTCAGCAATTGCCTGCCCAATCCCCTGCGCCCCGCCGGTAACGATGGCGACCTTTCCTTCACATGACATGGGACATCCTCACGTTCACTTTTTCTAACCTCCTTTCACCATTTCAAAGGATCTCACCCCATGGCTTTGCAACAGTCGGCGGTTTTTTCCAGTGAGGCGGGATCGTTAACATTCAACGTCACGGCTTCGGGAAGAATCCGTTTCACGAGCCCGGTCAAGACAGTGCCTGGTCCCACCTCGACAAACGTCCTCACTCCCATGTCCCACATAACGCGCACGGATGCCTCCCATAACACAGGGGAGGGCAGTTGTTTGATCAACGAGGTCCGGATGTCTTCGGGATCACGAAGCGGTCTCGCATCCGCGTTGTTGACAAGCGGCACACGCAATGCAGCGATAGGAACTCGGCGAATCTCCGCTGCCAATCGATCCGCCGCTGATTGCATTAACGGGGTATGGACCGGCACGCTCACCGGCAGCCGCACAATGCGCCGGCAGCCCCGGGCTTTCAGCACGTCGAGTGTATGCTCTACAGCGGTTTTTTCCCCTGCAATAACGACTTGCCCGGGACAATTCACGTTGGCCACAGAGACCACTCCCCGGGCTTGCGCCTCGGAACAGGCTTGTTCAACAACTTCGCATGAAAGCCCCAACACCGCTGCAACCACTCCGTTTCCCGGGGGAACCGCCTCCGCCATATAGGTGGCCCGCTTGTGTACCAACTGTAGGGCATCCGCAAACGTCACCCCTTTCGCAGCCACCAATGCGGAGTACTCCCCAAGACTGTGCCCTGCTACCACTAAGGCTGAGCAGGACCGGGCTTCCAGCAGATGGAGCGCTGCCACACTCGCCACCAACAACGCAGGCTGTGTATACTCCGTTCGGTTGAGTTGTTCGGTTGGTCCCTCAAAACATAGTTTCGCTACGTCATAACCAAGAATCCCTGAGGCACACTCATAGACATCCCGCACCGCAGGAAAGGTCTCATACAGTGCGCGGCCCATTCCTACGGTTTGGGATCCTTGTCCAGGGAAAATCCATCCGATGGCCTGCGTCATGGCTGCTAAGATATGAGAGAACTTTCCAAGGTTGTCAATGAAAAAATGCGAGCGCTCGGGCCGTCTGCTCCAGCTCAATCCACAATGAACTCGCCTCCATCGACGCAAATGACATTACCGGTAATCCACTGCGAGGCCGGATGGCTTAACAGAGCAATGGCTTGAGCGACATCCTGCGGGGTCGTTAGTCGCCCCGATGGATTCTTTTTCTGCGCTATGCGTATCATGTCCTCGGATCCAGGAATCTTACGCAATGCCGGGGTATCAGTGACTCCAGCCATGATGGCATTTGCCGTAATTCCCAAGGGAGCGAGTTCCAGTGTCAATTGGCGAATATGGGATTCCAGGGCAGCTTTGGCGGCCGACACGGCACCATAGGTGGGCCAGACCCGTGAGCCTCCGGCGCTTGTCATCGCAAAAATCCGGCCTCCATGCCCCATCAACTGCCGACGGACGAGATCTTGGACCCAATAGACCAAACTATTGGCCATCACATCCAAGGTCATCTCCATTTGGGCTTTGCTGATTGAATCCTCAGCGGTGGATCCCAAAAACGGTTTCAAGGTGCCAAAGGCCAGGGAATGGAGAAACACCCTGATTGTTTGGGGATGGTTGGCCTCACGCAAGGTGGCTTGGATCGCATCCAGAATTTCTCCACGCTTTGTCGCATCTGCAGCATTGGCGTTGAAAAACACGGCTCGGCGTCCCCGTTGGCGGATCTCACTCGCGATCCGGTCAACATTGGGAAGCGTGGCTCTCCGATCAAGATGTACTCCGAAGACATGCATCCCCCATGAAGCCAGTTCCAATGCCGTGGCCTCTCCAAATCCACTGGAGGCCCCTAAAATCAGCGCCCATTCGCCTTCAAGCGAGTGTGCCTGGTTGCCCATTAGAACTCTCCCTCGTCGTTATTTGTTTCTCTCGAACCGCTTTTAGCCTGATAGCGGCCGCGCCCCCTCCACACGACGAACGCGCCTCACCAACGAATAACTCCAGAGGCCCAGGTAAGTCCCGCACCGAACGCCGCCACTAAGATCAGGCTGTCCGCTTTGACGCGGTTTTCCCTGACCACTTCATCAAGCATCATTGGGATTGAGGCAGCCGAGGTGTTCCCAAATCGATCGAGATTGACGGCCACGCGATCAAAGGACAACCCCAGTCGCTGGCTCACCGCCTTCAAAATCCGGATATTTGCTTGATGCGGAATGAAGACATCAATCTCTTCCACGGTCAATCCATTCGCCGCCAATGCCTCCCGTGCTGCCTCTTCCATGGTTTTGACCGCAACTTTGAAGGTCTCATTGCCGCGCATCTTAATATAATGTAACCGTTCAGCCAGGATTTTCTCCGAGATAGGCATGCTGGATCCCCCTCCTGGCACACAAATAAGGTCCGCTAATCGTCCATCAGCATGAAGATGGAGCGACAAAATCCCTGCTTCTCCGTCAGAGGGCCCGAGCACCACGGCACCGGCGCCATCGCCAAACAGGACACAGGTATTGCGATCCTCCCAATCCGTAATGGCGGACATCACCTCTGCACCCACCACAAGCACGTACCGCGACCCGGTTTTAATGTAAGCGTCGGCTACGGCCAACGCATAGACAAACCCGCAACAGGCTGCTGAAATATCGCATGCCGCCGCCTGAGTGGCTCCCAGACGATGTTGAATGACGCAAGCTGTGGAGGGAAGGGGAAAATCTCCTGTACAAGTGGCCACGAGAATAAGATCAAGCTCCGAGGCTTGGATTTTAGCTTCAGCCAAGGCTTGACGGGCAGCCTGCACCCCCAAATCAGAACAGGCTTCCTCTGGAGTGACAACTCGCCGCTCTCGGATTCCCGTCCGTTCGGTAATCCAGGCATCTGAGGTGGCGACCATCCGCTCCAGATCAGCGTTGGTCAGGATGCGTGAGGGGGCATACGAGCCTGTTCCAAGGATCTGGCTTCTCATTCACAGCCATCTAGGCACGAGCGGGAACAGCGTGTGACAAGGTTCCTTCAATATCGCGTTGGATGCGTTCAATCACACCGACTTCCACGAGCGATTTGGCGCGGAGAATGGCATTCTTGATGGCTTTAGCTGAGGAGCGTCCATGACAAATCATACAGACACCATTCACCCCCAATAGGGGAGCGCCCCCGAATTCGGCATAATCCGTGCGTTGGCGTAACCGCATCAATGGTCGAGCCAAGAGCCAAAAAGACAAGCGCCCCCAATGGGACCGGACCAATTCTTTCAT
>RFGT01000157.1 GCA_003696975.1 Nitrospirota bacterium | reverse complement strand
TGTAAAATTCCCAGAGTGCAAGCAGAGTGACGGCAAGGATCAACATAAAAAAAGCGATGGGCGGAAGATGCCGCACGACCACATAGAAGAAGGGAATAAAAAGAATCGCGGAATAAATCCGTCGATGGTCAAGCTGTGAACGTTCATGAGAAGGCGGTGCCGAAGAAGATTGGTCACAGGGTTGTGAGCCGATCACGGAAATGCTCACAAGGGGTGAGAGGTGGCATGCTGCGACAAACGGCCAAATCGCCGCTCTCGTTTTTGATAATCGAGAAGGGCGAGTAACACTTCCCGTCGTCGAAAATCAGGCCACAAGGTTGTGGTGAAGTACAGTTCGGTATAGGCAATTTGCCAGAGCAAAAAATTGCTGATCCGTGTTTCCCCACTTGTGCGAATGAGCAGATCCGGATCGGGAAGGTTCTGAGTTGCCAAGTACTGCTGGAACACCTCTTCAGTGATGGGGAAATCGTGGAGTTTGCCGGTCTGGACATCATGGAGTAATTGATTGACGGCATCGAGGATTTCGGTGCGTGCCCCGTAACTGAGGGCGACAGCCAGCACCCGGTCAGAAAACTGTTGGGTTTCCTCCATGACCGTATAGACTAGGGTTTGGACTGAACGAGGAAGGGCATCTAGTCGCCCAATCGGAAGAAATCTGATCCGCCGGTCCTGAAAGGTCTGTCGTTCCAGCTGGAGGAATTCTTGGAGTAAATTCATCAACAGGCGGACCTCGACCTTCGGGCGCATCCAATTTTCTTGAGAAAATGCATAGATCGTCACGATGGGGATGCCCACTTCGTAACAGGTGTCAAGCGTGACCCTCAGGGCAGTTAGCCCCTCGCGATGTCCGGCAATGCGGGGCAATCCACGGAGAGAAGCCCATCGGCCATTTCCATCCATGATGATGGCGACATGTCGGGGCAGCAGTTCTTGATGAAGTTGACTGAGGAGATCCTCCTCCGTCAAATGCACGAGCGGGCCATTGGAAGATTGTTGAGCAGTCATAGGTACATAATAGTAGTATCTGTCTGGCTGGGAAGCAGCACAACCCTTTATTGTGTCATAACCGCTTGTGTAATAACGTCATAAGACTGTGCAACAGAAGATTGTGCAACGGATTGTGTAATAAGAAGCGTAGTCTAAAGAGCATGTTCTAGCTTGTCAAACGTACACTCTTCAAGAAAATATTAATGTTGTGAAGATGTAGGCGGAGTCTCCTCGTGACAATGAGGGCAGAACCCTGATCTCCAGCAACTCGCAAGCGGATTACATACAAATGCGAATTGTGGAGGTTAAATTTGGATAACTGTTTTTATCGGATTTTATCGGACCCATCTAAGACTTCATGAAACTTTGTTGAGGGCAAGCCGGTAGGCTCGTGGAATGATACCGAAACCATTTGCGCCTAGAAAAATCATTACGCTATACTTCTTTCATCCGAGAGAGGGACCTTCTTCTCGAAAATAACATTCTTGCAAATGGTGGAGGAAATATCCTCTAAAACCCTGATAAGGGGTGCTAATCATGACAAACGCGGAAAACTCCAAACAAGTGGAGTTAGCACAGTTCGAGCTACACGAGCATGAGGTTCAGCGTGCCCTGAGCCGTGTGATGGCCCGAGATGTGGATTACGCCGACATCTATTTCGAGTGGCGTATGAGCGAATCCGTTTCCATGGAAGAGGGCATTGTGAAACGTGCGGTGAAAAGCCTGGATCGGGGGGCGGGAGTCCGAGCGACGGCTGGAGAAAAAACGGGATTTGCCTATTCCGATGACCTATCGCCGCGGGATTTGGAACTGGCTGCCGAGACCGCTCGTTACATTGCCCAATCACCGCGCGGCGAAACGCCTATTGCTGTGACGCATCGGTCCGGTCCATCCCACAACCTCTACCCCCTGGATACACCGTATACCGAAGTGGCCACGAAAGAGAGAGTGGAGTTGTTGAATCTCATCGACGAAGAAGCTCGGCGCTATGATCCGAGGATCACCAAAGTCATGGCCTCGTTCCACACGGAACACAAGGTCATCATGATTGCCACGTCTGAGGGGTTGCTTATCGGCGATGTTCAGCCCTTGTCCCGACTGCAAGTGACGTGCATCGCCGAAGATGGGACCAATCGGCAGGTGGGCAGTTTTGGCGGGGGTGGGCGTATCGGCTTTGCATTTTACTATGAACAAGATCGGGCACGATGGTATGCCCGGGAAGCGGCTCGTCAGGCGATTGTCAACCTGGATGCGGTGGATGCTCCAGCCGGGCCGATGCCGGTCGTGTTGGCCGGCGGGTGGCCTGGGATTTTGCTGCATGAAGCCGTAGGGCATGGATTGGAAGCCGATTTCAATCGCCGTAAGACCTCGGCGTTCAGTGATCTGATCGGACAGCCCGTAGCCTCCAAGGTGTGCACAGTGGTTGATGACGGCACGCTTCCATTTCGCCGGGGCTCCTTGAACATTGATGATGAAGGAACGCCAACCTCGCGGACCGTATTAATCGAGGAAGGAATCCTCCGAGGGTACCTCACCGATCGGCTGAACGCTCGGTTGATGGGAATTCCGCTTACCGGAAATGGACGGCGAGAGGATTTCCGAAGCGTCGTTCTGCCCCGCATGACCAACACCTTCATGCTCGCCGGAGAATCCGATCCCGAAGAGATCATCCGATCGGTCAAAAAGGGGTTATACGCGGTTTCATTTGGTGGCGGTCAGGTGGACATCACAAATGGGAAGTTTGTCTTTTCCGCCAGCGAGGCGTATCTCATTGAAGACGGACGGGTCACTCGACCGGTGAAAGGGGCGACTTTGATCGGCAATGGTCCCGAGGCCCTCAAACGGGTGTCGATGGTGGGGCACGATCTCAAATTGGATGAGGGCATTGGGACATGTGGAAAAGATGGACAATCGGTTCCAGTCGGTGTCGGCCTACCGACGATTCGTATTGACGAGATTACGGGTGGCGGGACCGCGACGCGCAGTTAATGAAAACGAAACAGCCGCGTCAGCGGTCGTTCTTCAACACTTCGCTTATGTCCCAACTTCCACCACAGACGCAAGAAGTTGTGGCCCATGTCCTGGATCGCGCAAAAGCGCATGGGGTCAGTGCCGCGGACGTTTTGCTGGCAGATGGGGAATCCTTATCGGTCCAAGTTCGTCTCGCTACAGTGGATCGGCTGACCAAAGCCCGAGAGAAGGCGCTTGGCCTGAGGGTCTTCTTTGACAAGCGATCGGCGAGTGCCTCCACGTCAGATTTTTCCCCGCGATCGCTGGATCGCTTTGTCGCAGAGACCTGCGCATTAGCTCAGGCCGTGGCAGAGGATCCTGCTGCCGGACTACCCGACCCCCAGGCTATGGCGCAAGAATTTCCCGATCTCGACGTGTACGACCCTACCGCGTTGACTGTCGATCAAGCGATGGCGTTAGCCCAGCGAGCGGAAAAAGCCGCATTGGATGAAGATCCGCGTGTGACCAATTCCGAAGGGGCGGATTGTTCCACAACGGCGGGGGCAGTAGTCTTGGCTAATACGCATGGGTTCCTGGGAGTCCATCGGAGTTCGCGGTTTTCGCTTTCCGTCACGCCGGTAGCCCGCGATCCGGATGGAAGCGGCATGCAGCGGGATTACTGGTATTCGGTGCGACGGAAATTTCAATGGCTGGATAGCCCTGAGGCGATTGGCCGCACGGCGGCTCAACGAGCGATTCGGCGGTTGGGTGCAAGAAAAATCGGGACCCAGCGCGTTCCCGTCATCTTCGATCAGGAAACCGCTGAAAGCTTGCTAGGACATTTAGCCAATGCCGTGTCGGGGTATTCCTTGTATAAGGGAGCCTCTTTTTTGGTAGGACAATTAGGAAAACCCATCGCTTCCGAATGTGTATCTGTGGAAGACCATGGCCGGCTTCTAGGAGGATTGGGGTCCCGACCGTTTGACGGAGAAGGACTTCCCACCCGAAAGACTCGTGTGGTGGAAAACGGGGTCTTGACCAGTTATCTCTTGGATACCTATTCTGGCCGAAAATTAGGGCTCCCTTCCACGGGAAATGCCTCGCGAGGCGTTGGAGAGAATCCTACCGTGGCTCCCACTAATCTGTACATCTTGCCTGGTTCTTCCTCTCCTGAAGAGATTATTAAGACTGTATCTCACGGGTTGTATGTCACCGAACTGATCGGATTTGGGGTCAATATCGTCACCGGAGACTATTCCCGAGGCGCTGTGGGGTTTTGGATTGAAAACGGTGAACTGGCCTATCCCGTGGAAGAAGTCACCATTGCGGGCAACCTCAAGCGCATGTTTGCGGAGATTGAACTTGTCGGCAATGATTTGGAGTTCCGGGGTCGAATTGCCAGCCCAACCATCAAAATTCGCGAAATGATGGTTGCGGGCCATTAATGGAACGCCAACACGCAAATCGACTCTGACTGTTCCGAGGTGTTGCGGACAAGCCGGGACAGGATCAGACCGAACCAACCGCGCGACAAGGCTAAGTACGGCAACCAAGGAGGAGAGGAGCATGACACCAACTCTTAAAGAAGAGACAGTCCAGTATCCTAGCGAAGGCGTGACCATGCGAGCCTATGTGGCGGCCCCTGAGGGAACGGGGCCGTTTCCCGCAGTGATTGTGGTGCAGGAATGGTGGGGGTTAAATGACCATATTAAAGATATAGCCAGGCGGCTTGCCAGAGAAGACTATGTGGCGATTGCGCCGGATCTCTATACGCGGCTTGGCCACAAGGTGACCGCGGATCCCAATGAAGCCGGCCAACTGATGAACAGTTTGCGGCAGGAAGATGGATTGAAAGATCTCAATGCCACAGTGGCCTATTTAAAGACACGTGCCGATGTACGACGTGATCGTATTGGGATCACGGGGTTTTGCATGGGGGGTGGCTATGCATTGCTTCTGCCTTGTATCAACGCGGAGATTAAAGCAGCAGTGCCATATTACGGCCCGATTCCCAACCCCGATACTCCACTTCAGCAACTTGCAGCCCCCATCCTCTATATCTTCGGTGAAGATGACGGGTGGATCACCAAGGCTGATGTGGAGCGTCTGCGGACAGCTTTGAAGACCTATCAGAAGGCTGGGGAAATAAAAACCTATCCAGGCTGCCCGCACGCCTTTTTCAATGATACCAGGCCTGATGTCTACAAAGCCGCGGAAGCCCAGGATGCGTGGACCCGAACCCTGGCTTTCTTTGCCCAGCATTTGAAAGGAGAGCCGGTTCAGTCGTCATAAGCCTTCACATCCCCTGTATATCCGCAGTGTTTGTGAATCCATGGCTCGCTGCCATCTCGAGGATCTGACTACTCGGCATCCAACATTGATTTACATTGCAGGACATCTGTGGGAGGCCACACGCGTGGAACAAGTGCTCCAGAACTCGGGAGTGGATTACGCGCTGAATCTGGAGCCATTTGTCGCCGCGTCAATGCTGGGTGGGGTCTATCCCGGGTTGTTTGTGTATGTTCCGGCGCAAGATGCCGAATTCTGTCGTACGCACCTGATGAGGTGCGGCTTGACTGATATCGTGATGCAAGAAGATCCGCAAAAAGAGGAGGGAGGGGAAGAGGATGCCTCTTGATGCTGAAGATGGAGCGAAGGTCTTGCAGTTGATCACCTCGCGATATGATCAACGTGAATGGCGAAAGAAAATCGAGAAAACGTTAAGCCTTCCGCCGAGCGGAATGGGTGACGAAGTCCAACGGAAAATCTTCATGTATTTCAAGTTTGGGCTTCAAGCCTATAAATCCCGACGCGCTGATCCACCTTCTTGGATTGTCGGGGGCTATGCGACCAAAGAGGTGGTTGACCGAGCTCGCTTAAAGCCCTCAGAGATCGATCCAGCCTTAACCCCCGAACATGTGGCCTTCTTAGGCACAGATCCTGGTCCCGACGTCGATGAAATTTGGTGGGAGGAAATGCTAGTCAAATGGTTTGAAGAGCCCGAAGCCGAAGAAGCGGCTGAGGAGGAAGGCAAGGAGCATCCGGACGACAGCGTCTCTTCCTGTGAAGAAGACTCCCCACCGAAGACGTAACCAGTACAATGCAAGTCTGTCAGCAAGTGGTGCATGGACCAGAGGGTACCTTTGTGGCGCTTCTCTGAGGCATTTCTCATGTCAAGCCCATCACCGCTATTGTTTGAGGTTCTTAACAGACTCAATTCTCTGGTCTGTGCGGTCATGTACGGGGTGCAACCGGTGAATCCACCGCCTCTTCCGGAGACAGGTCCAGCGATTGTCGTGGCCAACCATACCTCGCTGAGTGACCCTTTGGTTTTGCTGGCCTCGGCCAATCGTCGGATTACCTTTTTGATGGCGCAAGAGATCTATGAACGTCCCTTGCTGCAATGGGTTTTCCGCGTGTTCAACTGTATTCCCGTCCGTCGAGGCGCTGTCGATGTGCGAGCTATTCGCGCGATGGTGCGCGCACTTGATCGGGGCGATGTAGTGGGGATTTTCCCTGAAGGTGGAATCGACCAGTTCCGTGATGAACAGGGCCACGAGGGAGTCGCGTATCTTGTCGTCAAAACAGGTGCGCCTGTCATTCCGGCCGCTATTTGGTGGCAAAAACCTCGTCCGGCTACACTCATCGGCTCGTTGCTTAGCCCTTGTCAGGCCGTGGTTCGTTACGGCGCCCCCCTTGTCTTTGCAGGCTGTTCCTTATCTTCTGATAAGCCAGCGCTCTCGGCTTTGACCGTACAAATCATGGACGCCATTAAGGCGCTCCAGGTTACTCTCCATACCGCATGATGGTGCGTGGTGCAGCCTCTTGTTTGTGGAAGGATGCACCACACACAATATATGTCAGAACAAGTCCAATTGGGTTGTCGCAGATGATGGCGCTAATTGATCCTGTGACGCTTCCGGTGAAGATGGCGGGGCTAGTTCTTGGAGCACGCGCTTGAGCTTGCGAAAATCTTCCCGCAAGGGGTCAAGAAGCGCATTTTGGTGTAAGGCGGCTGCAGGATGGAAGAGCGGGAACAAGACAAATTTTTCCAGCCGAAAGACTCGACCGTGGACTTTGGTAATCCCAACTTTTTTCTCCAATAAGGTCTGAGTGGCGAAGTTCCCCATCGAACACACAAGCTTGGGACCAATCAACCGGATTTGTTCAAACAGGTAAGGTTTGCACGTTTCTACTTCATCGGGCAAGGGATCTCGGTTATTGGGAGGACGGCATTTGATTACGTTGGCAATATAAATGGCGGATCGAGATAACCCTACCGACTCGAGCAATTCTGTCAACAGCTTGCCAGCAGCTCCCACAAACGGCACTCCTTGTTGATCCTCGTAGTACCCTGGGGCTTCTCCAACAAACATGATGGCAGCATGAGGATTGCCTGTACCAAACACGACTTGCGTCCGGCTGTTGGCTAATCGACAGCGCCGGCAGTCGTGAATCGAGGTGGCAAGCTCGTTAAGCGTCATGGGTGGATGTTAGAGGCCCACTCCTCAGGTTGTCAACGCGGGAGGAATGGCCGTTCTTCGTCTGAATAATGGCGGCACAGGCATTTCCACTGCGAATAGCGCTTTCGATACTGTCCAGCCATCCTGGATCAGTCCATTCTCCGGCTACGAGCAAATTGGGTAGCGGGCTTTGGTTGGTCGGACAAATCGCGGTGGCACTCGGGTCAGTGGCAAAGAATGCCTGCGGTGCTCGGATGATCACGTGCTGAAACGCTGACGGCGGGAATGCCTGATGGAGGTCCGGCCAATAGGTGCGCATAACATCCAAGGCTGCGTGAAGCAGTTCCGTATCCGACTGGGCCATGATCATGGGATCGCCCACCGCCACACAAGAAAGGATCAGTTGTGAGGAAACAGGATATTCCAAATGGCGGATTGTGAGCCAATGAAATGGTCCGGTGGTCAAGAGAAAGCGGGGGGTCCACAACGGGTGGGAAAGAGAGATATGGACAGTCACGGCTGGCCAGAGGGGCAATTGCGCAAGATTGTAAAAAAACGAAAATCGGGCCAGAAGCCGTTCAGGAAGCCAGGCTTTCATATGGGAGAGCGGCAAGGCAAAAATAAACCATTCGCCTTTAAGCACCGTTCCATCCTGGAGCTGAATTCCATCGACACGGTTGTCATGGATCTGGAAGACAGATGGAGAGGCCTGTGGTACAAATGTGGCACCGGCTGCGAGGAGACGATTGCGGACCCGGCTCACCAGTGAGGCCTGGCAAGCGAGTACAGGAAGGTGAAATCGCGTCCCTCCCCGTGGGTCGCGGAACATTCGATGCAAGACGCGAAGAAACTGACTGGCCGTGCAGGTGGCAATCGATCCTCCCAACAAGAATCGGCACAAAGGCTCCCATACCGTCAGCTTTGTGTCCCGACCTTGTCCTATAGTGTTCAACCAGGTCTCAACTGATTGGTAGTCAAGGTCGCGAGGAAACGCAAGGAGCCCTTCCCACACTTTTTCAAGATAATTGGCAAGGCGCCAACGATCATACAGGGGTAGTGCTCGAAAGGTGAGTACTCCTAACCCTAAACGGCCTGCCAACGGGAGGCGGTAATGAGGGAAGATATAGCTCTTCCCCCGACGGGGGATGAATTCCAGGCGAGTCCGGCACCGGGGGTCCAGGTAATTGTCTGCCGCGAGATGTTTGAGCAGGGTCAAGGTGGCGGTCTGGCAATGGTGAAATATCCAAGGCAATGGACTTGAAGCCAACAGACGGGACGATAACCCAAGAAGGGAAGCATCGCCAGACTCTTCCCGGGAACAGGGACGAGTGATATCCATATCCTGAGCTTCTCCCACGATGGTGACCCGATACCCAGCCGTTTGTAAGCGAAGCGCAGCGGTGAGACCGGCAAGTGTCTGTCCGACGATAATCACCCTGGAGTTCATGGGTAGAGGCGGACATACGGACCGATTGTCGCACGAAGCCATGTCGTCGTGGCGATTCCGATCCGATGCAGAGGGCTCAAACGAATTCGTGGCCCGAAGACAGAGTAATTCCTTTGCTCGATGCGATGGAGCAGACGACCATACACGGCTTGCATGATTTCCGCGGCGACAAGTGTACGCTGGTCGTTCCGGGGAAGCGAGGCATAAATCTGTCGCGCGTGCTGGTAGAATTGTCGAGCTCGCTGGCATTGAAAGGCCATGAGGTTTCTGAACTGCGGGGTGTAACGTTTAGCTAGCAGCTCCTGCTCCTTGTACCCAAAGCGGGCAAGTTCCTCCTGGGGAAGGTAGATGCGATTCCGATCAGCGTCGGCTCCAATGTCCCGCAAAATGTTCGTGAGTTGAAAGGCCAATCCCAATTGAATTGCATAGTCTTTGGCTCGAGGATCTCGAGTTCCGAAAATTTTCAGACAGATAAGCCCCACCACTGAAGCCACGCGATAGCAATACGGGTATAGGTCTTCGAATGTCCGATACCGTGAATAGGTGAGATCCATTTCCATCCCTGTGAGCAGTTCCTGAAGATACTCTTCAGGAATGGCGAGTCGTGCTACGTGGTCCGCGAGACTGATCGCCACAGGATGGTGAGGAGTCCCTCGATAAATAGCCGTAACTTCTTGCCGCCAGCGGGTGAGCTGCTCAGCGGGATTGAGTCCAGGAGGGGGATGGTCCACCGTGGCATCCACTTCATGACAAAAGGTATAGACCGTATACATGGCCTCCCGTTGAGACTGTGGCAGAAAGAGGAACGAATAGTAAAAATTGCTCCCACTATCTTTGGCTTTTTGTGTGCAATATGCGTGTGCTTGACGTGGCGTCATCTTCGGGTTAAGGACGTTGGATTAAGAACGTTCTGAGACGGTAGGATCCCTTTTTACCCAAAATCTAGCAAGATGAGGCACTGCCGGCAACAACTTCTTGAGAAACCGTTCAGCGAACTGTCACCGCTAACCGCCGTGCCTAGAAAGAAAGCGCCTACTAGCAGAAAAGCGCCAACAATGGAGCTGTAAAAAATGATTTAGTAGAGAACAAAACGGATGGGGATAGCGTTGATCGTGCACAAGGAAAGACAATCTACTAAAGCGGAAATATTCACGAGGCGGCTTTGAGGTGATTGCCCTCAATCCATCCAGATGAGCCGGACTTTGTCTGGACCAAATAGAGCCAGTGATTGCCCATAAGAGTCCCATCAATGACTGTAAGAAACTCACCCGCTTGCACCACTGGTCCGGGAAGGCTGCCGGATGGATCGCCTTTGAGCCTAAGAGAAGCGGAGGCCTCTCCAGATGGACCGACAACGACCACAATTTGTCCTTCGGAAAAGCGGGGTGTAGGAGGAGTCAGCGTATCAGGTGAAGCCAGAGAAGGACGGTCGGCTTGTTTCGAAGCTTCGCGATGCTCTTGCGGTTGTTCCGAAGCCGGGGCAACAAGAAGGTTGGTAAGGGATGAGAATGGATCTGGTCCGGTGAGGAGATATCCGAGAACCGCGATGACGAGGATGGCGAGCATAATCAACAGAGGACGCCGATAGGGTGGTTTGTGGTTTCCGTCGTCCATCTCATCGAAGGTCTCGTCTAAATCGAGGTCTTGTTCCGGCTCTTGAGCAAAGCGAAGAGGATGCCAAGGAAGGGGCCATTCCTGGAGGGCGAAAGGGAAAGTTGCAATCGTGATGGTTCCCATGGACAGGACTCCTCAAGGTTTTAAAAATGCCGCAGTGCCCGATCGCCTATTCTCCTCCTCATAAAGTTTGGCCTACGTAAGAAGGAAGGCGTAGAGGGCCCAAAAAGCAAACATGCCTACGCAATACCCCTTATACATATCACCCTTTTTGATCGCTGTCAAACGATCTGTGAATAATCAGGTCGTGAATCGTTTGATGATTTTTTCATTCCTCTCTTGCATCTCTCTTGGGGGTTGTGCAGAATTTCTTTGTACGTGCATGCGGGCGTTGAGAGAAGGGATTGATCGGTGAAGTCGTATCGAGAAGAGCTCTGGTTCGAGACCCCAACGAAGCGCGCCTATATCAATATCACTCCTCAGGTGGAAGCGGCCGTCCGAAAAAGCGGGATCAAGGAGGGGTTGGTTTTAGTCAATGCGATGCATATCACGGCGAGTGTCTATATCAATGACGATGAATCCGGGTTGATTCAAGATTATGACGAATTCTTAGAAAAGCTTGCTCCCCAGGCTGGCCGCTATCGGCACAATGAGACAGGGGAAGACAATGGGGATGCCCACATCAAGCGGCAAATTATGGGGCGTGAGGTCACTGTGGCCATTACCAACGGAAAGTTGGATTTTGGTCCATGGGAGCAGATCTTCTATGGAGAGTTTGATGGCCAACGGCGGAAGCGGGTGCTGATCAAGATTATCGGAGAGTAACACTTGTGTCCCATCGCCAGACAGCCGAAAACAACTCAGAATCAAAACCGATCGCACTGACTGAGGGCAACGGGAATCTAACGTCTTCGCAAGGGTTAACTCATGTCAAGTTGGTATCGTCCTGATCCTCTCACGCGTGATCTGATTCACCTGATCAATGCCAGGCGGCACGACCATGGTGACGCGGAGTTAGCTGTTGAAGTGCTGCAAGCCCTGCTCGAGCAAGACCGCGAACATGACGTCTTGACGGTGCTCGCTGCGTTGGATGAAGAAATGGCGGAGTGGTTGTTCGACCTGCTCGCCGAAGCTTCCTGTTCCGTGGTGTTGGACGGTGACGTGGATGAACGGCCGGCTTTTGCGGTCTTGGGGGCTATTGAGCTGCCATTGCAAGCGAATTTGCCGCAGCCCCTGCAATTGAAAATCGATCCCTTGGGGACAGCGGAGCTTCTCCGGAGACATCTGCATATTCCGGCAGGAACCGTCGTGACCGTGGAACCCCGTCTTCTGACCGACACCACGCTGGATTTTCTGACCTTGCAAAAACTCCACGAACATCTCACCGCCATCGCCGGCTCCCAGCGGCGCCAGCCCATCGCAGCTCGTCTGCATCCGCCTGTGGAATCCACAGCATTTTTATTCTTTGAGTTAATTGGGGCCAGTGAATCCTCCTTGCCCGAGTATGTGGAGGATCATGATCGAGAAGCCTTGCTGCACGGCTTGGTTGTGCAATGTCCTGAGATCGCTCCTGCTCCTCATATGTTGGAAGTGCCAGCTTACGCCGCCTACGCGATGTTTGATGCGCAAAACGCCGTGCGTCTCCACCGGCTGGCGGATGAAACGGCGGCCGTGTGGCATGATTTAGATCCTCCAATTCGAAGCCGGACGATCGTGCACCTGCATACCCAATGTGGCAATGGGGTGTATATGCCTGTGTGGACGGATCTGTTTGATCCTGAGCTTCCCGAAGATCATGGGCCTATCTGGACCTCTCCCGACGTTTGGGTCTTTACCGCAGACCTTCCCATTGAGTGGCCGGGGGAAATGCTCACCAATCGTCTTCTTGCCGAAGGATGCACGCGATTTGAAAACCACATTGTTGAGACCCCGGAGAACTGAGATTCCCTGCGGCCTGAACAGAAATGCTAGCCGGTGCCGGCGGCGGTTCTGAGAGATTCCAAGACAGCGGTTGGGATATGGAGTGAGCCTCTCCCGATGCCCATATGAATGCTGGGTCTGGTCTCACCGTGAAAATCGCTTCCTCCAGTACAGAGCAAGCCAAGATGGGCGGCCAGTCTGCGATAAGCCGAAATTTGTCGAGGCTGATGCGTGCTGTAATATACCTCTATTCCCATGAGTCCCGCGGCTTGTAACTGAGCCCACAGCATGCGAGTGCTTTCCAGCCCTGATGAGTCGCTCCAACTGGGATGTGCCAAGACAGGCACGCCCCCAGCTTCGCGAATCCATGCGATGACCGTTTCCACCTCCGGAAAGTCTCCGGGCACATGTGCGAGAGCGCCCTCAGCTAAAAAACGAGTGAAGGCTTCCCGTATGTCTCGGACGTAACCCTTGTCTACCAGGACTTGCGCAAGATGTGGCCGTCCTCGGGATGCGGACGGCGCTTTTACCAGGACCTCTTCAAGAGAGAGCGAATACCCCAGATGCTGGATGCGTTCCACCATGCGGGCGAGGCGATAGGAGCGAGACTGACGCAGTTGTTGCAATCGTTGCTCCAGCGTCGCGTCACGCCAGTTGATGAAATAGCCCAACAAATGGACCTCATGTCCCTGAAATTGGGCGCTGAGTTCCACGCCGGGAATGATCTCGATGCCATGGAGACGGCCAGCATGCAGGGCTTCGGGAATCCCTTCAACGCTGTCATGGTCTGTAATGGCGAGAGCCGTGATGCCATGGTGACGGGCCAAGGCCACGACGTCACTTGGTGAGTAAGTGCCGTCAGAACAAGTCGTGTGAATGTGCAGATCGATACGCGCCATGATGAGATGTGTGGAGTCTCATGAGTTCACAGGTGCCCCATTGGAGGCGATGCGGGCTTTTGGGCGATCACTCGAGCAGTCCAAGCAGGATAGCCCCTTGCCGGGCCTTCATGCTGGCCTTCTTCATACACCAGAACCCGCAGTGGCTTGATGAGCTGGAGCAATTCATTATGTTCCAAGCAGAAGGCTCTGCGGCGCGGGTGCTGGTATAAAAGGTGATTGTCGATCAGAAAGGTTTCATAGACAAGAACGCCGCCGGGCTTGAGAGCTTGAATCAGCGCAGGGAACAGGGGACGAAACAGATAGAAGAAAACAATGATCCCTTCGAATTGTTGGACACCGAAGATCGAGGAACAAGGAGACGGCTGACTCTCGAGGTCTTGACAGGTAGTCGAGATCCACGTGGACAGTCGGTGGCGGGTTGCCAAGGCGGTCAAGGCAGCAAGGGCTTCTTGGTTTCGATCGACTGCAGTCACGGGGAATCCACGGGAGGCAAGAAAGAGCGCATTCCGTCCCGATCCGCTGGCGACGTCCAGAATGGATCCGCGGGGGAGAAGAGCAAGATGGTGCTCGAGGAACGGAGCAGGTGGCTCCAGACGCTCTTCATCGTCAAGGGTTGATTGGCGGGAAACCTCTCGCTGCCGGCTGATTTTGATCCCCACGGAACCCGTACAGTCTGGGAGAGGAGGTGCCACCTTCCGAATCCAGAGATGCAAGCGCTGAAGAACGGGAAATTCCGCGAGGAGCGTCCGGCTCAAGTGCTCGGCGAGGGATTCCAGTAGGGCACAATGAAACTTGGGTCCGAGCTCCATCACCCTGGCGGTCACGCGCGCATAATCTACGGTGTTCCGCAGGTCGTCAGTAGCCATGGCCTCCTGGAGTGCACATTCCATCTCGAGATCGACAGAAAGCGGCTGAGGCTGCTGTCGCTCGTCGAGAGTCACTCCGCAATGGCCCAGAAACGTAATTCCGTGAATCACAATCCGATCCCCGCTCACGCAGGCATTGTCGTGAAGAAGCCTTTGCGCTGTCAAGGCAAAGGCGTATCCCGCGCTTGACGTTGTTCAATGCCCATTCCTATAATGGCCTCGATTTGAGTGCCGGTGGACATCCCGGGGAACAGGATGGCTGAGCTGACGCATTTCAATGAATCCGGTCGAGCCAGAATGGTGGATGTCTCCGCCAAATCCGCCACTGAACGAATTGCGGTAGCTCACGCGCGAGTCTCAATGCAGCCAGAGACGTTTGCCTGCATTCAACAAGGGAAAATCGCCAAAGGGGATGTCCTGGCTGTGGCGCAAGTAGCGGGAGTCATGGGGGCCAAACGGACACCGGATCTCATTCCTATGTGTCATCCACTTCTCGTGACCAGCGTAAATATCGAATTTCAAGAGCATCCGGTCCCGGATGACAATGGTCAATGCGCCATTACGATTCAGGCCACCGTCAAAACGACCGGCCCCACGGGAGTGGAAATGGAAGCCTTGACGGCGGTGTCTGTGGCGGCGCTGACAATCTATGATATGTGTAAAGCAGTCGATCGGGGGATGAGCATTGGCGAGATCTACCTGATCTCGAAAGCCGGGGGGAAATCGGGAACATATCTCCGAAGTATGCATATGTCTGGTTTATCATCTGATTAAGCGGGATTATGATCTGCACGGTCAAACTCTTTGGTATGCTCAAATCGTTGGCTGGAGGGCAGGACACGTGTGCCGTGCAGCTTGATCGGGGAATTCGAGTTCAGGATTTCATCGAGGCGTTGCAGCGGCAATATCCCCAGATTGGAGATTTGGTTCGTGAGAGAAAAGTGCTCGTGTCGGTGAATCAGGAGATTGCCCACGGCGATACTGAACTGACAAGTACTGACGAGATCGCCTTGCTCCCTCCGTTCGCGGGAGGGAGCGGAAAAAGGGAGGACGCCATGGCACAGGTCGTGACGGACGACGCCCTATTGGCACGCATTCAGCGAGAGAATTTCTCCATTGATGAGGAGATCGAGCGCGTCCGTGCTCGATCCACACGAATTGGGGGGATTGCCACGTTTTTAGGGATTGCTCGGGACTATTCCCAAGGACATGAGGTGCAGCGGATCACGTTCGAATATTACGAAGGAATGGCTCAAAAAAAACTTCGGGACATTCGAGAACGAGCCTTGCAGACCTTTGATGTCTTAGAGGTTTTGATCCTTCATCGATACGGCGACATTGCGGTGGGAGAAAATATCGTGCTCATCGTTGTGGGTGCCGAACATCGAGCCGATGCTTTCAAGGCTTGTCAGTGGTGCATTGACGAATTGAAACGGATTACCCCCATTTGGAAACTTGAACACACCCCCGATGGGCAGGTCTGGGTGGAGCAGCACCCATGATTCCCGAAGGGCTCTCGCATCGGGCAACCCCGCTTGTGGATGTCTATGATCGGCCTCTCAAGAGCTTGAGGCTGTCGGTGACGGACCGCTGCAATCTGCGGTGCAAGTACTGCATGCCGGAAGAGGACTATGCCTGGCTTCCGCGCGAGACGCTGTTGACATTCGAAGAAATCCATCAGTTGGTAGGGATCTTCACGGAAGTGGGCATCGACAAGATTCGGTTGACTGGGGGAGAACCCTTGCTCCGCCGTAATCTTCCCGCCCTTGTCCGGATGCTGAGTCAACATGCAGGGATCAAAGAAATCGCCTTGACCACCAATGGCGTGCTGTTGGAAGAGCAAGCCCAGTCGTTGTTTGAAGCTGGTTTGCATCGGGTGACGGTAAGTCTGGATACCCTTCGCCCTGAGCGGTTCCGGGCGTTGACACGGCGAGATACCTACGATCGAGTGCTCGCGGGAATCGACATGGTCCGCAAAGTCGGGTTCCCGAGTTTGAAGCTCGATACAGTGGCCATCAAAGGCTTCAATGACGACGAATTGGTTGATCTCGTGGAATATGGAAAACGCATCCAAGCTGAGGTGCGGTTTATTGAATACATGGATGTTGGTGGGGCCAATGAATGGTCGCTTGATCAGGTGCTGTCTAAAGCGGAGATTCTCGCTGCTCTGGGATGCGTGTACGGCCCGATTGAGCCGGTTCGGGAAAACAGCTCTGCCCCCGCCCAGCGGTTTCGGCTTCCCGATGGAACCGTGTTTGGGATTATTCCCTCCACCACGACCCCATTTTGTGCGACGTGCGATCGGAGTCGCTTAACAGCTGATGGCATGTGGTATCTGTGCTTGTATGCCAAGCAAGGCATTGATTTGCGAGAACCCCTCCGGTTGGGCGCACTGGATGAAGTACGTGCGCGCATCCGCCAAGGGTGGCAGATGCGGACCGACCGTGGCGCGGAAGAACGAAAAGCCCTTGAGCAAGCGAGCGCTCGGATGCGCTTCATCGCAATTGAAAAACTCCGGCAAGATCCCCACCTCGAGATGCATGCCCGAGGCGGCTGAACTCTCTTCTCCCGGCTGGACGAGTTCCCCATTCGTCACGAGTTGGGCGACCGCAGAATTCCCGGACATGTTCCGTCAAACCTTCTCCCTGAGCAACCCCGCTGGGCCGAAAGTCGGTTGAAGAAGAATGGTTCGGATTTCTTGATGCCCTAGGATCACTGTGATATGGTGCCCCGTCTTTTTCCTTAGTGTGAAGGTTGCGTGTGTCAATGTGAACAGCTGAGAAAGAGCGGCATAATGGGATGGTTTACCAAGGCGACATCTTCTGACACAGAGAAAGGGAAGCTCAACATCGTTGAGGGCATGTGGCGAAAATGTCCCCATTGCCGGGCTATCATCTACCGCAAGGAAATCGAGCGAAATGAGCAAGTCTGCCCGAAGTGTGAGTACCATTTTCCACTTTCCGTACCGGAACGTCTGGCCAAACTAGTGGATGAGGGAAGCTTTGAGGAGTGGGATGCCGAGGTGTCTCCAATGGACCCACTGGGATTCGTGGATTCCCAGCCGTATCGACACCGGTTGCAGTCGGCTCAGGAAGCCACAGGGCAGAAAGATGCTCTCGTGATCGGGAAAGGTCGCATCCAGGATATCCCCCTGACGCTTGGTATCTTTGATTTTCGGTTTATGGGTGGGAGTATGGGGTCAGTGGTGGGAGAGAAAATTTGTCGCGCTATCGATCGTGCCCTGGAGGGCCACCTGCCATTTCTGTTGGTGACCACATCAGGCGGGGCGCGGATGCAGGAAGGAACGCTCTCCCTAATGCAGATGGCCAAAACCGCTGCCTCATTGGCGCAACTTGATCGCGCCCGTCTTCCATTCTTGTCGCTTCTGGCGGATCCCACGTTTGGTGGAGTGACAGCAAGTGTGGCGATGTTGGGAGATGTGATCTTGGCGGAACCGAGGGCCTTGATAGGTTTCGCCGGACCTCGGGTCATCGAGCAGACAATCAAACAACGGCTTCCGGATGGGTTTCAGCGGGCGGAGTTTCTGCTGGAGCGCGGCATGATTGATGCCATCGTTCACCGGCGCCACCTTCGAGCGACAGTAGGAACCATCCTGCGTCATCTTACGGTGGGCCGATAATCAGGAGCAGGAGCCTACTCTCCAGTGAACAAAGCCCGGGGATGCGGGTTTGAGTATGAAGCGGCTGATTGGTATGTAGCTAGTTGCAGAGACGACGGTTCACACTCCGTGAACGAGCCAACACAGCACTCGGGCTTCTTGTAGAGAACCAATGTCCTGGTCGTACCCCCAAGCATTGCAGTATCTCTATGGACTGCAACGACATGGTATCAAACCGGGGCTGGGCACCATTTCCGCACTTCTGGCTAGGTTGCACGATCCTCACCAACGCTATCGAATCTTGCATATCGGTGGAACCAACGGAAAAGGGTCGGTTGCGGCCATGACGGCGACCATTCTCCAAGCCGCCAATATGCGGGTAGGTCTGTATACCTCTCCCCATTTGAACGACTTTCGTGAGCGCATTCGTGTAAAACAGAACCCCATTCCACCAGAACGAGTCGCAACCCTGGCGGAGCAAATTCGCATGGTGCTCTCGCCTAGTCTGTCCCCCACATTTTTTGAATTTACCACAGCTATGGCGTTTCAGCATTTTGCCGAAGAAACTGTCGATGTTGCGGTCGTCGAAGTGGGAATGGGTGGCCGATTTGATGCGACCAATGTCTGTAATCCTGTGGGAGCGGCGATCACCAATGTCGCCCTTGACCACGAGGCCTACTTGGGAACGACCCTCACGGCGATTGCTCGCGAAAAAGCGGGCATTATCAAGCGCCAAGTCCCCGTCGTCATCGGTCCAATGCCTCACGAGGCCCGGCGGGTCATCGAGGATTATGCTACTGCCCAGAGAGCACCGTTGTATCGATACGGACGTGAGTTTCATGTCTCACTTTCTCCGGAAAATGGACTGGACACCTTCGACTACCAGGGTATCCGGGACATCTATCCACATCTCACCTGTGCGCTGGCCGGGAGACATCAATTGCTCAACGCCGGTTGTGCCATAGCCCTTCTGGAAGTGAGCGGCCTGCTTGATCAAGGTAGTCGAGAAGCGGCTGTGCGCACTGGCCTGGCCACGGTCAAGTGGGAAGGTCGTTTGGAAACGGTCGAGGTTGCCCCGCGGCTTCTGTTGGATGGGGCGCACAATCCTGCCGCCGCTGCGGAGTTGGCTCCGTATTTACAGCAGCTCCAAACGAGGGCAAGAGGCGGCAAGACGCTTGTCCTCGTGGGCATGATGCGCGACAAGGACATTCAAGGCTTTTTGTCACACCTGCTGTCCGTGGGCGACGTCTTCATTTTCACGCAGATCAATCATCCACGGGCGGCGTCTGTTCAGGAGCTCCATGCCAGGTTATGCGATGAGACAAAGCCCGCGTATCTATGCCCGGCTCCGGGAGACGCTCTGTCCTTGGCGCGTCGCCTGGCTGCTCCACAGGATGTGATTTGCGTCACCGGCTCGCTATTCCTCGTGGGATATGTCAAACGTCTTCTCTGCGGGCAAGAGCATCTCTTCCCTCAATAACAAGAAGGAAGCCGCTGAGTGATGAATATTCTGGGACTCACAACGGGCATGCTCATTTTCTTCTTGATGGTTGCGGTGCCCGCGGGCAGGTCTCAGCCGAATGAAGCGATGATGGAACCCCCATCCACCGCTGATCCTGTACACATTCGGGCCGAGCGAATTGAGTTGGACCAGGTCGCCGAGATCTATCGGGCCTCTGGTTCAGTGGAAATTGTGCAAGGATTGACGCGCTTGACTGCGGACGAGGCGACGGTTCACAAACTGACCGGCCGCGTGGTTGCCAGAGGGCACGTGCATCTGAGCGATCAAGTTTCAGACGTGTGGGCGCACAAGCTGGAAATCAATATGAATACCGAAGTAGGCGTGATCACCAACGGAAAGATCTTTCTCCGAGAGACGAATACCTGGGTGCGAGGGCGACAGCTCCAGCGACTGTCCGAAACCCATTATCGGGTCCAGGATGGCACGTTCACCAATTGTGATGCCGAGGATGGCCAAATTCCCGATTGGAGCTTCTCCTTTCAGGACGTGGATCTGGAACAAGGTGATCATGTGTTTGCGCGAAACGTCTGGTTCCGCGTGCGAGACTTTCCGCTCTTGCCGCTCCCGGCTTTTCGATATCCCTTGCCAGGTGCGCGCAAGACAGGATTTCTCGTACCTACCGTCGGGATTGATAATGTCTTCGGGGTACAGTATCGCCAAGCATTCTTTTGGGCGATCTCTCCCAGTCAAGATCTCACGCTTACGCCCCAGATTCTGACAAAACGGGGGGAGGGCGGAGATGTGGCCTATCGCTATATCTTGAGTCGCCGATCGCGCGGTAAATGGCTGGTCAGTGCTCTGCGTGACACCAAGGTTGAACGGACACGCGCCCAGATTACGGGCCTGCATGTTCAGGCTCTCACACCACGGCTGTTGTGGCGCATGAAAGTCAATTATGCCACTGATCGAACTCTGTTGCAGGATCTCAGCAATGCAGGAATATTTCGGGCCTTGCCTAGCCAGGAGTCCCTGCTAACCCTGACACAGCAGTTGCCCCATGGAAGGCTCTACCTGAAAGCTCAATATCTGCAACCCCTGAACGCCGGCGGCAGGACGACCTTCCAGCGAATCCCGGAACTGGGCTATCGGTTGAGAAATCTGTCCTGGGGCCGCATGCCGTTTCTGTTTAGTCTCGATACCACGTTTGTCCATTTTTTCCGAGAGCGAGGGTTCAATGTCAGTCGGCTAGATCTCCTTCCTACCTTGACGACCCAAGGTCTTCATCTAGGACATATGGTGGGCCTTCACCCACAAATAAAATTTCGTGAAGTTCTCTACTCCCATGGACGGCAGGTTACACAGGAAAGTCTGCGCGAACGAGGAACCGTATGGGTGGGGATGGAACTGGACTCTCGGTTGTCTCGGCGGTTCCAACTGGGATCAGGGCGCCGCCTCCGCCATACCATTGCTCCAAAAATCTTTTATGAGTTCGTTCCCCAAACTACTCAAGCCGATCTTCCCCAGATCGACGCCATTGACAATTTGCCCCGGAAACATCTGCTTACTTATGCCCTCACCAGTCGGCTCACGGAAGAGCACTCAGAAAAAGGCTCCATCACGTGGCTCGATTTCATTCTGGCACAAAGTTACCATCTTGGCGACCCGCCAGGACGGGCTAGCATTTTCTCCGACATATGGGGACGAGCCACGCTAAATGTGCCGGCTCGCATAGTGGAGCCCTTCTTGTCCACACTCACGGTATCTGTTGATAGTTTCTTTGATCCTGGAGAGCGTGAGGTGAGCCAATGGAACACGGACCTGACCCTTCAGGCCCACCAGCATGCCTACGTGCAATTGGGATATCGACACAGTCGGGCGGGCACGATTCCTCGACGGGGGGATATCTGGAACCCCCTTTCCTTTAATGAAGTGCTTGTG
Source organism: Nitrospirota bacterium (assembly GCA_003696975.1). GTDB lineage: Bacteria > Nitrospirota > Nitrospiria > Nitrospirales > UBA8639 > J031. The sequence goes on along the minus strand of RFGT01000157.1, from coordinate 3,608 downwards.
CCGCAGACTGCGATTAACTTCCTCACTGCTGGTGGTGCGGTCAGAACGCCGTTCGGTTGGAGCCTAGGAACCAAGATATATCATGATTTCGAGTCAGGGCAAACTTCGGAATGGGATGTGGTTGGCCTGTATCAGAATCCTTGCCGTTGTTGGTCCTTAGGATTGTACTTTATTCGACTTGGCGGAACCGACCGAGTGGAGCAGAGGAACCAATTCAATTTCGTGCTGACCTTGCGAGGAATTGGCGCCACGCCAGGGCTGGGGGCTCAGGTGCTCAAGTCCATCCTGGGGCCATTGCTGAAGGGTGAGGTGGGAGTTCCCTGGGCAATCCGATAGGGAAAAGGATTTGGGGACCCTTGATCCCTGTCGAAGACCTGGTATGATGACAGTGCGGCGAGTAGGGTTTTTTCTTTAGATTATCTCGGGTGCGGCCGTGGTGGGCAGACAGGGGCAAGGAATACAGCAGGAAAATCATGATCTGCGTGTTGTGATGCACAACAAAGACGTCAATTCGTTGAGAGCGTATTCTGGGAGGAATTGTGGGCAATGAGATCCGGTTCATCTAGGCCAATGGGGGGAGAGGAACAATGGGTACTCCACCATGTCAGCATCTCCTGTAAAAAGGGGTCGTCTGGACCAGCCGCCATGAGATGGCCATAGAGATACCCGGTGCTGCTATCAAATAAAATGAACAAGGGCATTGACGGCTTGTCCGGCATATGGCACCTCATGGGAGAGGAAGATGAGGCCGCACCATTCTTTCAAGAGCCAGGAACGACCATAAAACGACCATAAGCAGTTATCGGCGAAATACGAGAGATCTTAAGAGTTAGGCAATGAATCAGCAAAGGGGAACTCTCCGGTTGTAATGGAGACGGCGCTGTTTTCTCGGAAGAAAGGGATTTCCCAATGGCATCTGCCTTAGAATCGGAAAAAGAGTCATCGGATCTAGCACAGCAACCAGGTCGGATATTGATTGTTGAGGATGAGGCCGACGTCCGCGAGGCATTGCGCGTACAGCTTGAGTTGGCCGGATATGAAGTGAACGAAGCCCGGTCTGGCCTGGAGGCTTTGGAACACATTCAAACCATTTCCTGCGATGTCGTCCTGACGGATGTGCAGATGCCTGGGTTGAATGGATTGGAACTGCTGAAGCGTCTAGCCCCTATGCAACCTGCTCCCGTCACCGTGGTTATGACGGGCTATGGCACAGTGGCTATGGGTGTGGAAGCGATGAAGGCCGGGGCCCACGACTTTTTGGAGAAGCCATTCTCTCCCGAAGTGCTTATCGCCACTATCGCGAGTGCCTTGCGGGTCAAACGACTGCGTGACGAAAATCTCGAGTTGCGCAGGACGGTTCGTGGGCAATTTGGACTGGGAAAGTTGGTCAGTCAAAGCGAAGTCATGAAAGAGGTTCTCAAGTTGGTTGAATGCGTCGCAGATTCCGAGGGCACGGTGCTACTTCTTGGCGAAAGCGGAACAGGCAAGGAATTGCTGGCCCAGACCATCCATTTTAACAGTCCCCGACGCCATGGGCCGTTGGTTCCGGTCAACTGCGGAGCCATCCCCGAATCGTTGTTGGAGAGCGAATTGTTCGGACATGAAAAAGGTGCCTTTACTGGTGCGGTAACCTCTCGAGTCGGCAGATTCGAATTGGCCACAGGCGGAACGATTTTTCTCGATGAAATCGGAGACTTGAGCCCTCCGCTGCAGGTAAAATTGTTGCGTGTACTACAAGAACGAACATTCGAACGGGTTGGTGGAACGCGGACATTGAAGACGGATGCCCGCATCATCGCAGCAACCAATCAAGATCTGGAAGAATTGGTGGCGACTAAGCGATTCCGTGAAGATCTCTATTACCGGCTCAACGTTGTTCCCATTGTCGTTCCGCCACTCAGGCAACGGACCGACGATATCCCCCTGTTGGTGGAGTATTTTATTCAGCAGCTTAACGAACGGCGTGGGGCCTCCTTAACGGGGTGCTCAGCGGAAGCCCTGTCTCTCCTCTCGAGTTATTCCTGGCCGGGCAATGTCAGGGAACTTGCCAATCTCATTGAACGAATCGCCATCTTGAAACGCACAGGACTCATTGAGCCGGAGGATCTTCCAGAAAAGATTCGCCGCCCGCCCATGCCTTCGTCAACCTTGACGAATTCTTTGACCATTCCTGCTGGAGGAATTGACTTGGGACGGGCGGTGGAAGAATTTGAAAATCGCCTCATTCTCGAGGCGCTGGATCGTACCAATGGGGTAAAAAGCAAGGCTGCGCAACTACTACAAATTAATCGTACCACACTCATTGAAAAACTAAAGAGGAAATCACTCGTCGAAGCCCTCGCGCAGCGTCAATCCCAATCATCTTTCCCCACCTGACTCCCAATTCCTCTGTGCCGATCTTTCTGACCCTCCTGTCAATTGCCTGACAGCTCTCTTATCTGCTTGTCAGTGACTCTTGCTGTGAGTTGGCATGATTTTTTGCCTATTCATCTCGAAAAGGCTGAGATGATGGACGGTAACCAGACATGGTCCAAATTTTGCTCATGGGTTCAAAAAGGAAAAAACCCGTGACGCATGTGTGGTGGATAACGGGCATGATTGTCCTTGTGATGGCAGGTGCTCCAATTCCTGCAGCGGCTTCACCCTGTCATCAATTCCCTTGGCCGGATCCTGAACCACCAGGGCTTTATGCCGAAACTTTCCAGGCAGCTCGAACGGCCCTGGAAAATGGACTGCGGGATGAAGCCGAACGATGGTTTCGGATCTTCCTGCAGAAATATCCCCAAGGGCCGGCAGCCGAAGCCGCGAAATTTGCAATGGCTACATTTGTGACGGAGACTCACGATTCTGAAGGAGCCTTTCTGGATGTGATCGCGCGATTGCGCGCCTTGCGACAGCGATATCCCGACAGTCCCTACGCGCCATGGGCGCTGTGTCAGATTGGAGAATTTTATCGGCAAGGGGGCTGGTATCAAGAAGCAAAAGGGGCCTTCGAGCAGTTTCTCACTGCCTATCCCGATCATCCGCTCACGCCGGCGGTCTTGATTGGAGCAGGTCGTAATTTTTTGGACAGCAGGCATCATCTGGAAGCTGCCTTGGTGTTTCGGCGTATTCTCGATGAGCCGGCCTGGCACACATTTTATCCAGATGCCGCGCTTGGGTTGGCGGATAGTGCAGCCGCGGCGCAAGCATGGGATCAAGCCCAATACTGGTATGATGCGGTATCGCTTGAACGGCCCGAGTTAATTCGCTCATCCGCCCGCTCTCTGTACCTTCGAGGATTGACCGCACTCGCCCATGACCAGATTCCTCAAGCCATGGAACAGTTTCTGATGGCGTTCAATCTCCATCCGCATGCTGATGCCACGGGTCATGCCATGAACCGACTGTCCGAACTGCTTCTCACGCGGGGGGCCGAGGTCCCAGCCCTATGGTTCGCAGATCAAGCCATCAAGCGATTCCCAGACCGCATTCAGGGCCGGACAGGTCGAATGCTTGTGCTGCGCTGGGCCATCCAGGATCTTGCCAACCGGAAAGAATCACGCGAAGCCGACGATATCCGGCCGCGCCTTGCGGAATTGGGGATTGCCGTTCCCTTGTCATGGCAC
>RFGT01000156.1 GCA_003696975.1 Nitrospirota bacterium | reverse complement strand
GGTACAAACACAAGATATAACAAGCGGGTCAATGTGAACTGGTACATCCGCAGCAGTGGTAAGTTGCCGCCGTCGATACTGGATTTGGGTCCTGCCGGTGCTCCTGAATCGCGGATAGGATGAGCAATGATCATGAAAATACGTGACTATGTCGCCGCAGACTGGGAGTCGGTTTGCAGGGTTCATGATGCAGCCCGGCCGGACGAGCTTGCCGGCTCCTGTGATCCACGGGCGTTCGTGCCACTCGCCAAGGACCCAGAATCTGAGGAGCTTCTCCGTTCTCGGATCTTCGTGGCAGAAGAGGATGGTGAAGTGATTGGATTTGCCGCTGTAGATGACAGCTATCTGTCCTTCCTCTACGTCCATCCTGTGCATTATCGCAAGGGAGTTGGCCGGGCATTGCTTCAGAAGTCGATAGAGGCCGCCACGGACAATGCTGAGCTATGGACCATTGTGCTCTCGGAGAATGTGGCGGCGATTGCGCTTTATCGGAGTGAGGGCTTTGAGGAAGTGGCCAGATTTGACAGCAAGAATGAAGGATATCCGGTGACGTGCATTCGGATGGCGCGGAAATCTACCTGTGAGCCATGCGGGAAGTCGGACGCGAGCGGCTGACGATGGTCCCCTCGCTATCGATGTGCGGCCCAACCAGCGGATGAAGTCGTCCCCGGTTTGGCTGGGCTTCGTCCGCTTCAGCGGGACGACTCATCCGCAGGGCGGATGAGCGGGGCTGCGGAGCTTTCTACATGGGTACGAAATCGGATCGTGCATTTACCTGGTCTCTTGTCCCAATCGGTGTCCTGTATCTGGGGCGGTGGGGATTGTTTACGCTGCTTATCCCTCCATTAGGCAAAATGGATGCCTGGCAACGGGGAGCGGTGTTGGTGTTGATCCGTTTCTTGCTTATTGGAGTTGTGCTTTGGATGGAATGGGGTTACTGGGAAGACTTTTATCTTACCCGACGTAACTTGAAAAAGTCCTTGCTGGATGGCGTATGGGTAGGGCTGGCTTTTGTTCCCATCGGCTTGGTGTATGCGAAACTCACTCTCGGGGATGTGTATTGGCTACCTGTCCGGGAATGGTTGATAACGTTTCTGGCTGCGTTGATTCCGTCAGGGTTACAAGAAGAAATAGAGTATCGTGCTTTTTTGCTCGGCGTTACACAGCGGTGGAACATTCCTGCGGTATGGGCTGTTGTGTTGATTGGATTGCTTTTTGGCCCAGTTCATCATAACCGCTACATCTGGAGTGGAAATTATGTTGTCTTGGGAATCGTAACGGCTTTTGGCCTGGTAGTTACATGGCTTACGCTGAAAAGGCGGAATGTGGCTGGAGCAGTCGTTGGGCACACAGCGATGGATTTTCTGATTTTTCTTTTCATCGGTGGGAAGGTAAGCACACTGTGAACAGTTACCCTCCCTCGACCCAACCCCGGCTGCTGCGGGCTCCGTCCGCTCCACCGGGGCGGCTCATCTGCAGCGCCGTTAGCCGCCTTGTATTGTGACAGACGGGGCAATGTCTACGTGCGAGTTTATTGATACTTTCCCTGCTTTCTTGGCTTATTGGGCAAAGGTTCAAGATAAGCCTCTGGACGACCAAATAGAAGGTTGGGCAACGGAGTACATGTCGGCATGGCCTGAGCTTCTGAGCAAACAGATCGAGGAGTATTCATCGCAGAACCTGGATTGGCGACAGATTGCTCGTGGGAAGGTGTTTCCCTACTTGACCGAACGACTTTCCGCCATGCGACAGGCTCGTCAGAATCTACTGGAACTGGGTAAGCCTCTCTTTTCCAGGGCGCAACAGGTGCTTGCCTTTGACAGCAATGCGGTTTTCGTCATCTATGTAGGTATTGGCTGCGGGGCCGGATGGGTCACGACATTTGGTGGCTCACCAGCGATTCTCTTTGGGTTAGAGAACATAGCCGAGTGTGGATGGAGTACCCCCAAAGCGATCATGGGTTTGGTTGCACACGAGATCGGACATCTTGTGCATCATTATTGGCGGACCCAGCACGGCAAATCAACGGGAAGGGGACCGTGGTGGCAACTTTATGAGGAAGGATTTGCGCAACGATGTGAGGAATTGATAAAGGATTCAGGCACTTGGCATCAGATGAGTAGCGATGATGATTGGCTTGATTGGTGTAAGAGCCACAAAGGCTGGCTTGCTGCCAAGTTCTTAAGGACCGTGGATGCTGGTGAACCCGTCTCCGCATTCTTTGGCTCGTGGCTTAAGATCTGTGGCAAGAGCGAGACGGGTTACTTTCTTGGATGTGGATGCATGAAGGAGTTGGAGAAACGTTTCACTTTGCAGGAGATTGCCTTGCTGGAGAATGTGGAGGTTCATTTGCGGCCAATTTTGGAACAGATGATGGAGACCAGCGATTAACAGGCGCTTCCAGCCGGCAGCGCTCCACTCGTTCGGCGCTGCGGATGAGCCGCGCCGGTGAGTTCCAATTGCCCGGTGTACGATGTGGAAATTTGTTGGCTGGTGAAAATCTATCTGTATCGTTGCTCTCCGGATTACACCGCAAGAATCGGAGTGTTTTTCCGTCTGTCCTCCTCTATGATTAAGATCGATCAGAGAGAAAGGCATAGAGGAGGACAGTGTGAGTACTGTGAATAGAACGATGGGAGTGGGCGAATGGTTGTTGCTCATTACCTTGTCATTTCTGTGGGGCGGCTCCTTCTTCTTTATCGGCGTGGCCGTGCGCGCCCTGCCGCCCTTCACCATTGTGACCCTGCGGGTCGTGTTCGCAGCCCTGGTGCTCCACGCGATTGTGCGAGCGATGGGGCTGAAAATGCCGTCGGATCGCAAGCCGTGGGCCATTTTCGTGACCATGGGCATCCTCAATAACGTGATTCCCTTCAGTCTCATTGTTTGGGGGCAGACCTACATCGCCAGCAGCCTGGCCTCCATCCTCAACGCGACCACGCC
>RFGT01000014.1 GCA_003696975.1 Nitrospirota bacterium | reverse complement strand
GGTCCTTTTTCCCGTTGAGGGCTTCTCGCGGCCTTACCCCTTTATGGGGCAACAAAAAAGACGGTAGAGATTATGGCGTGATCTCATGCCGCCACCCAGGCGCTGAAAGGGGAGACATGGAATATGGAGTGCTGAGACTTCTCGGCCTTGCCGTAATCCTAGGGGGTATGCTGTGGGGATTTCACGGGGGAGGTATATCGAGTGCCTACGCCGGAGATGGGGCTCACGTGGCCATCCAACGCGGCACCCTCGAACTCGGGCTGCAATCGGGATATTGGCAGGCCTTTACCGGGATAGGCGCAGCCCAGTCAGCCAATAGAAGTGCGGTGTTTGTCTTGCCTCGACTCGGCTATGTGTTCACTGATCCCATTGAGTTGGGCTATCTCTCCGGAGCATTTGAAGTATTCGCCGAGCCGGTGGCCGCGCACTTCATTCAGCCTTTCAGTGCAACATTGGTAGGGTTTTCGCTGGGGATGCGATACAATTTTTTGGCATTTGGTCCTTGGCTACCCTATTGGGATATTGGAGCCGGGGTCTCATGGACGGACCTGGCTCCACGTATCCCGGAACAGAGTACTCCCTTTGAGTTTCTGCTCGAAACGGGCCCTGGCATACAATATTTTTTGACGGCACGTACGGCCGTTTCCCTGGCGGTTCGGTGGCACCATATCTCCAACGGGGGGATCGGAGACAGAAATACCGGGCTTAACGCCGTTCTGGGACTGATTGGCTTCACGGTGTTTTTCCCGAAGTAAGCGAAGGGCTTCACACGACGTGAAAGCCTGATCAGATATGGGTGGGAATCCATTTTCTCGTGGAACGCGAGGAGCAGAGCTGTACGAGCGGATCGTCCATGCTCTGCCGCGACTTGCCTTAGTCCACAGTCCTGGACAGCGACAGTCCTCCCTGATTAACGAGATCCGGACCTGCCCGCTTCAAGAGTTGCTGGGTAGTCCCATTCGCCACGCTCCCATGGGGCGGGCAGTGCAAGCTGGTTTGTTTCTGCGGGCCGAGGGATGGGATGAAGCCCATCACACTGCCCAGGGGCTGTCCACCAGGGAAGGAAGCTATTGGCATGGCATTGTGCATCGGCGGGAGCCCGATGTTTCGAATGCTAAATATTGGTTCCGCCATGTGGGAACCCATCCGGTATTTGATGACTTGTGGCGTTTCGTCAAGTCTGCCACAAACATCCATGACTCCTCCACGTGGCGTCGCCTGGCGTCCTCTGGGGCATGGGACCCCTTTGCCTTTATTGATCTCTGTGTCGAATGTGCCACTGGGACGAACAGGATCGCCGAGGCGGAGCTCGAAGCTCTTCAGGATGAAGAGATCACCCTACTGTTGCAGTATTGTCTCCAGCAAGCTGTAGGAGGAGCGTTCGAACTATGAAAGTGCTTGCCGTTCATCCCGGTCCTCTCATGTATACCAAGATCTATCTGCGTCTTGAGCCCTTGGGACTCGAGCTTATCGCCGAGGCTGCCCGTCGGCAGGGCCATCAGGTGCACATGATCGATCTGCAAGTTGAGTCCTCTCGCCACTATTTCCGCATGCTAAAGAGCTGGGAGCCCGATGTGGTCGCCTTTTCGTGCAACTACCTGGCGAATGTCCCTGAAATTGTGGATCTTGCCAAAGCCACGAAATGTTTGCTGCCCCGATGTTGTCTCCTTGTGGGAGGGCATAGTGCCTCCTTTGTCGCAGAGGATCTGCTGCGACATGGGGAAGGCGCTATCGACTGCGTGATCAGAGGAGAAGGGGAAGTAGCCTTTCCCCAGGTGTTGAATGTGTTGGCTCAGGATCGAGAGGCTTTGGTGTCCATCCCGGGAGTCGTAACGCCTTCAGGAATGGGTCCTCCCCCTCGGCTTGTAGACTGTTTGGATACGATTCGGCCAGCACGCGATCTGTTGCGCCACCGGCGAAAGTATTTTATCGGCGTGCTCGATCCCTGTGCATCGATTGAGTTCACGCGAGGCTGTCCCTGGGATTGCTCCTTCTGCAGTGCCTGGACGTTCTATGGACGGAGTTATCGGGTCATGAGTCCCGAAGCCGTCGTGGAGGATTTGCAGCGCATTCGCGAGCCGGGCGTTTTTATTGTGGACGACGTCGCGTTCGTCCAGGCCCATCATGGTCTGGCGATTGGTGAAGCCATTGCTAGGAAGGGTATTCGTAAGGACTATTATCTGGAAACCCGGGGCGATGTGTTACTGCGGAACAAGGAGGTATTCCAACTGTGGAAATCTCTGGGGATGAAATATATGTTCCTGGGAATTGAAGCGATCGATGAAGATGGATTGACCAAACATCGCAAGCGGATCAGCTTAGGGAGAAACTTCGAGGCATTGGACTACGCTCGATCCCTAGGCATTACTGTGGCGATCAATTTGATCGCGGATCCCGATTGGGATCGGCGCCGGTTCGAAGTCGTCCGGCAATGGTGTCTGGAGATTCCCGAGATTGTGAATATCAGCGTCAACACCCCATATCCCGGCACGGAAACGTGGCACACCGAAGCCAACAAGGTGCAAACCCGGGATTACCGCTTGTACGACATTCAACATGCCGTACTTCCGACTCGCCTGTCCCTGCCTGAATTTTATGAGGAATTAGTCAAAACCCAGCAGGTACTAAACAAAAAGCACTTGGGCTGGGCGGCACTTAAATCCACAGCCGCGCTGGCCGTGGGGCACTTGCTCAGGGGGCAAACCAACTTCGTAAAAATGTTGTGGAAGTTCAACAGCGTTTATGATCCTCGGCGGCAATTGGCCGATCATCAGCGGCCGGTCAAATATGAAATGTCTCTTCCGCCAGTCTCATCAGAACTCAATGCCAAGGTTATCTACATCCACAAGGCCCCACGGCGGAAGGCTAGACAACTTGATGAAGCCACTGAACGCTTTGTGAGGCAGACGAGAATAGGCACCCATTCCTGAACATCTGCCTTTCAGATGATGCCTGGTTCACATGCGCCGGCGGTCTTTAAGCTTTGGTGCACAGCAGTGGCGAGAGTGAAGGGACTGCCTTGGGATCACCGCTGGCTGTACCAGCGGAAGCCCTTGGATTCGTGATAGGCAGGACGGTGGAAGCCTCCGGGTTTCTCCAGCAGTAAGGCTTTGAAATCCCATAGGCCAAACCAGGCAGGGTCCAACACCTGATGATAGTGCAATCCCGTGAGTCTCGGCAGCATATCTCCTAAGGCTTTCTCAAGTTCGGGGTGGGTATAGGCTCGGATGGCAAACGGACGGCCTTCGGCTTCGCAAAAGCGGCGGATGGCATAGGCAGCCCCCGTGCACAACACGTGAGTCTCAGGGCGGATAGAAAGGAGCTGGGGCAAGGGACAATACTGTTCGCGAAATCCCAGCCACCTGGCCACATGACGGAGGTGGGAAAACTGGACTTCATATTCGGTATGTCCGGGTAACCGCACGGGATTGGGCCATCCCTGGTCAATACCGAACTCGATCAACAGAGCATGCCCACCGGGCTTGAGAACTCGCCATGTCTCCATGAGAAACATGATCGCCCCGTAGTTCACGATGGCATCGTTAGGGTATGGGCGGTCGAGAGAGAGGCGAAGCCGCCGAAGGAGCTCAAGTGCAGCCTGGTGTTGAGATGTGGTGCCTTGTCCTGTGTCCAGCTCCTGAGGGGTGAGATGGAGGGGTGTCATGTCAGCCAGGTTTTCATTGTCGATAATCAGATCGACACTCCCGTCCGCGAAGGGAAGCCGTTCTGCATCGGCATGGATTGCTTGCGCGGACCACCCTGCTTGCTGAGCCACCTGCACCTGAGCCGTGAGAAAGGGCCTCGTCAAATCGAGAAAGAGATACTCCACCCCGCGCCGCTCGTGGGAAGCCAGTTCCCTGGCCATCTCTTGCGAAACATATCCAAGTCCTGCTCCAACTTCGACGACGCGGCGAGGTTTAGGCGTCCACCAGCCTAACTGTTTGAGGGTTTGCGCTAAGCGACGCCCATAAGAAGATCCTTGAAGGGCGTCGCAGGGTTCTCGAAACAAGTGAGAGACGGTGGTCTCAATAAGCTCGAAATGTCCCTGATGTCCATGGATCCCTTGACGGTGAAACTCATGGAGTTGGGTTTCACTGTCGGTTGGGGCATTTTCATGCCATCGCTCACGGACCCGCTGAAGGAGTAAGTCCCATTTGGCATGGACACTGTGACCGCTGGGCGCTTCTGTGCCGAAATAGCAGAGAGAATACCGTGGCAGGGACCACCGTTCTAAATGCCACCGGCCGGTTTTGCGGTCTGGCCCGCAGACCCATTTCCCAAATTGGGCAAGTAGGGTTTGAATGGTAGCGCGACCGTCCATGGCGCCAAGCAAGGAGGCGCCCATTCGGTTGAGCCGAATGAGGGGAAGTTCCTCATCCAACGGGGCAACCCACCATTCTTCTGGGGCATGTTGATAGACCACAAGATCGGGCATGCGCCAAGCCCGCTGGTGCAGGACCTGTCCGCTCAGCTCAAGTGTGTCGCTGTCAGACGAAGGCGTGACGGAGCTTCCTGGATTCATGGCTTCCTGCTGGATAGGTCAACTCTCGGACTGAGTGCCGTGCAAGGCGAAACTCGAGCACTCGTCACGGTTGAGTGTTGGATTACTTCTGAACGGTCAACGCCAATCTTGGACTGCTTGCCTCATTGTATGGGAACCACATCAAAAACGGCGGCATACATGCCTTTCCAAAACTCAAACCATGCATCGGCCGTCTGGCGCGCGCCAGCGGCTACTTTTTCCAGGTCGGCAGGAGACTTAGCAGTTTTTCGCACGGCATCCACGAGCCATTGGTGATGGGCCTGCTCTTCTCCTACATGGTGTTCGAAAAATTCGAGATCTTGCGGGCTGAATTGTTTGTATTGATGAAGCCCGGGAAGGAAATAGCGAAATTCTGATGCTGCCGTGGTTTCAACGGCTAACTCCGCACCGAGTGCGATCAGATAATCCGATTCGACAAACAGGCGATGCAGCGTGTTGAGATACTTGCTTACCTCAGGAATGGGCTCCGTCTCGGCGAGATCATGATCTTGTAGTCCCACGGAATGGGCAAATCGCTCCAATTGTTTGATGTGAATCTGTTCTGGTCTACCGCTTCCGAGTTCCGAATAGAGGGTCTTAGCCAACTCTATGCGCATCTCGAGTTCGCGAATGGGGGTACGATACAGCAACCCTTCGAGAATTTTGACGAACTGGAAGCAGAAATAGTGATATTGGCGCACAAATACCCGCAGTTGCCGGGGCGTGAGGCGTCGTGTTCTGAAGGTCTGGAAAAAGTCATTGGTGTTCACAGGATGGGCTTGAATCTCTTCGATCAGGGCATCGACAGAAAGATCTTGGAGCGTAGACATTTGAGAAGACTCCTCTATTTTTTTATCGGCTATTATGTGCTGGGAACGATGGTTAAGAGCGACAGTCGACATTTCACAAAAATAATGCCGTCAGCCTACACTGATGTCTTTGTGCCTCGCAACCCCTGTAGCGGTACGTAAGGGAAGCTGTGGAGAGGTCTCGGCTACGGCTTTTGCACTAGAATGCTGGCATAGGCCTGCCTGCCATCATCGCGGGCCTGGTATCGCAGTACTTTCATTCCGCGAAATACTGTAAGGAGCTCGTTCGTCTTGAGTAGATAGGCTCGCGGGAACCGGGGACGATACTTCAGATGGTCAATGGTATAGGTTTCGACAAGAGCCATTCCCCCGGGTTTAAGCGCGTCGATGATTTGGGGAAAGAGATCGCGTTGCAGATAATACGTGCAGATGATCACGTCGTACGCATTCTTGGGAAGCGTGTAGGCTTCAAGGTCGACCACTTGAGTTGCGATGGTGACGCCATGACGAGCAGCTAATGCCTGGGCTTTTTTGAGTCCAACCGGAGAGATGTCAATTCCTGTGACGTCGAATCCCTGGGTGGCGAGATACACACCATTTCGGCCTTCACCCATGGCGATATCCAGGACTTTCCCCTTGGGAAGGAGGTGTGCATGCGCTCGGAGAAATGGAATGGGCTCAGTGCCAAATATATACCGGTCGGTGTCATATTTTCGGTCCCACCGAGCTTGATCCGCAGGAGCGGCCTGCCCCACCATCAGGGGAGTCACGGCTACACTCCACACAACTCCCATGCCGATCAGGAATCTAGTGACCCAACTCATTTTTTCCAAAACCAGGCCAAAACCAGGAACACTTCCACACTGGATCTCTCTTGGTCCAGTGGGGAGAGCACATGGGGTTGAGAATACTGCGCGCTCTCGAACCCGAGTGCGTGATCCCGCTGAAGAGGCGCCTTCAGTCGAGGTGGTTCTCATGCAGACAGAAAATAGGGCTTGTCACATCATACTCATGATCAGCGCTCATGGGGAACCCCCTTTCCGGGGTGTTCTTGCTGCGCCCTCCCAACTTTCACGTGGAAATCGTCTGATCAAGTAACGGTTAACTGCATCAAAAAAGTGCTTCTCGCTGCTTCACTTGTGCGAAAATTATGCAGAAAATCATGCATTCCGGCAACATAAAGCTATTGTTGGTCTTCGATCCCCAACAGCTTGAATCTAAACAGTTGGTACGCCATCATACCACATGGGAGGTCATCATATTCTCTGGAGAAGGTCCTCAAGCGCTTTTCAGGAACGACCGATAACCTCTACAGAGAGTCACGAAGTGTTCAAAACGGCCAACATCTGCCTATCGCCGCTGAGGGCGGCGATACGCCCATCCAGGAGGTGATGCGATGTCTATGGTTGAGCTGGAAGCGCCACACACGGCATCTAAATCGGGGGGGGAAGGGTACGCGGAGTCGCCACAAGAGCGAAATGGGGGGGATTCTCAATTCAGCCAGGAACAGATCGTGGCTTTTATTGGACACGGGGTCGAATTTACCGGCACTATTCACTACAACGGAAGTGTCCGAATCGATGGCCGGTTGGATGGCGAGATCCATACCGAGGGCACCTTATTGGTGGGACCGCAGGCTGTGATTACGGCCAAGATCAGCGCGGGATCCGTCATCTGCAAAGGACAGATCACGGGAGACATTGTGGCCAAAGAGAAAGTTGTGCTGTTGGCCTCAGCGAATATGGATGGATCTCTGAATACGCCTCATCTCTCCATTGAAGAAGGGGTGGTGTTCAATGGAACCATCCAGATGAGAAAATCCCCAGACCGGTGAATCCATTTCCGCCATCTCACGGTTCCTTATTCCTTGGACGGATGTGAGGTGAGTGGGTTGCCTGCAAGGAGGACTGGCCTCTTTCCCCAGCAGGGGTGAAGGTCTTCAGCGCCAGGAAGTCCTAACGAGTTCAACGGGTGGTAATGTCCGTATAATCTGTGCACAAAGGGCCAATATAGATTTGCCGGGGCCGGCCAATCTTGAGATGAGGGTCAGCGAGCATCTCCCGCCAATGCGCAATCCAGCCTGGCAAGCGGCCGATCGCAAACAGGACGGTGAACATATTCACAGGAAACCCGATGGCTTTGTACAGGATGCCGCTATAAAAATCGACGTTGGGATACAATTTCCTCGAAAGAAAAAAGTCATCTTGCAGGGCGATTTCTTCAATTTGTTTGGCGATCTCGACGAGGGGATCGTGAATTCCGATCTGGGCCAAGATGTCATCACAGGCCTGCTTCAAAATGCGAGCCCGCGGATCATAATGTTTGTACACTCGATGTCCGAATCCAAACAACCGGAAGGGATGGGATCGGTCTTTGGCTAATTCAATGTATTTCCTCACGTTTCCGCGGTCCGCTCGAATCCGCTCTAACATCTCGATCACTTGCTGATTCGCGCCTCCATGCCGAGGACCCCAGAGGGCATACACCCCGGCTGCAACAGAAGCAAAGAGATTGGCATGTGAGGAGCCCACGAGGCGAACCGTAGATGTGGAGCAGTTTTGTTCGTGATCGGCATGCAGAATAAACAAAAGGTGCAAGACCTTGGCAATTCGCGGGTCGACTTCGTAGGGCTCAGCAGGGACGGAAAACATCATGCGGAGAAAATTTGAACAGTACTCCAAGGCGTTGTCTGGATAAACAAAAGGTTGCCCAATCGATTTTTTGTAAGAATAGGCGGCAATGGTGGGAATTTTGGCAATGAGGCGATGAATAGAGATCTCCACCTGTTCAGGGTTGGTTGGGTCGTGACTGTCTTGGTAAAACGTGGAGAGCGCGCCAATGACCGCGGAGAGAATCGCCATGGGATGGGCATCCCTGGGGAATCCATCGTAGAAGCGCTTGACATCTTCATGAAGCATGGTATGCCGGGTAATCACTCTGACGAATGCGTCGTATTCCTCCTGAGTCGGCAACTTGCCATAAATGAGGAGATAGGCCGTCTCCAAAAAATTGGATCGCTCGGCCAATTGCTCGATAGGAATGCCGCGGTAGCGCAAGATCCCTTGATCCCCGTCAACGTAAGTGATGGCACTCTGGCAAGACCCCGTATTGACGTAGCCCGGGTCGTAGGTGATGACCCCACAACGCTCGCGCAAATGACTGATGTCCAGTCCCCGTTCTCCCTCGCTTCCTGTAAGAATGGGAAGTTCGATCTTCGTGTCGTCGATTTCCAATTTGGCACACGATGATGACATGGTTATCCCCCTCACTGCGAAAAGGGTTCGGTCGGGTTTCTGCCTGTTAAGTTCTCCGGCCTTTTGATCTCTCTCGAATTTTGACTCAGAAGAATTCCCTGCGATATAGTCCCGCTTGACCCCCCATGAAGGACCTCATTCTTTTGCAACCTCTATGGTTTCCTCAATTGTAGCCTGGCTCCATCTTCTAGCAGCCGTGATGTTGATCGGCGGATTGCTTTTCATCCAATGCGTTCTTCGTCCTGCAGTTGCGAGCGAGACAGACAAAGCGTCCCACATGATGCGCCTGGTTGGCAGGCGATTTCGCATAGTCGCCTGGATCAGCATCACGGGGTTGATTCTCACCGGAGCCTACCGCCTGCTCCAGGAAAGTGGATCGGGCCGACTCGAAACAAGCTGGGGAGCCGTCCTCATGGTCAAGCTCTTCCTGTTCGCAATTGCCGTGGGTTTGTTGCTTATCCACGACTTTATCATGGATCCGTTCACTGTACCGTCTGGATTGACCGAGCCCTTACCCGCCTCTCGGCTCCAGCAGTGTGATCGAGTTCAAAAAGCCGCGCTCGTGGCCATGCTGGGAGTCCTGCTGGTTGCGGCGTACTTGGGAACCGTGTAACGCTCTGGAGAAAAAGAAGTGGGCGACACCCGCGGACTGAAAGCGTGGAATGTGTGTCATGCAATGGCAACCCTCTTTCTTTTTTTCAAGAAGGCCCATTACTCTTCAAACGGGCTTTGTCCGGCTCGAAGTTTCATCAAGGCCGTTTTGACGAACTCGGCGTCTTGACTGCCTGGTTCGAGGTTTTTAAACGCGGTGGCCCAGGCTTCCTCGGTTTCCCGATACCGTTTGAGATGCCACAAAACAAATCCGCGATACCAGTTCGCGGCTGGCTGGTTGGGAAGATCCGCCAACACTCGGTCGAAATGGGCTAGCGCCGCCTGGAAGATATGGGGGTCATCGAACGTTCGGGTTTCCAGCAGGAGGACGCCAAGCTGGAAGTGGGCCTCATGGTTGCGAGGATCGAGCTCGAGAACTTTTTCCCACGCCTTTTTTGCTTTCTCATACTGCTGCAAGGCCATATAAGAACGACCAGCCAAAATTTGCCCTTGCAAATCATCAGGGTTCTCCTGGAGGCGGGCTTCTAACCTGGCAACCATTTCCAGAGGGTTCACCCTGCCCCGAGCTTCCGACATTTGGGCGTGAGCCGCGACAAGCCGTTCGACTGTGCGCCACTGGATATAGCCATAGATCCCTCCTGAGGTCACCACAATCGCCAACCCCATGATGATGGAGATGGCCCAGCGCGTTCCTCTGGGTCGTGGAAAGGCCGACTCGTCTTTCGGCGGGGTTTCAGTCTGGGCCAGAACATCCAAGCGTTGGAGAACGGCCAGGAGTCGGCGCTCGTCCGTGGCCTTCAACCGGAGATAGTCCTTGTGGTCGAGCCGCCCCTGAGCAAGCTCCATCTCGAGCTCTTGGAGAGAGTGCGTTAGGACGTCACGTTCTACTAGGAGATCGGCCCGTTCTTGATCTGCTGCTGCATCCTCCTGTGGAACCAGGGAGGAGGGTTCGTACTTCCGCCAGAATGGCCAGGAAAGGGCAATAATGACCCCCGTCACAAGAAGCAGGCAAATGCTGACAAAGAGAATCGACATGGAAAAGCTCGATTACACGCGAGAGCGAAGCTCTTGTTCAATTCGTTTTTGAGATGCCTCATCAAGCGGTGGAGGATGTCCCTCCTCGGAGGGGGGCGGCGTCACCCATCGGCGCAATTCTCGGTACAGCAGGTACCCTCCCAGGCTCAGGAGCAGAAAGGGGCCAATCCAGATAAACCAGTTTATCCCTCGCTTAGGTGGCTCCATTAGAATATACTCTCCGTATCGGCTCAAGAAATACGCACGAATCTCCTCGGGCGTTTGGCCTTGCCGAAGTCGCTCACGAATGACTTCGCGCATTTGGTGCGCGAGGGGAGCCCCGGATTCCCACAGGTTTTCGGTTTGACATACCGTACAGCGCAAGGTTTTGGCGATTTCTCGGGTTTGCACGTCGATCGCCGTCTCGTCAACGACCGTCGCACCGGTGGGGCCGGCCGCCACGAGAGACACGAACACAATGAACATCAAGATACGCATTAGGTCGGTGTCGACTGCCGGGAATTGAGCAAGGGAAGGAGTACCTGCTGGGTGAAGTGAGTGAAGATTTCTCCCACCAACGGTCCTACCCATTTATAGCGAATAATCCCCTCTCGGTCGATAACGAAGGTTTCCGGGACGCCATAGACGCCGTAATCAATGGCCACGGTACCCTTGATATCGCGAACATGGCGGAATGACGAACCATACAGGCGGAGGTAGGTCCGTGCGGCTTCAGGTTCGTCTTGGTAATTCACGCCTAGCATGACGAAATCAGGGTGATTCCGGAAGCGGGCGTGGAGTCGGAGGAGATTTTCATGCTCCGTCTTACATTCCTGGCACCAGGAAGCCCAGAAGTTCAGCACAATGACTTTCCCGTGAAATTGGGACAACGAAATGAGTTCTCCAGACTCCACATCAGGTCCTTGAAACTCGGGTGCGCTCGTGCCGATGAGTACCGTGGGAATATGCTTGGGATCGCCCCATAAGCCCTGGTAAAACAGCACCAACAGTGCGAGGAGGATTCCGGTGATAATCACCTGCGTACTTCGGCTCATGGGAGTCAACCCTCCTCGTGCTTTCGAGGACGGAAGATATTGAGCAACACTCCGAGACCCATGATCCCCCCGCCTCCCCAGACCCATAAAATGAGCGGATTAATCACACCGCGAGCCACGGCTACCCCATCAGGCGAGACTTCCGGCATCGTAAGGAAGATATGCCCCATGTTAATAGCATAGATGGCGGATTCTGTGGTAGGCGTTTGGGATGCGGTGTACACTCGTTTTTGGGGTCGGAGTTCCGCAATGCGCTCATTGCCAAGAAAGACGTGAAACACTCCCTCCTTGGCCACCCAGTTGTGCCCCTCCACCTCGTGGATGTCCACGAGCTTCACGCGATACTTGTCGAGATAGAATTCATCCCCTACCCGCAGGGACACTACCTTCTCCGTCTGATAAATGGTCGAAGCAATGATCCCGATGACGAGGACTAAGACTCCGAGATGTGTAACCAGTCCGGAATAGCGGCGAGGATTGCTCGCAAAGGCCTTCAGAAAGCCTTTGAGATAAGTTAGATGCTCACGGCGGGCATAGAGTGCGGAAACTTTTCCGAAATCCAGGAAGATCGCCGCAGCGGAAAATCCGACCACGAAGGCTCCAGTCAAGGCATAAATGCTGCGAATGCCCAGGATGACCAAGACAAGGACCGTGACGATCCCCGCCAGGCCAGGAACCAAGAAACTCTTTTTCAGGCTGGCCATGGAGGCCTTACGCCAGGGAATGTAGGGTCCCACTCCCATTAAAAAGATGAGCCCCAGGGCAATAGGCATAAACACGGCATTGTAATAGGGCGGCCCCACAGTGACTTTGGCGCCGTACCACGTTTCGATCATGAGGGGATAAAGCGTGCCGAGGAACACCGTAGCCGCGGCAACCAGGAAAAACAGATTATTGAAGAGAAAAATGGCTTCCCGAGAAATCATGGAATCGAGAACAATGGGGCTCTTGAGCTGGTTGGCCCGGAGCATGAGCGCGCCGAAGGCAATACCGATTACCGTGGCGACAAAGAGCAAAATGTACAGGCCGCGACCCGGATCCGTGGCAAATGTGTGGACTGAAGTCAGGATGCCACTGCGCACGAGAAACGTGCCAATCAAAGAGAGAGAAAATGTCAGGATGATCAAAAAGAGGTTCCACACCTTGAACATCTTGCGTTTTTCCTGAACCATGACTGAATGGAGAAATGCCGTACCCACAAGCCAGGGCATGAACGACGCATTTTCCACGGGATCCCATCCCCAGTATCCGCCCCAGCCAAGCTCATAATAGGCCCAGTAGCCCCCCAACAAAATGCCCGTGGTCAAGCAGAGCCAAGCAAACACGGTCCACCGCTGGGTGACTTTGATCCATTCTTCTCCCAGCCGTCCGGACAAGAGGGCAGCCATGGCGAACGAAAAAGGGATGGAAAATCCGACATACCCCATGTAGAGCATGGGAGGATGCATCACCATGGCTGGATCTTGGAGCAAAGGATTCAAGTCCTTCCCATCCGGTGGAGCGGGGATCAGCCGTTCAAACGGGCTGGATAGAAATACGATCAAGCAGAGAAATCCCAACATGATCAGACATTCCACCCCGATCAGATAGGGCATGATCGCGGGTTGAGTGCGCCAATGAAGCCACACGGCAAGGGTGCTGAACGCCGAGAGAAGGAAGACCCACAAGAGAAGCGAGCCTTCATGCCCTCCCCAGACCGCAGCGATCGTGTAAAATAGAGGGAGTGTGGAGTTGGAGGTGGTGGCTACGTAATACACGGAAAAATCGCGGGTTAAAAAAGCATAGACCAGAGAGGCCATACCCAAGGCCAAGAGCCCGAAAATCAGCGTGATGGCTATGCGCCCCATGCGAATCCAATCCCCATCCCGGGTGCGTAATCCCATCACGGATGCCACAATGCCCAGGACTGACAAAACCAAGGCCACAATGACCGCGAAATGTCCAATCTCGATAATCATGGACTGTGTTCTCAGCGTGAGTCTTCCGAGGGGACCAAGGTTTTTAGAAAATCTTTGCGCGGCAATGTCGCCCCAGCTCGTTTGAGCTCGATGGGCATGTAATCCTCTGAATGCTTCGCCATAATCAAATTAGAGTGAAATAACTGCTCCTCGCTCCAATAACCTTCCACTACGGCCCCTTGGCCTTCTTTGAAAAGGTCAGGAGGAATCCCGTCGAAGGTCACGGGAATCGTGGCATGGCCGTCGGTCAGTTGAAAGGTCATCCCCAGACGATTCGGATAGGTTTTGACGCTGCCTTTCACTACCATTCCGCCAACCCGCACGCGTTTGTGATAGTAGTCCGGGGGAAAAGCTTTCACTTCCGAGGGCGTAAAAAAATACACCAGATTCTCGCCGAAATTGCCCACGATGAGATAGCCGAGGGCACTGACGACGAGTATGATACTCATGGCTAGCCCAATCTTTTTCTCACGTGTCCACATACGGCGTGGCTTCAGGTTGATACACGGTTGAGCGTTTAATCTCCTCATACAGGGCATTGACCCTGCGGGCCATGGAAAAGACCACGATCACCAGCGGAACAAGCCCTGCTACATAGGCGCTTGTGACAAATCCATAATGAGGGAGCAGCGCTAGATCGCGGGCATAAAACGTGTTGCTCATGGGATCCCACCGGCCAACGACGATAAGCGTTTTTAATTCGCGAAGGTTCTCCGGCGGAGGACCGGCATACTGCACGGTCACGCTGACCCTCTCTCCCACCAATTCAAAGACCGCCTTTCCCTGCTCTAATTCTCCCTGGAGTGATCCGCTCTTGACAAGACCTCTCAGCCTGACCTCTCCGGACGGCATTTGGTGGAGAAGTTGTTCCGGTGTCAAGCTGGCGAGATGCTGGGTATAATGGGCGTATAGAAGGCCCCCGAAAAGCATTCCGACAAGAAGCACGCCGGTCCAGCGCAGGTAAAATGAGGTCATGGATCAGCTTTCGAGAAATGAAACTGGCTGAGAAGCCGACCTCGCTTAGTCTCGAGAAGGCGAGAGAGATAGAGGAGCTGGGTGCGCAGGATCAACATATACGCAAACAGGAGTGACATGCCGATACTCATTATGACCAAGGGGATGAGGAGGCCGGACGAAATACTGACCCCTCGAAGGGAGATGGATTGGGGCTGATGAAGCGTGCGCCACCATTCCACCGAGAAATGAATGATGGGAAGATCCAGAAATCCCACAATGGCCAAGACCGCAGCGTATCGAGCTTCCCGTTCGGGATGATCAATGAAAGTTCGGAGCATCAAATACCCTAAGAGAATGAAAAACAGTAAGGCGAACGAGGTGAGCCGGGCATCCCATGTCCACCACGTATTCCATGTGGGTTTGGCCCAGATCATGCCCGTGACGAGGGCAAGAGCGGTAAACAGGGCACTGAGACCAGCCGCGGCGTGACAGACATTGTCAATCAGGGGGTCGCGTTTCCAGAGATACCACAGACTGCCGGCAAACACCACGGTATAGGCCAGCAATGCGGTATGCGCAAGTGGCACGTGGATGTACATGATGCGGGCCACTTCGCCCTGGTAGTAATCCGGCGGCGAGGCGAGTAATCCAAGGTAAAGCCCCGCGACCAAGCACCCAGCCGCCAGCCCCCCAAACCAGCCTTGAAACCGGCGAAGCCGCCGAACTACTTTGCTAATCATCGTGTACGCTCAGGCATCAATGATGAAATCGAACAGCCAAAACGAGACAACGGTGAAGACCACATTGAAGATGGCCAACAGCTCAAGCCATTGCTGATACATTGGCAGGGGATCACCATTCAGCGCCCCCTTTGTGGCCTCGACCGCAGCGATCATGACCGGGACCACGAGGGGAAGAAGCAAAATCGGGAGCATCACCTCCCGCGCCCGAATCTGGACCGTCAGCGCAGAAAATAGCGTCCCGACGGCGGAAAGGCCAAACGTGGCTAGAAAAAATATTAACAGAAGCAGAGAAATCTGTTCAATGACATCCAAATTGAAGAAAATCACGAAGAGAGGAAAGAGGATGATCTCCACGATCAGCATGAACATAAAATTTGCCGCCACCTTGCCGGCGTAGATCGCACCCTTGGCGGCAGGACTGCCCTGCAGATATTCCAGACAGTCGTTCTGAAGTTCGGCAGAGAACGATTTCCCCAACCCGATCATCCCGGTAAAGGCAAAGGCAACCCAGATGATGCCAGCGATCAATTCTTGGGCCGCCTGCTGGTTCATGGAAAAACTGAAGCTGAAGATAAAGATCACAATGAGGGCGAAAAACAGCATGGAGGAGAGTGTCTCGCGACTGCGGAATTCCGTCAGGAGATCTTTCCATACCACCCATTGCACGACATGCCGAAACATCAAGAGGCGTCCTTTTGCCGCCATGTCCAGGGATGGAGAGTCCCCTGGCGCAACAGCCCAACCTGCTGGGAGACAACGCGGGCTTTCTCGGGATCGTGCGTGGACATGAGTATGGTGCCATTCCGGTTGAGCACCTCGCGAATGTAGTCCTGAACGAGCTCGACCCCGCTGTGATCCAGCGCCGTAAAGGGTTCATCGAGTAACAGGATATCAGGAGCGGCCAACATCGCTTTGGCGAAACTGAGGCGCTTCTTCATCCCGGCGGAGTAGTGGCGAACTTTCATGGAAGCGAAGGCTCCAATACCTACTCGATCGAGTACGAGCTTGAGTTGTCGTGGGGTAGGAAATAGTCCGCGAAGCGCGAGAGCAAATTGCAGGTTTTCCAGGGCATTGAGTTCCTCATAGAGGTGTGAACCGTGAGCAAGAAAGAGTAAAGATCGGCGGATAAGGGTT
Source organism: Nitrospirota bacterium (assembly GCA_003696975.1). Lineage (GTDB taxonomy): Bacteria > Nitrospirota > Nitrospiria > Nitrospirales > UBA8639 > J031. Next base: position 9,354 of record RFGT01000014.1, on the reverse strand, counting down.
TTGTCCGTGACTCCGTCCCTTCCCAAGATTTCAATACGCCCTGATGTCGGGCGGAGCAAGGTGGCCAAGATGCGCAAGAGGGTCGTCTTTCCGGAGCCATTGGCACCCAGGAGGGTGTAACAGGTGCCCTGTGAGATTTCGAGCGTGACCTGGCGTAAAACCTGATAATGTCCATATGAATGACTAAGATCCTGTACACGAATAGCTGGCATGGAGACTCTATCCTCTCCATCTTGTCTTATGGAGCATTGTCTCATGGAGAAGATACAGGGGAAGCGTCAAGCCGTTCAGATTTTCTTAGGTTTTAGTAAGAAATGTGTCAAACTGACTGATGTGAGATTTGCAACCTGTGGCCTCTTGATTGTTGCCTCTCTATCCTAGACGGTAGTGTACGTGATAGATGTGCTCCTGTCCAGGTATGATGGATAATGAGGACTCCCTGAACAAGGGGAGGGTGATGGGGAAGACGATGCGCGCACCCCAATGGGTCATCACGAATACCATCCCGTTGACGTTAAGAAGAACGGCTGCCTATGATGCATGCAGGCGAGTATGGAGTGGATTCAGAGTGTTCGGACGCATGAGGCCTTGGTATGTGGTTGGCTTTGCGGGTGTGGTGATGCTCATGTGGCTGGGATGTGAGGCCCGTACGCACGAGACAGGCGCAAAGGATAAGGCTGAGGACGGGGTCGTAGAGCAATCGCAGGCGATTCGGCGAGGTCCTCCACAGCCGGGACATCCCGCGCCGGATTTTACCCTCATCAATCAGGAGGGCCAATGGATGTCCCTGTCCGACTTTCAGGGAAAAGTCGTGCTCCTTAATTTTTGGGCGACTTGGTGCACGCCTTGTCGGATCGAGATGCCTAGTATGGAACAAGTGTACCGGGTCTTCAAAGAAAAAGGGTTTGAGATCCTCGCGATTTCTTCCGATCCTCAAGGAAACGTGGTCACGCGACCTTTTCGCGAAGCCAACGGGTTAACCTTTCCGATCTTACATGACTCGGATTTTCGCGTGAGCACCATGTATGGGGTCCGGACCCTCCCCATGAGTTTTTTGATCGATCGTACAGGCACCGTACGCCACAAAGTGTTTGGTGCACGTAATTGGAATAGCCCAGAAGCCAAGGCGCTCCTTCAATCCTTACTAAACGGGTCATAAGCAAAGATCGAGACGTGTTCTATGATTGAATCACTGCCCCAGGTTTCATGGTTCGCGGCATTTAGCGCCGGCTTGCTGTCGTTTGTCTCGCCCTGCGTTCTCCCTCTGGTGCCATCATACATCTCCTATATTACGGGCTTATCCATCGAGCAGTTATCCGATATGGCCGAACGACGGCGATTTCGCCGCATGATCATCCTGAATGCCCTCTGTTTCATTGCGGGGTTTTCTAGTGTCTTCATTGCGTTCGGGGCCTCGGCCAGTTTCATAGGCCAGGTGTTATATGAATTTCAGGATCTCATTCGAAAAATTGGGGCGGTCCTGATTGTTATCTTTGGGCTCTACCTTCTCGGGGTGATCAAGATCTCCTTTTTGATGCGGGAGCATCGGTTCATCCATTTAGGGTCGCGACCCGTCGGCTATATTGGTTCCTTTCTAATCGGAACCGCCTTCGCTGCCGGCTGGACCCCCTGCGTAGGGCCTATTCTTGGGTCCATCCTGTTATATGCGAGTACGACTGAGTCGATGCGTGATGGGGTGCTGCTCCTGACGGCGTATTCGGCTGGGTTGGGACTGCCGCTGTTGATAACAGCCTGGAGCGTGGACGGATTTTTACAATATTTCAAAAAGGTTCGGGCCTATCTCTGGGGGGTGGAAATGGTCAGTGGGGCCTGTCTGGTTGTGATCGGCGCGATGATCTATATGAACTCGTTCACCATGCTCACAAGTTTCCTCGAACGTCATGGAATTGGATGGTATATCGGACAATGATGTTTCACTGCCCCCATGTGTCTATACCCTGACAGTCAGGATCCTCGCTCCTCTCTTGGTTACCGTCTCTCTTTTCGATTCGTTGTCTAAGACTGCGCACCTGAGACTATCGGCAAGCCTTTCACCCTTTTCAAGAATTTTCTTTGCGAAGTGCAAGTTGCGTGGATCTTCTGAGTCATTGACACCATTGCCCCGCTCGACATGTTGTCACTGGGGGAGAAAGGTGATTTGCCTCCTGCAGGGGGACATGGTGCGTCAGAAGACTTTCGCACCATTCTCCTAGCGGGCACGCGACGGGAGAAGATACCGCGGTAGCAACAGGAAGAGCGGCGGGCGATCCATTTACAGTGCGGTGGCCATTGGAATACGAAGCGAACAACTGGGAATGATTTCCGTTGGAGGATCCTGCCAATGCCACGAGTGTGGTAGAGAATGAGGGGTGATGGCCATTTGACGAAGGGGGCGTTGGGGAGGATGGAAACGGTGGTGTGCGTTGAGCGACCAGGATGGGGTGCTCTTGCTCGAGTTTGGCAAGAAATGTCACAGCCTTGGCGCGCAACGGATGGGTAGGATGTTCTCGGAGTAATGCCACAAGCCAATCGCGAGCCCATTCCGGCGTGCCGAGTTTGTGGTAAGCTTGAGCCAGGTGCCATTTGGCTTCAGCCGACACCTTGAGATGAGGAAACTTCTCGACCACCGTTTGAAATCGTTTGGCCGCAGCGAAGTAGGATCCCTTGCGATAATAGAATTGACCGACAAAGAGATGGTGTTGAGCTAACAGTTTCTGACATTCTCGAATCTTGACCCGGGCCTTGGCTTCATATTGATTGTTGGGAAAGGCCGTAAGGAGCTTTTCGAATTCTTCTTGAGCCTTTTCCACCGGGGAAATGTCACGGTCGATTGTCTTAATCATGTTAAAATGGCTGAGGGCCAACTTGTATTGGGCATAGGGTGCTAGCATATGGGCTCGATGGAGATCGAGGAAATGTTGATACTCCACAATGGCTTCGGCATAGGACTCTTTTTCGAAGAACGATTCAGCCCGTTTCATGATGACATTGGGGTCATAATTCATCTCAATGGTATCCCCAATAAAAATGTGTGCATCCGTATCGGGGAGAGCCTCTGTCCTACCATCCGCTTCAGGGGTATGGGTACATCCGGCGCTCAGCCAAATGAGTATCCATCCTACCCCTATCAGGAACCACCCTATATGGCACTTTCCTGTGGTGAACATGGCCCTTGTTGTCGTTGTGCCTTCCACGATTGGCTGGAGCCTCGTCCCCTTGTGGAACATACAGTGAGCCTCGTAGCACGCCGAACTGAATGAAAAAATGGAAAACTTGCAGGACCCTAGCAAATCGGTTCAAAAGAAAGCAAGGTCCATGCCTATGCTGCCAGCCCTTATGCCGGCTGCCATCAGGCTCAGTATTCTTACGTGACAACCATCTCAAGCCCCAGAGTTGATTTTTCTCGGCGGTTCTTGGAAGCTTGATGCTGGTTCCGTGATATGTTTTCTTCTGGTGTCAACCCAGAAAAGCGAAATATGAGCGAACCCTCCATGCAGCACAAAGTCATCAGTAGAATTATCGGTACTGGCTCATTTTTTCCACACCGTATCGTGGGGAATGCAGAAGTGGCAGCTCCCCTTCACCTTGATGAAGAGGAGATCTTTCACGTCACGGGGATTCGGTCCCGCCGGTGGGCGAGCCAAGAGGAGACCTGTTCGTATTTTGCGGAGCAGGCAGCGAGGCGAGCCCTAGCTCAGGCAGGAATCGAAAGCACAGCGGTACAAGCCATATTCGTCTCGACCACGTCTCCCGACGCCGTGTTTCCTTCCACGGCATGCTACGTCCAACAGCGATTGGGGGCTACCGGAGCATTTGCGTTCGATGTGGCCGCCTCCTGTTCGGGATTTCTGTATGCCTTATCAATGGCTGATCGAATGATTCGTGCGAACCAGATTCGTCAGTGCTTGGTGGTGGCTTCGGAAATCAAGTCCCGCTATCTGAACCGGCTCAACAAGTCCAGTACAATTCTCTTTGGCGATGGCGCAGGGGCGGTCGTGCTTCGGGGTGAAGCCCAGTCTGCCTCCTGCATCAAGCCAACGGGAATTCTGGGAATACGGTTATATGCCGATGGGGCCTACCACGGATTGATTGCCATTCCCGCCGGAGGGTCACGCATACGGGCGAGCCTAGATACCCTGCAACACGATCTGCATACGATCCAACTGCAAGGACACGCTGTCTTTCGAATAGGAGTGAAACGCTTGAGTCGCGCCATGCGTGAACTGCTGGAGGAGTTTCACCTGCAGGTAACTGACGTCCAACAGGTCATTACTCATCAGGCGAACGGACGAATGCTGGCGGCCATTCGAGAGCGACTCAAGTTGCCTGAAGATCGGGTGGTTTCCATTCTCGAAGACTATGGCAACACGTCGTCCGCCTCGCTTCCCATTGCGCTTGATTATGCTGTTCGCCGTGGCCTCGTTCACGCGGATGATGTCATTCTCTTAGGGGCGTTTGGCGGTGGCTTTACCTGGGCGACCGCCTTGATCCGTTGGTGAGAGCGGTTGACGGGACCATCGAGACTGCCGTAAGGTGGCACCTCCTCGATTGTCGGAGTTGAACACAGATGGAGAAAGTGGAGGGTGTAGAGAAAAAATGGTCATCTGAACTGAGAAAAGGAGAAAAAGGGGATGGGGAAAACCATTTATTTGGCAAATCCTCGAGGCTTTTGCGCTGGAGTGGATCGAGCCATAGAAATTGTCGAGCTTGCCCTTCAGCGGTATGGCGCCCCTATCTATGTGCGTCATGAGATTGTCCACAGTCGCCATGTCGTCAATGCCCTTCGCCAGCGTGGAGCCGTCTTTGTTGATGAGATCGATCAGGTTCCTGATGGATCCTTGGTGATCTTCAGTGCCCATGGGGTGGCAAAAAAGGTCTGGGAAGAAGCCAGACGTCGTCAACTCAAGGTGCTTGATGCTACGTGCCCATTGGTCATTAAGGTTCACAATGAAGTCAACCGTGATTACGCCAACAACTATGAACTGATTCTCATTGGCCATGCCGGCCATCCCGAAGTCGTGGGGACTTTAGGCCAAGTGCCCGACAAATTTCATCTTGTATCCTCGGTGGAGGATGTGGAAGCGTTGGTAGTCAACAACCCGCATCACCTGTCGTATGTCACCCAAACGACGCTCAGCGTGGATGAATGCCATGAAATTGTCGAGGCCCTGCACCGGCGGTTTCCCGGGATCAAAGGGCCGCATCAGGAGGATATCTGTTACGCGACTCAGAACCGCCAGAATGCGGTTAAGGAGCTGGCAAAATACGTGGAGCTCATTCTGGTCATTGGCTCACCGAACAGCTCCAATTCGAATCGCCTTCGGGAGTTAGCGGAGCGCTATGCCATCCCCTCGTATTTGATAGACTCCTATCGGGATATCCAAGAGAGTTGGATAACCGAGGCCAACTCCATTGGTATCACTGCAGGAGCTTCTGCCCCAGAGGTCCTGGTTACGGAAGTTGTGGACTATCTCAAGGGCTTCGGTGCAACCGAGGTCAGGGAACTCACCGTGATCGAGGAAGATGTCGAATTTCTCCTTCCCAAGGAATTGATCATGCCGCGGTCCCGGGCCTAGGGTCGGCAAGACAACCCCTCGCTCGCCAGAAGGTCAAGGAGAAAAGGTCAAGGATAAATCGTGAATAAAAACCCATGTGGTTGGAAAACAAAATATAGAGCCATCAATTCTTTGAACCCACAGGATGTAGCGGGTTACTTTTGCTTTTTTGTGACTTCTGTGGTACATCACATCACCGCTTTCTGAATCGTACATGCCTAAGCCACGACAGAGTAGCGAATGGAACTCCATACCCTCAGACTGACCGGCTTTAAATCATTTCCCAACGCGACTCTTGAATTCCCCAAGGGCATCACAGCGTTTGTTGGGCCTAATGGCTCAGGAAAAAGCAACATTGTGGATGCCATCTTGTGGGTCTTGGGCGAACAAAGCGTCAAAGCCCTCCGGGGCGAACGGATGGAAGATGTGATCTTTAACGGAACAGAATCCAGAAAACCGCTGAGCATGGCGGAGGTTTCGCTGGTCCTTCGAGATGTGACCAGTCAAGAATTCCAGGCTCTGGCTGGAGTGCTTGATAAGTTGCCCGGATCCAAGGAACTCATGGTCACCAGACGGCTGTATCGCGATGGGACGAGTGAGTATAGCGTGAACAATATTCCATGTCGATTAAAGGATGTCCGGGCCTTATTTCTCGAGGCGAGAGCAGGGACGAAAGGACATACCGTGATCGAGCAGGGGAATATCGAACAGATCCTTTCAGGTTCTCCCCAGGATCGGCGAACGTTTATTGAAGAAACGGCGGGAATCGGCCGGTTTAAAAAGCAGAGACTTGAGGCCCTACGCAAACTTCAGACCACGCAGCAGCACCTGCTTCGGGTACGGGACATTGTTGCCGAGGTTCGAAAGCAACGGCGTTCCCTGGAGAGACAAGCCCGGGAAGCTCAAGCCTATCACGAGTTACGTCAAGAGGCACGGGAGCTGGAAGTCCGTCTGCTGCAGTATGACCATCGCAGACTCACAGCCGAGCGGGTCCGTCTCGACCATGAATTACGCGACCATGAAGCCCGCGAAATGCAACAGCGTGCGCGGGAATCCGAACTATCTGTCCTCCATCAGCAGGTGCAAACGAGGATTCTGGAGGATGGCGCTAAGATGGGAGAATTGGAGGTCCAACTGCGTACAGTGCAGCAGCGCATAAGCCAAGCTCTGACCACGCTGGAAGTGGAGCGGCAGCGATGGCAGATGTATCACGAGCAGCGACAGCGTGTGGCAGCCGAACGCGAGCGGGTACTCCTTGAAGCGGAAGACGTCAACCAAGCACTAGCTCAATGTGAAGAGCGTCTCGCCTTGGCTCGCACGCAACTCAGCGAGCAGGATAGGACTCTCAGACATCTAGAATCCCAGGAAGAGGAGCTCGAAAGACAGCGGGATTTGCTTCATGACGAAGGTGCCCAAGCGAGACAGCGAGTGTTGGAACTCACGGCCCACCTGTCTCGTGCAGAGCAAGCGCTCGTGGAATTGGGCGCCAGAGAGGTCATTCTGGGTGAACACCTGGAGTCTCTGCGGGATATTCAGGCTCGCTATGATGACCAGCTCCAGGAAGTTGAACAAAAGCTGAGCGCCTGCTCCTCACGGCGGCACGCCCTCAACACCGAAAAGGCCGCACTCCATGAGGCTCATCACCAAAGCGTTCAAACGGTTCAGGCGCTGGGCCAACGTCTCGACGCCCTAAACGATCGGCTTCGGCGAGAGCACACTGACTATGCGGCTGCCGACTCTCGTCTTCAAGCCTTGCGCGCGACGTTGGATGAAGAACTTGGATATGGCCGACATGGGGCTCTCTTTTCGCTTCGCGAGGAGTGCGGAAGCGTCAAAGCATCCATTGCCGAGGGCATTGAAGTTCCCCAGGAGATAGAGTTAGCCATTGAAGCCGCGCTGGGCGAAAAGCTGCGGGCCTGGATGATTGACAGCCTGGAAGAAGTGGAACGGGCCATTGCCTTTTTAGAGTCTCGGCGTCTCGGGCGAGGAACGTTTGTGCTTTCTCAACCCTCTGGGCCTCAGCCTGACCCATGCTACTGGCCGGAGCTTTGTGGCCAAGAAGGTGTCATTGGGCGGGCATGTGATCTCGTCCGAGTTTCCGAGGATCTGCGCCCGGCACTGGCATGCCTGTTGGCCCCTGTCGTGGTGGTCCGTGATCTTCAGACAGCCCTGCGACTGCTGGCCTGGCTGCGAGGAAACGAGAGACGGAAGCATGAGCAGGTGGTGCTTGTCACCCTGGCCGGTGAGATTCTCGACCCCGTGGGGGTGATCACTGGGGGATCATCGGGAGATACCGTGGGTCTTCTTCAACGGAAGCGAGAAATTCGGGAACTTGCGGAAGACTGTCGTGCTCGGCTGCAGCGGATCGAACTCTGCCAGCAGGAACAACAGCAGGTAATCAAGGACTGTGACCTCGCCAAGCGCCAGGCTCTTGAAGTGGAACACGCGCTTGAGCGAGTTGAAAGAGAGCTGGCGACTGTTGACAAGGAGCTCGCGGTCCTTGAACAAACACGAGACGATCTCAACCAGAAGCTCGGATCAACCCAGGAAGAATATGAATCCACGTGGCAGGAGCGACAACAGGTACATGATTCACTTGAGTCGTGGCGCCACCGTCGTGTGGATGTAGAACAGGAACGTGAACGCCAGCAGAAAGCACTCGAAGCCTTGGAAGACTCGAGCAAAAGGGTTGACACACAGATAGGTGAGGTCGCCAAGCAACTCACAGCCTTGCGTGTCATGCTGGGAGCCATGCAGGAGCGGTGCGAGCATGATCAGCGCGAGCTTCAACGGTTGTCCAAGGAGCACATGGATCAGGACCGGCGCCTCTCAAGCTTGGTCGAGCAATTACACACGCTGGAGGCGCAGATGAAGGCGAGCCATCAGCAGGTCCAGGAAACTGAGGAGGCATTACAAGGCCTTGAACGGGAACGTGATGCCATCCAGGCGGAGTGGCAAGTCATCCAAGACCGCCATGCCGGTGCGCTGCTTCGAGTTCGGGAGTTGGAGCGGCAACTCTCCGATCTGCGAAAACAGTTTCTGGCGACCCGGGAACAGCGGGGAGTCGTCGAGGTGCGGCTTGCAGAACTTCGTACGAAACTTGTCACATTGGAAGAGACGCTGACAGGGACCTATAATCAAACGCCTGATACAGATATCCCCCTGGCCTTTCCGAACGAACAGACGAATAATCAGGAGCCGGAATCATGGCGCCAGCGGCTAGAAGAGATTCGCCTTAGGTTGGACCGAATGGGTCCCGTTAATTTGGCTGCGGTTGACGAACACCGACAATTGGAAGAGCGCTATCAATTCCTGACCAAACAGGAAGCGGACCTATCGGAGTCTATTCGCTCGTTGCAGGAGATCATTGAACGGCTTAACCGAAAGACGCATCGGATGTTCGAGGAGACCTTCAACGCACTGCAGGAAAAGTTTGGTGAGGTCTTTCGCGCACTCTTTGCCGGAGGGCAAGCGGAATTGCGACTTGTGCACTCAGACCCGGAGCAAGATGACCAGCCTTGGGAGGAACCAGGTGTAGAGCCAGGTGTAGAGATTGTGGCGCAACCGCCTGGCAAGCGGCTCAAAAACTTGGCTATGCTCTCTGGAGGAGAAAAAGCTCTCACCGTGCTCGCGCTGTTGTTCGCGAGTTTTTTGATCAAACCGTCACCCTTTTGCATTCTCGATGAAGTCGATGCTCCGCTTGATGAGCCTAATGTGGTCCGATTTGCTCGATTCCTTCGCCAGATTGCTGATCAATCGCAGTTTCTCGTAATCACCCACAACAAGCGCACCATGGAAG
>RFGT01000155.1 GCA_003696975.1 Nitrospirota bacterium | reverse complement strand
ATCATATTCAGAGTAAACATTGATTAGTCGGCCAGCCACAACTTGCCGGACTTTTTCCCACTGCTTCTCATCCGCAGAGAACGCACTGCCCATGAGAACAGCATGGTCAATAATTCCTAAGGCCTTGCAACGGGCTAACTCTTCCAAGGCAGTAAATAGTAACCGTGCGCCAAGGGAAAATCCAATAAGGCTTACCGGACGATTTCCTTGAACTCTGTTCAAAAGATCATTCGCAAGCAGTTGACCTCCAGCTTTGGCACGAATTTTTGCCACACTCCATGGGTTGTCAATAAGGCTAAGGATCTCCAGCACAGTAGCTGGCCAAAAAACTTTCCGTGAAGCAGCTCTGGTAGCACCCTTAGTGAAAACTTCTTTCCTATTGCAGCAGATTTCTTGGACGGTGGGAGAATCCATTGCGCGATCGTTCGCAATCCCATGTAAATGCGCTTATCCTGTTCATAACCCGAGTCAGGATGATCGGTGGGCACGCGAGACCCATACAACGTGAGAGTGAATCCGATTTTTCGAGGTTCCCCTCCGGCTGTGAGAATCTGCTCCGGGATCACTTCCCAGTACACCCGATGCCATTTCACAAGGGCATGCAAGTGCTTGACAATTTTGGGATGATTCCGGTCCTCTGTTGCTTGGGAAGTCTGAGGAGGCGGCGCCATAGGCAGTGCCATCAGGTTTTCTTATTGTTGCTCGGCATGCAGTTTGCCGAGGGCCTCAGCATCCTCCGCGGCTTTTTCATACCGCTCTGCCAAATTCCGGTAATGCTGGATCAGCACGGATCGTTGCTGCGGTTTAGTCATTCTGCGTTCATACTGTTTGGCTACCTGCCGCATTTCCTCTGCTCGTGCCCGGAGCCTTGCCGCTTCCTCTTGATACCACACGGCTAACCCCGCGTGATCGTTTCGATCGACTAAATTGCGCGGTGTGGTTGACACACATCCAGCAAGAAAGGGTATAAGCAGCATCCCCGCGAGCATCATAGAACGCAGCACGATTTTCCATCCCTCTTCTTGCATTCCCCAAAGGTCCTTGCTCGCAGGAGCAGCCTTGCTCGCCACATCTCCAAGCTCCCACATAGTTACGTTCCTGCATTCTCGAGAAAAGTGATAGTTTCTTTGCTCCATTATGGTGATCCCCTCCTTGTGTTGGAATAGTCCACTTCCGGCTTGCGCCCTTCAAACCCTTTCATTATAATACTCTCGATTCCTATCGAATTTGTTTTTACACCCTTCCGCACAGAAATACTATTTCTCCCCTTTGTACCAACTCGTGAATTGAGCCTGTTCCATATCGATCCACATCCCGCAAACTCTGTCCATATGCATAGCCATGGGGGACACTCCTTTCTCCTTTGAGAATTTGTTGACTCTCCTCATCGCGTTTTGTTTTTGACTCTCTGCTCTCCCGACTCCTTCTCCAGAACCTTCCACGTGTCGATAAAAGATCTCCCGAGACATTCTAAGAAATGACAAGATCATACTGCGCGCACCCAATCCTTCGCCGCTTTTTTCACTACTCTGTTACCGTCACGGCGAGCGTTTTCCCTATTCGAGTTATTCAAACAAGTCACGCTTTCAAGGTTGCCGCTTGAGCGTCAGCATATAGTTGGTCAGGTCATTTAGCTCCTGTTCATTGAGACCGAAGGCCGGCATGGGTGAACCCGGCACCACAGCCTGGGGATCCCGGAAATGCCGGATGAGCCAGTCTCGGTCTCGCACGTCCCCTACATAGGACAGGTCGGGACCGAAGGTCCCCCCTTCGCCATGAATACGGTGGCAGCCTGCACAATCCAGTTCCTGATATAACTGCTTGCCGCGCAGGACAGACGGGTCCTGCTTGGGAAGCGAAGCGACTTCTCGGATGGAGATGGTCAGAAGGGTGAAGACGATGAGTAGAAACCCTGCTCCTGCACTCAACACCGCTGGCCGAGACGCAGGGCGCCGTTCCTTGCGGCGATCCAGCCAGGGCAACAGAAAGAGCGCGGAAAAAAATAGAATCGGTAAGATCAATGTACCCACAACCTCCCATGGGCCTTCAAGATACTTGAGGAGTTGATAGTAAAAGAGGAAATACCATTCGGGTCGGGGCCTAAACGTGGTGTCCGAGGGATTGGCGGGGTCAGCCAGCGGAGCCGGACTCGCTACTGCCAAGCCAACCACCAAGATAAACGCTATTCCAATAGCGACGGCATCCATCGCAACTTGTTTGGGCCAGAAAGGCTCGCTACGCTGAGCCGCACGGGCTTCATCCCATGGTCCTGCCGGGCCAACTCGCCGCAGGATGAACAAGTGGAGCCCAATGAGGCCCATCACCAACCAGGGAAGAAATAGCGTGTGCAGCGCATAGAATCGATTCAGCGTCATCGCTCCCAGATTCTGGCCCCCGCGAATGATGCGGACCAGAACATCCCCCACCAAGGGAATGGTCCCCACAATGTTGATTCCCACTTGCGTAGCCCAGTAGGCCCGTTGGTCCCATGGAAGGAGATAGCCGCTAAATCCAAAGGCCAAGGTGAGAATGAAAAGCATGACGCCCACAATCCACATGAGCTCACGCGGCCGCTTGTATGCGCCGTACAGGAAGACCTGGAGCATGTGCAGTCCAATTGCCACCATCATCCCGCTGGCACCCCAGTGGTGGAGCCCGCGAATGAATGATCCAAAGGCCACATCATCCATGATGTAGCGAATACTGGCGTGGGCATGCTCGGTTGAAGGTGAATAATAAATGGCCAGAAACATGCCCGTGATCATCTGGAGGAGGAAGAAAAACAGCGTCACGCTCCCGAACACGTAGATCCAGCTAGCCCCTCCTGGAATCGGTTCATCCAACAGGGCGATTCTGATCGGCGCAAGCTTCAAACGCTCGTCAAGCCACTTGTAGAGTCCTGTACCCATGGGCTTCTCCTTCGAGCCAGCGAAAGCTCTTTTTCCTACAACTCGATTTTCACGGATGTGCCGGCTTTGAATTCTTTATAAATCACCCATATTCGCCCTCGCTCGACTTTCACAGGTAGGGTATCCAGCGGTCGCGGGGCTGGCCCCGCCAGCACGCTTCCATCGATCGCAAAGATGCTATTATGACAGGGGCAATGAAACTGGTGCCGCTCCGGCTCCCACCGGTAGCCACAGCCCAGATGTGTGCAAAGGGGAGAATAGACCGTAATCTCTCCCGTTCTCCGTTTCACGGCCCACACAGTCTTCCTCACCGTCGTCTTTTGCCACCCATCCGCCACGGAGTACATACACGTCATCTCTTTGGGCGCTTCCGGTTGCAGGTCATCTACCGTACCGATCTCCGTCCATTCCGGCTTACGCCGCTTTAAGGCGGGAAGAATAGTATATCCGATCAGGGGAATTCCCACGGTCAACCCAATCATGGCAGCAATGGAGCCGCTCACCCAAGCCAAAAATGTGCGCCGTCCCTCAGGCTCAGCCGTATGCATGGTACTCTCCTTTGTCTAGTAATGACGTTAATGGGAATGCCCCCCGAATTCTCCTGCATGTATGTCCCCCCCCGACGGCTGGGGCTGAAACTTGTGGGCTCTGCCACAATCCCTTCATGACTCATCCTCCCTGCTCTTGCATCAGTTCATGAGATCAATCCTGCCTTTTAGCCTCCCGTTGCTCGACGGTCCACCCCCGCCATACGATATATACGATATAGAGGGCGGGAATTACCAGCAAGGTCAACACGGTCGTGGTGACCATGCCCCCGATCATGGGAGCGGCAATGCGCTTCATCACGTCTGCGCCGCTGCCTGTGCTCCACATGATGGGAAGCAATCCGGAAATAATGGCGACAACCGTCATCATAATGGGGCGTACCCGCTGAACACTTCCGTCGAATGCTGCCTCGATCACGTCGCGAATGGTGCGTAGACGACCCTCCCGTTCCCATCGCTCGCAGGCATGATCAAGGTAGGCAATCATGATAATTCCGATTTCTGCCGCCACGCCCACGAGCGCGATTATTCCCACCCATACCGCCACGCTCAGATCATAGTCCAACAAATACAAGGCCCACACAGCCCCCACTGCGGCAAAAGGCACCGAGAGCAACACGATCATGCTCCTGAGAATAGATTTGAAGTTCAGATACAAAAGGACGAAGACAATGAGAATGGTGAGAGGCACCACGTACATCAGCCGAGCTTTGGCCCGCTGCATGTATTCGTATTGCCCGCTCCAGGCGAGCGTATAGCCCTTAGGGAGCTGAACCTGCTCTGCCACGACTCGCTTGGCTTCCTCGACATAGCTGCCCAGATCCCGGCCGGCTACATCGACATACACATAGCCAACCATCATGGATCCTTCGCTTTTCACCACTGTAGGTCCGGAGATCAATTGAATCTCGGCCAATTGCGTGATAGGAATCTGCTGTCCAATAGGCGTGGGTACCAACACGCGCTTGAGATCTTCCAGGGTATTGCGAAACCCCCGAGAATAGCGAAGGTTGACGGGAAAGCGCTCGCGGCCCTCGATAGTCAACGAGATATTGGAGCCACCAATGGCCGACTCAATCACCCGTTCGACATCGCTGATCAACAGGCCATACCGGGCGATCTCTTCCCGCTTGATTCTGAAATATACGTAGTACCCATGAGCTGTCCGCTCGGCAAAGATATTGCGGGTTCCCGGGACATGGCGCAGCGCGTTCTCCAACTGGCTGCCGATGTTCTGGATTTTCCGAAGATCCGAGCCATAAATCTTAATCCCCAGGGGAGTTCGAATTCCAGTAGTCAACATATCCAATCGGCCTTTGATAGGCATAGTCCAGGCATTGGCAACACCGGGGATCTGCAGGGCCTGATCCAATTCGTTTTCCAATTGCTTAACGGTCATACCCGGCCGCCATTGGTCTTCCGGCTTCAAGTTGATGATGGTTTCGATCATGGTCAGCGGCGCGGGATCCGTGGCAGTCCGCGCCCGACCTGCTTTGCCGAAGACCGTATCCACTTCGGGGAACTGGCGAATGATGCGATCGGTCACCTGCAGAATCCGCTGCATTTCGGTGATGGATGCGCCCGGTAAAGTCACAGGCATATACATCAAGGTGCCTTCATACAATGGCGGCATGAACTCCGAGCCCAGCTTGGTGAATGCCGGCCAGGTCGCCACCAGAGCAACACCCGCCAGCGCGATGGTGGTCTTGCGAAACCGAAACGCAAGATGGGCGATCGGCCAATACAGGGCGATCAAGAGGCGAGACAATGGATTGCGCTCCTCCCGCGCAATCCTTCCTCGGATAAGCACAACCATGAGCAAGGGCACCACAGTCACCGACAACAATGCTGCAAAGCCCATGGCAAAGGTTTTGGTAAAGGCCAGAGGCCGGAACAATCGCCCTTCCTGCGCCTCTAAGGTAAACACCGGTAGGAAGGAGACCGTGATAATCAACAGCGAGAAAAACAGCGGTTTTCCCACTTCCTTGGCCGCCTCGATGATCACACCCACCCGATCAGCCTGAGCACCGGCATGCTCCAACTTCTTGTGGGCGTTTTCCACCATGACGATTGCCCCATCCACCATGGCACCAATAGCAATGGCGATACCTCCCAGCGACATGATATTGGAGCTGATGCCGAGGTAGTACATGGCGAGCATGGACATCAAAATAGCAAGGGGAAGGGTCAGGATTGCCACCAGGGCGCTGCGGATATGAAACAGGAAAACAATTGTGATGACACTGACGATCAGGCTTTCTTCAATCAGCTTCTCCTTGAGCGTAGCCACGGATCGCAAGATCAATTCGGAACGATCATAGGTGGGCACGATGCGCACGCCTTCGGGCAGCGCGGGCGTGATCTCCTTGATCTTGGCCTTAACCCGTTCAATGACATCCAGCGTACTTTCCCCGAACCGTACCACGACAATCCCGCCGACCACTTCTCCCATCCCGTTGAGCTCGGCCAGCCCGCGGCGTAGATCTGGACCGAGCTCAACCCGGGCAATGTCTCTCAACAGGATGGGCGTCCCTTGCGCATCCGTCCCCACGGCGATATGCTCCAGGTCGGTCAGCGACTCGACATATCCGCGACCCCACACCATGTATTCTCGACCGGTAAATTCAACAACCCGCCCCCCTACGTCGTTGTTGCTCATCCGAATGGCCTGAATGATTTTGTCTAGGGAAAGATTGTAGGCGAGAATGGCGTTGGGATCGATATTGACCTGATATTGCTTGACATAGCCGCCGATGCTCGCCACATCTGAGACGCCAGGCACGGCTTTGAGCCAGTACCGGATATACCAATCTTGCAGCGTGCGCAGCTCCGCTAAGTCCAGCTTCCCGCTGTCGTCGACGACCGCGTATTCAAACCCCCATCCAACCCCTGTGGCATCCGGTCCCAAGGTGGGAGTAATGCCTTCGGGAAGAAATTTCAGCGCCTCGTTCAGGTACTCGAGAATTCGGCTTCGCGCCCAGTACATATCGGTCCCGTCTTCAAAGATGACATAGATAAACGACAGGCCAAAGTACGAATAGCCCCGCACGACTTTCACCTTGGGGGCGCCCAACATGGTTGTCACGATGGGATAGGTGATTTGGTCCTCCACGAGTTGCGGGGCGCGGCCGGGCCATTCCGTAAAGATGATCACTTGGACATCAGACAGATCGGGAATGGCATCCAACGGTGTATGCTGGATGGCCCATACCCCCCATCCAAGCAGGATGATCACCAGAAGGATGACGATGAATGCATTTCTAGCGCTCGCCTCAATAATCTTTTCAATCATGGAAGTCAGTGGCTCATCCCAGGCATCGCATGCCCTGTTCCCGGCTTGTCTTGGTCGTCCATCTCCATGCCCGGCATCATCATCTCCATCGCCGCTTTGAGGTTGCTTTCGGAATCCACCAAAAAGTTCCCCCTGGTCACAACCAATTCACCGGGTTTCACCCCATCCAGAATTTCATAGAAGTCCCGCGTGCGCACGCCTACAGTCACCTTGCGCGGTTCGAACATGCCTTGCCCGCGGTCTACAAACACAATCTGCTCCGTCCCGGAGTCCAGCACGGCCGTTTGCGGGACCACCAGTCGCTCACCCAAAGGAATATGCAGCTCCACATTCGCGAACATGCCGGGTTTCAATTTCCAATCAGGATTGGGAAGTTCGAACCTGACCTTGACCGTTCGGGTCTTCGTTTCCAAAACGGGATAAATGTAGGTCACTGTGCCAGTGAAAGCCTGATCCGGAAAGTAGGACAGCGTTACCGTTGCCTCTTGTCCCAACTCCACCAAAGCGACTTCATACTCATAGATATCAGCCAATACCCATACCGTCGACAAATCAGCCAGGGTGTAGAGGTCTAAGGCCGGGGTGACATGCATGCCTTCCCGCACGTTCATATGCAGGACATAACCGGAATTGGGAGCGTGGAGAGGCAACGTTCGCAGGACCTTTCCAGTTCGTTCGAGATCACGGATATGGTCGGGCGTGATATCCCACAAGGCAAACCGCTGGCGGGTGGCCTCGAGGAGCGAGCGGGCGTTTTGCGCGATCTCGGGAAATTCGCTTTCCCCCAGTGTCCGAACGGCTTTCAGAGCTAATAAGTATTCTTCTTGGGTGGACACCAGTTCGGGACTGTAGATCTCAAACAACTTTTGTCCCTTTTGGACTTGTTCCCCGGTAAACTTGACATACAGCTTCTGCACCCACCCTTCGAGCTTGGTGTGCACATGCGTCAATTTCGTCTCATCCACTTCCACTGTTCCCACGGTCCGAATGGTATGTGTGAGTTGCTGAATGCGGGCTGGCTCAGTTTTCACCCCCACGAGTTGTTGTTTGCGGGGGTTAACCATGACGCCCTTTACAGGGATCAACCCGGGCCTCTCAGGTGAAGCGGATGGGGAGGCCGCACGCTGCTTGTGTGAGTTCGTGGCGGATGTTTCAGAAGATGGAGTGATGACAGGAGTGATCTGCGCGAACCACCAGTATGCACCGCCAGCCAAGAGAATGAGAGCTGCCCCTATCCCCAGGAGTCTCATTCCGTGTTGTCCGGGCTTGGTCATGAGTTGTGGACCCATCGCCTTGCCGTCCGGTGTTGCATCATTGGGGTTGATAGGGTTGATCTTGTAGAAGCGGCTGTAACGGCTGGCCGATGATGGCCTCGAGCTTGGCTATCGCAATCTCGTGATCGGTTTTCTGGCGATGGAGATCCAATTCATCCTGCTGGAGGGAGAGCACGTTGTCCAACAAAGTGAGGAAATCCACTTTTCCCACCGCATATCCAGCCATGGAGGACTCCAGCGCCAGCGAAGCCTGGGGAACAATGGCTTTCCCGATCAACTTCACGAGTCGCGCTGCTCGCTGAGCCCGGACAAAATTGTCTTTCACCTGAAACAGGACCGTCTGCAGGACGGTACGATAATCTCTACGTGCCCGCTCGAGATCGGCTAAGGCCTCTTTCTCACCAAAGCGCTGTTTCGTCGCGTAGTACAGTGGGACCTTGATCCCCAGCATGCCAAACGCATCTTGGAGATCTGCTGATCGAAACGACTGCATGGCACCCAAGCTAACAACGAAGTCCGGGAAATACTCGCGCTGGGCGAGATCCACGGCCGATTGTCCCCGAGCAATGTCGTGAATGTGCCCGCGGAGGAGCGGAGAATGCTCTTGGGCAATCGTATTGAGGTCTTCCAGAGTATAAGGCAATCGAGTGAGCGTGGGCTCTTCAGGAACGCCGAGCGGCTGCATCGGCGGCTGATTGAGAATCCGGTTGATTTCCGCGCGGACGCTCTCTCGCTCCTGCTCCAGAGCCGTCAACTGCTCAATTTCCCTAGATAACTCGACTTGCGCGCGAAACACGTCCTGCTGAATCCCCTTTCCGACTTGGTAGCGCGCCTCGGCGGTCTTTTCCAATTCCTTCAGAATGACTAAATTCTTCTTCACCACCTCGATGGATTTTTGAATGAAATGTAACGTAAAGTAGGCTTCTTTCAACTGGGCAATGACGCGGAGTTGAACGGCACGATAAATCTGTTCCGCCTGGTCAGCTGCCTTGCGGGCAATTTCGCCCTTGAGACTCAACTTGCCGGGAAACGGAATTTCCTGCTGCAGGTGCAAGCGACCTTCTCGCATGATATCCGGTCCTCGATAGGTTAACCCTATAATTGGGTCAGGAAGAGTCTGGACCTGAGGAATCCGAGCTTTGGCCACTTCCCACCGCTGCCGTGCAGCCTGGATCTCCGGATTTTTGGCCTTCGCCTCCTCGATCAATGCTGCGAGTGAGAGGAGGGGCTGACCGGTCTCCACAGCACGCGCCATGTGTTCTCCCATTCCAAGAGTCGCTATCCAGAAGAGAAGAACAATACACGTTTGCCATGTCTGATGGTTCATCTTGCGTTTCTCCATGATTGGAAAAAGGATAAAACTGGCGCCGTTAAGGACGCTTATGGTCGTGGGTCGTGAAGCTGAGAAAGGAAGCTTAAATCAACAGGCTGGAGAACAGCAGAAATCGTAACCGGGCAGGGCTCCGATGCTGGAGTGAGGTAGCATCGAGAAACTCAGAGCTGAATTCTTCTTCCCCTGAGGGGATCAAGGCCTCCAGGCTATGGCAGGACCCAAGAAGCACGGACGCCTCATCGGTTTTCTCCTCCGCAAGTGAGGAGGGAACTTGGCACGATTCCTGGGGTATGTTGGAGGAAGCATGATGAGAAAAGGGAGACGGGCCTTCTGCCCATGCGCGCTCGGTATGGCACAGCAACATTCCGCTTCCGCACAGAAGCAGCATAATCACAAGGGTTGTTGCAACAATTCGAAACCGTGCGGACATCACCACCATATCAGACATATGAGAGAGACCCTGTTCTCTCTTTCCTTTTTCGGACTCTAGGAAGTAGAGTATAAGAAAATCTTAGGTATGGCAAGCTTTTTCATTCCACGCACCGGAGAGTATGAAAAGTTTTGAGAGAATCGAGTGGTCTTACCTGGTAGTCATTGCCATGTTCATAGGCATCTTGCCTGGGTGTACAAGCTTGTATTCCCCGCCGTTTTCCGAAGAAACATTAGCTCGCGTTAAGACCGATCTCCTCTTCTCTGAGCTCCAGGCTGATCCCTCAGCATACCAGGGAGACAAGGTCCTACTCGGAGGGGAAGTGCTTTCAGCCAAGCGCTTTAAGGACCACACGCGGTTAACAATTTTACAGCTTCCGCTGACGTCCTCTCAACGACCCACGAGCGACCGGACCAAGTCACAAGGGCGATTCATGGCTATTCAGCGTGAGTTCCTTGATCCCGCGACTGTGCCACCGGGAACGGCGATCACCTTAATTGGAACTGTCACCGGGAGTGTGACCGAACTCCTGGATGAAATGGAATATACCTATCCATTGCTCACAATCGAGCATCTCAAGATTTGGCCTATCCAGCCGGCTTATCTGTACGGTCCTCCCCCTGTTTTGTATAGTCCCTTCTATTCATTCGGGCCATATTGGGGATATCCGTGGTGGTTTTACTCCCCGTATTGGTGGTAGAAGGGAGAGCTTTTTCCATCGAAACATTAGCGCACGCCAGCGCCGGTCTCATTATCATCAAACACTTCAAACTGGACGAGCATTTCCTGTTCCACCGTCCAGTTCTCCAATCGCATGCTGGGACCTCGCATGCCGAACATTCCCCACTTCACTCCTACGGCATGGCGATAATAAAATTCCACCAAGCTCTGAAATACCGGGGCATTCCACGGTCCAGTATATCCGGAAGGCATGGTAATCAAGAGCGGCTTATGCTTTGCTCCTTCCCGCACGAACTCTCTCACATCGACAAACAGGTTGGCATATCCCACTCCGCCGACATGCAAGTCGAAAAAAATTCGTGAGCCCACATGCTCCTCATCGCTTCCGAATTCCGGAGAATTGATCACGCATCGCCGAAACGCAAGCGTGGCTATCGCCATAATTGGACACTCGCTATGATCAGGGGAAGGACCAGCGCCGCGTGTTCCTGCAACATGGATCGAGTCACGGGGATGTGATCTCAAGCCAGGCATGGCATCGCGACGTTGTCGAAGTAGCTTCTTCTCTTTTCCCTTCGACTGTCAAGAATGGCTTTTCGAAATCCTACTTAAATTCGAGGGCGTTCACTTAACAGACGAGCCCGTTCAGCCTGTCCCATCCTTATTCAATTTTTCGACAGAACAACCGATAGGTGAAAACAAGACACATCAACTGCATGAGAACGCTTATACTGTCTAAAGGAACAGGCGCCTCGCTGCTTCCATGGAGCGAACAGTGAGATTGCGTGATGAAGCCAATGGCACCTAAACCCCATGGGAAGATTCCTTCATCACAGCCTCCGAAGCGGAGTCTTTCCAAAAAACTGCAGGGGAAACGCCGTAGTTCCCAAGAGCTCGTAGCCTTTTTCGGGAAGGGGGTCGAATGCAGAGGCACGATCACCAACCACGGAACCGTGCAGGTTGACGGACGATTCGAAGGAGAAATCTACACGCGCGGCTCACTTCTCGTAGGTGCCAGCGGTGTCATCGACGCCAAAGTTCGAGCCGGCACAATCGTCAGTCAAGGCACCATCACCGGAGATATCGTCGCCAAAAAACAGGTTCACTTGCTCGGAACGGCTCGCATGGAAGGTTCGCTCCAGACCCCCCAACTTTTGATGGAGGAGGGGACGACTTTGCTCACACCCTGGACGTTGTGGATGAAAAAGTCGAAACTCTCCAGTCAATCCTTGCAGAGGAAACCCATTAACGTCGTGCAAGCCCAAGGCGTGGATCAATCCACATTGATCGACACATCACGCCCCTCTGGTCCCTAAGGGAAGATCCTTCCCTTCTCCAACTGTTCGCTTCCATCTCTCCCTGTCCGACTTCGGCGGAACCAGACCAACTGCTGCGGTCTTGTCTTCTCGGGAACGCTCAAGCGTTCGTGCAACTGGTGAAGTGAAAATCACGGACTGTCAGAAACGGAACCAACATTTTTCCATATTCGGCCGAGATAGCCTCCATTGGTTCGGAGAAGGAATCAACTGCCTGAAATACCCGAAGCGGGCTGTCGTGGAAGCGAAAGTTGCAAAGCCCTGTGGTAATTTCACCGTCTTCAATCAAAAACGTGCCATCCCGCGTCATGCCCGTCAGGGTCAAATCCACGGGATTCGCCGGACGGATGTACCACAAGTTCGTCACCAAGATCCCCCGGTTTATCTGACGAATCATCTCCGATACCGAACGCGCAGCCGACGATTCTCCTGCCAGTACGGGTGCATTGAGTGCAGGAGTGGGATCCACTCCATGGACTTGTGCTGTGAATCGATCATAGGCCAATTGCTTCAGGACTCCCTGCTGAATCCACACTTTTCTGGTATGAGCCAATCCATCCCGCATGAATCGGGCACCCAGGAGATGAGGATGATCCGGAACATGTTCCAGCGTGAACCGGCTGTCGAGAATACGGGTCCCCAGTTTTCCACTCACCGGACTAGCTCCTGATTCATAATCCTTGGCATCCAAGGCCTCGATCAAGAAGGCCAGCAACCCCGCGACGGCTGCCGGCTCAAGAAGAACCGTGTACCGGCCTGGCGGCAGGGATCGAGGATGAGCTGACTGCCGGGCTTTCTCAATCGCCACGTTCGTCCAGTGAGCTGGCTCAAGGGCATGGATCGACCGATGTGCCCGGTCAATCCAGCCCGTAGAGTCCGATCCAATCGCTGTGACGCTCAATCGAGCGTGAGCGGTCTCGTCATAAGCTCGCAAGCCCGTGGACGCGGCGAGACTGATTTTGTCTCGTGTAACGCTCATGAATCCAGCCCCACGCACCTGATGCGCCCGGCAGAGCTGGATAACCTCATTTGTGATATTCGCGCGAACGAACGGGTCAGCCGAAACCGTTTCCGGGGGAATGGGAAGCATTGGGAGGTAGGATTGAGGAGGCAACGGCGGAAGGAATTCAGGGT
>RFGT01000154.1 GCA_003696975.1 Nitrospirota bacterium | reverse complement strand
TGTTCAAGCCAATCCCGAATATCGTATCCCGCTGAAAAAAGAGGGCCTACTAACTCGCGACTCACGGGTCAAAGAACGAAAGAAATACGGGCAAAAAGGCGCCAGACGGCGGTTCCAATACTCCAAGCGTTAATGAAATCATAGTCACTTCGCTCCCTAAAACATCGAAACGCAAGAAAGGATAGGCGGTTCTCGACGATCGAGAACCATTCTTCTACCAAATTCCTGTTGAGTGGGCTTTGTCCCTATGCCTCACACCCGGCTACGTGTCGCAGTCGTTGGTGCCAGCGGCTACACTGGCGGAGAGCTGCTTCGCCTTCTCGCCCGGCATCCTTCGATCACCGTCACCACGGTCAC
The DNA here is from genome assembly GCA_003696975.1 of Nitrospirota bacterium. Taxonomy (GTDB): domain Bacteria; phylum Nitrospirota; class Nitrospiria; order Nitrospirales; family UBA8639; genus J031. The sequence goes on along the minus strand of RFGT01000154.1, from coordinate 6,174 downwards.
GGCAGAAAAATCCGCGGGGGCACTCCTTTCGTCGGTGTTTCCTCATTTGGCCTCCTTGTATCCCCATCATCAATTAGAATCCCTTGAGGTCTCGACACTCAGGCACCAGGCTGACTTTGTGTTTTTTGCCTTGCCCCATACCAAATCCATGGACCCTGTCGCCCAATGCATTCAAGCCAAAACACCCGTAGTCGATCTGAGTGCCGATTACCGACTGCGGGACCACATTCTCTATGAAACTTGGTATCACACTTCTCATACCCAGACATCTCTTCTCAACCAAGCCGTGTATGGTTTGCCTGAGGTGCACCGGGAATCCATTCGGCAGGCCTTGCTTGTGGCGGCCCCGGGCTGCTACCCCACTGCGGCCATCCTGCAACTGGCACCCCTTCTCGCCCATCGGCTCATCGCCATCGACTTTCCTCTCACAATCGATGCGAAGTCCGGCATTTCGGGAGCAGGCCGAACAGCCACCTTGCGCTATCACTTTCCCGAAGCCCATGATTCTGTTTCTGCCTACAATATTGGCAAGCATCGTCACACGCCGGAGATCGAACAAGAGCTCACACAGATTGCCCGAGAGACCATTCCGACAGCTACCGTCACCGTCCAATTCACACCCCATCTTGTCCCCATGAGTCGCGGCATCTTCAGTACTGCGTATGTCCGAATGCGTTCTTCTCTCTCAACGACCCAATTACAGGAAGTATATCGGGAGTATTATCACGGCAATCGCTTCATTCGAGTGCAATCCGACCCGACCGTTGTAACCCCCCGTCATGTACAAGGCTCGAATTATTGTGATATAAGCGTCGTGGCTGATGAACGGACGGGGACAATTATCTCCGTGGCGGCGTTGGATAATCTGGTGAAAGGAGCTGCAGGCCAGGCCATTCAATGTATGAACCTCATGATGGGATTTCCCGAAGAAGCAGGATTAATCGACGCCGGGATCTTTCCCTAAGCAACATCCAGCAATTCCCCATCCTCGCAAATTGCTCCATCCTCTTCAGCGTGTCATGACCCTTTTACGCCGACCGGGTGGGATTACCGCCCCTCAAGGGTTTTGTGCAGCCGGCATCCATGCGGGAATCAAAGCCTCGGGAGCCTTGGATCTTGCGCTGGTTGTTTCTACCATTCAAGGGACGATGGCCGGACTGTTTACACGAAACCGACTCCCTGCAGCCCCAGTGGTGGTCAATCGGCAGAAACTTCGCACGCGGCTCGGGCAAGCCATTATCATCAACAGCGGCAACGCGAACGCATGCACGGGCCCTCAGGGATTACAGCAAGCCAAGGCAATGGCGAAGGTGACAGCCCAGCATCTAGGATTGCCGGTTGGAAGTGTCTATGTCGGTTCTACAGGAATCATTGGCCAACCTTTACCCATCGAGAAGATCAGCCGGGCGATTCCTCTCCTTGTCCAACGTCTCCGTCGAGCAGGACACACTGAGGCGGCACGCGCGATCATGACCACTGATACAGTCCCCAAAGAAGCGGCTTTTCAGACAACCATAGGCGACTGTTTGGTGACGGTTGGAGGCATGGCCAAAGGCGCCGGCATGATTCATCCGGATATGGCCACCATGTTGGCTTATCTCACCACGGATGCCGCCATCGAGCCTGGGCTCCTCCAACACATGCTGACCCAAGCCGTGCGGCAGTCGTTCAATTGTATCTCTATTGACGGTGAGACTAGTACCAACGACATGGTCCTCTGTTTAGCCAATGGTCTGGCAGGGAATCCCATCCTTCGGGAGGGCATGTCGGACTGTGCCACCTTTCAACAAGCTCTGACTGCTACCTGTGAGACCCTGGCTCTCAAGATCGTTCAAGACGGAGAGGGCGCCACCAAAGTAGCCCACATTGTGGTAAAGGGCGCCAGAACCTCCCTTGAAGCTAAGCGGGTGGCCAACACGATCGCCACCTCCCCACTGGTCAAGACCGCCTTTTTTGGAGAAGACCCCAACTGGGGCCGAATCGCCGCGGCAATCGGTCGCGCAAGAGCGCGGATTTCCCCTCGGCAGTTTCACATTTGGGTAAACCAGGTCGCCCTAGTACGGAATGGAATCGGCGTTGGCCCATCTGCTGAGCGACAGGCCCGGCGTATTATGAAGCGCCGTCAGTTCACGATTACAGTCGAGATCGGCCCAGGATCGGGCATGCATCACTGCTGGACGACAGATTTCTCTTATGAGTATGTCAAAATCAATGCAGCCTATCACACGTAAGGCTCTTTGAGTGTTTCTCTTGTTGCTTGTCTGCTCGGTATCACACCTCTAAGTGTATCGGTTCAGATACATAGTTTGGCTACTTGATACGAATTCCTATCTTCTGCATGGTCTTCTGAAAGCACGTTCAAACCCACAGGCAGGCAACCTTTTCGCCACCACAAGGGGGTTTTCCTCTTATGGCCGTTTCCTGGTTCCCACTTCGTCTGCCTAGGCACAGTTTCTGCTTATTCCTCAGCACATAAGAAATTTACAGGTTATCAACCCATCAGCAGAAAGGAGGTTTATCATGTGGTCGGTTGCTCATACTCATCATCACATGGTCCGTATGTCCGTCCTTGCTTTTCTCTGTACTATGTGGTTCCTCATCGGAGTCCAAGAACCCTCGCTCGCGGCGGCAGAGAAACAGCTTGATCTTAACACAGCCACAGTCAAAGCCCTTCAGGCGCTTCCCGGAATTGGACAAACTCTGGCGAAGCGGATTGTGGACTATCGTGACGCCTTTGGTCCCTTCAAAAGCGTTGAAGAGCTTCGACAGGTGAAAGGCATAGGAGACCGAACCCTTGCGAAGATTCGGGACTTGGTAACCGTCCGTGTGGTGGCACATTCCTCTCAACATCAACCGTGACCGCTGTCGTTGGATGTCCCAAAGGGATTAGGGATGATCCCTTTGGGGGGTCCCAACTAGGCGTGACCAGTCCCCCCAACCCATTCGGCCTTCCCTTATTTCACTCAAATTGCTTATGTTACCCCGGCTTAGCAAGTCCCACGCTGTCTTTCTTCGGGGGCATTCTTTCTCATAGGCGATCCATCTCATCTGCTCGATCTCCCTCTGTTAGATCACTAGGATAAACCTCCTCACCGAGGGGCAGCGATAATCTGTGCAGATTAAACCCCTACCAGGGCATTGAGACGGACCAAGGTGGCAGGAGAGACAGTGAATTCACCCGTAACTTCCACGCGAGAAGGGACCAACAGAATGGAATGAAACGAAATCTCTCGAATCAGCAATTTCTGCTCGGGCTTATCAGCAGGGCTGAGTTCCACTTTTTCCACGGAGTTCGTGATTTCGCCAAGATCCTGAGGACCATACGTCTCAATTACCGAGCGCAAAATCTCCATCACTTGCTCATTGGCTTCGGTTCCCGGAATGGCAGCATCGATAAGGGAAACGATTGGTTGACTTTTTTCAAGCACGTCAAAGTTTTCCAGACATTCCTTCCGGCGTAAAGCCAACAGGTCATCGTCTAATTCTTTGCTGAATGCGCCATAGGCAAAGCGCATGAAGTCGTAATGGAAGCCCCGCCATCCTTTTCCCACCATCTGCAAGGCGCAGAGAAAAACCAACTGCTGAAGCTTGACATCACTGACCAAGGAAAAGTTTTGTGAGGCAGCCCAGTGCAGAAGATACACCAACAAAGCCCGATCGATCACGCGCTCATGAGGTTTTCGCATACCATCCTCGAACTCACCCTCATGTATACCGACATCGTGTGAGTCTAACTAGGCTTTCTGCAATCCGTCAACCGCCAAACCGCCTCGTAATACTCTCTTGAAACTCATAAAGGGAACCGTTATGGTGATAGAATTTCAACTTGACCCTCACCGGTAATTTTGGTTTTAATAGAGGAGGATAATCCCACCTGAGGGAGAGGATTCCTTCATGCCAAAGGCCACCAAAGAGTTAGAAATTTTGAAACAACATCTGGCCAAACACAATCTCAAACTTACCCGCCAGCGCGAAAATATTCTCAACACGTTCCTCAAAATGGAACATGTCACGGCTGAGCAGATGTATCGAATCTTAGCCAAAAAAGATCCCCACATTGGTCTTGCAACGGTCTATCGGACGTTGAAGTTGTTGTGTGAAACCGGCCTTGCTCAAGAGCAGCACTTCGGCTCACAAACGCAGTTCGATAATGTCGCCCATAAGGGACATCACGATCATCTCATTTGTACGACGTGCGACAAAATCATCGAATTTGAGAATTGCCAAATCGAACATCTCCAAGAGGAAGTCGCCTCCCGCAACGGATTTACAATCCAAACCCACAAACTCGAACTGTATTGCTCCCCGGTGAAACTGCCGAACGGACAATGTGCCAATTGCGGGAAACCCTTAAACGGAAACTCTGCTCCCTCTCCCCGAGATTTCAAGCGCAAGAAACGCACCATATGAGCATTCGCCATCGTAAGGAGACAAGAAAAGTGGGGAAATTAGCATGGGTGTTTGTTGGGCTTCTATGGGGATTGGGCTTCACCGTTATCTCCCATGCCGCTGACACACTCGTTGTGTATTCAGGCCGGGCGGAACGGCTTATTCAACCGGTCCTCGACGTATTCCAACAGCGGACCGGCATCACGGTGCAGGTGCTTACCGCTAGCAGTACGGCATTGGTCAATCGCCTGCAATTGGAAGGCCCTCGGACTCCTGCCGATGTGTTGCTCACCAATGACGCGGGAACTCTGGAACGGGCGCATGAATTGGGGTTACTCCAGCCGTTCCCTTCGCCAGAAATTGAACACGCCATTCCCGCAACATTCCGCGCCCCGGATAATAGCTGGATTGGTCTCTCCGGTCGGATCTGGGTCGTAGTCTACAACACGGAGCTGGTCAACCCTACGTCGATTCACTCGATCCTGAACCTGGCGGACCCTGTATGGAAAGGGAAAATCGCTATCCCTAACGCCGGCAGCGTGTATTTGCAAACTGGGATTTCGGTCATCCGCGCCGTAAAGGGTGAAGCGGTTACCGCTCAGTTCTTACAGGGGCTGAAGGCCAACGCGGGAACATTTGTCTACGGGAAAAATCGGCAGATCGTGGATGCTGTAGCTCGAGGGGAGGTTGCACTCGGTCTCGTCAATCACTACTACATTTACCGCCATCTTGCCAAGCACCCTAACGCTCCCATTGCCCTACTCCTAACCGATCAAGGGAAAAACGGAATGGGCGTGGTCTTGAACGCTGCAGGCATTGGCATCACAGCTTATGCAAAACATCGTGAGGAAGCCCGGAAGTTGGTCCTCTTTCTGATCTCCCGGGATGGCCAAGCGCTCTTTGCCAGGCTCAACAAGGAATATCCCTTGCGCCCCGACGTGGCGGCTGATCCTGCCCTCCCGCCTAAACACCTGGTGCAGGTCGCTCATGTGCCCTTGATCCAGTTGGCGGAACTTCGTGAGCCGACTATGACCCTCATTGAGCGCATTGGGCTCCGCTAACCGTTCTTTTATCTGGCTTTCTCGTCCTCCGTCAGGGTTGTTCCTATGCGGAGCAATCCTTGCAGGAGTGATTACCCTGCCACTTCTCTATGTCCTCTTCACCGCTCTCACAACAGATGTGGAGACCTGGAGCAGGCTCTGGACCACGCGCATTCCTGAACTTCTTGTCAATACGTTGCTGCTGGCCGTAGGTGTCTCTTTGGGTACTGTCTGGCTAGGGGTTTCTTTGGCTTGGCTTTTGACACGATACCGGTTTTGGGGATCGAGGGTGTGGGAATGGCTTATTATCCTTCCGCTCGCGATTCCCTCGTATGTATTGGCCTATATCTATACATATCTTTTGGGAAAAGGGGGGCCCGTGGATGCCTTTCTTCAGTTCATCACCGGCACGGAGGGGCAGATCTTTTCGCCGTTCAGTTTCGCCGGAGCTACGCTGGTGATGACACTCAATACCTTCTCGTTTGTCTACCTGCTGGCTCGTACCGCCTTTCGCAACTTCAATCTCTCATTCGAGGAAGCCGCCAGGGTCACCGGCGCCACGGCATGGGCCACGTTCATTCGCGTATTTTTCCCTTTGATTCGGCCAGCCGTCGCAGCCGGCCTCTTTCTGGCTATCTTATACGTGGTATCCGATTTTGGAGCCGTCTCCTTGCTCCGATATCAGACTTTCACCTACGCCATTTATCAGCAGATGGAAAGCCGGTTTGACTATGCCGCGGCAGCC